>CAKSDJ010000022.1 GCA_934445015.1 uncultured Eubacteriales bacterium | reverse complement strand
AGTTAAACCACTCCTTCAATTTATTCGGTTAATTATAACACAACTGTACTTTAATTTCAATAACAGTTGACAAGTAAATTTATTTTTATTAAAATACTTAATGAGATTTTTAACGAGGTAAATAAATGAACATATATTTTCACACGCTTGGATGCAAGGTTAATCAGTATGAGACCGAGTCAATGCGCGAAGCGCTTATAAAATCAGGCCACACAAATGACAAAAATTTGCCGTCAGATGCTGTTGTTATTAACTCTTGCACCGTTACTGCCGAAAGTGACCGCAAGACAAGGCAGATAGTGCGGCGTTGCCGACGCGAACACCCCGATGCGGTAATTGTGCTTACAGGATGTATGGTGCAGGCATTTCCGGACGATGCAAAAAAGCTTTCGAACGCTGACATTATAATCGGAAACCGTGACATTTCAAAGGTTGTTGACGCCGTAAATAAATATAACAACAATCGCGTTTTTGATATCAGCACACATAAAACCGGCGACCTTTACAATACAGCAGGTATCAGTCGGTTCAATGAGCGCACACGCGCGTTTATGAAAATACAGGACGGGTGTGAGCGTTACTGCACATACTGCATTATACCCTTTGCCCGCGGAAAAGTGCGTTCACGAAACATTGAGGATATAAAGCAAGAAGCAGAAAGACTTGCAGAAAACGGATTTTGCGAAATAGTGTTAGTTGGTATTAACCTTACATCATACGGCAAAGGCGAAACGTTTGATTTGTGCGATGCAATAGACGCAGTTTGTGCAGTTGATAAAATTTGCCGCGTCAGACTGGGCTCGCTTGAACCCGACCATATAACCGACCGAATGCTGGAACGTATGAAAGCCCAGCCTAAGTTCTGCCCGCAATTTCACTTATCGCTTCAATCGGGTTGTGACGCAACACTGAAACGTATGAACCGTCATTATGATACGGCATTTTATGATGACTTGGTTAAAAGAATACGCGGCACATTTGAAGACGCCGCAATCACCACCGACATTATGGTAGGTTTTGCCGGTGAAACCGAGCAGGAATTTGAACAAAGCCTTGCTTTTGTTAAAAAAACGGTTTTTGCACGAACGCATATATTTGCATATTCACAAAGATCGGGCACGATTGCCGCAGAACTGAAACCTCAAGTAAATAAATCCGAAAAAGAAAGACGTGCGCATATTATGGCAAATGCCGCCGGCGTGTGTGAAGCCGAGTTTTTAAACAAAATGTGCGGCAAAACGCTTTCTGTTCTGTTTGAAACCAGTAACACAGATTTTGCGGAAGGTTACACTGCAAATTACTCACGTGTTGTTGTTAAAACGCAAAAAAATCTCACCGGACAAATACATAACGTTTTAATAAAATCCGTGCAAGACGATTACTGCATAGGTGAACTTGTATAAAAAATTAAAACCCGAAGGCAAATTACCTTCGGGTTTAATAATTTGACGTAAAATCAGTCGTTGCTGTACGGAAGTAAAGCAACCTGACGGGCGCGCTTTATTGCAGTGGTAAGAGCACGCTGGTGACGTGCGCAAGTACCTGTTGCTCTGCGCGGAAGTATTTTTGCACGCTCTGAAACGTATTTGCGAAGGCGTGCTACATCTTTATAGTCAATTACTTCTACACGGTCTGCGCAAAAATGGCATACCTTTTTGCGAGGCTTTCTGTGAAGCGGTCTATCTGTCTTTTCCATCGAAAAGTTCCTCCTTTAAATAAAATCAGAAGGGCAAATCATCGTCCATACCGTCAATCTCGGTAAAGTCGCTTGCGTCAGCGTTGCTGAACGAAGCAGGCTCACTGCTGGGCGCAGGCGATGTTGCTGCACCGTCGCGTTTTGACTCAACGAACTGAACATTGTTAACAACAACCTCAAACGCTGTGCGGTTATTGCCGTTTTTATCGGTATATTTGCGAGTCTGAATAGAACCCTCAATGCCGATCAAACTGCCCCTTTTAAAATACTTGGTGATAAACTCTGCGCGCTGACGCCATGCAACTATGTTGATAAAGTCAGTTTGCTGTTCTTCACCTGCACGGTAGTTACGGTTTACTGCAATGGAAAACGACGTAACGGGTATACCGTTCGGTGTCGTTTTTAGTTCGGGGTCTGCCGTAAGACGACCCGTTAATACTACAAGATTAAACATTAAAATCCCCCATTACTTTCTGATTACCATTACGCGAAGTACACCTTCGGTAATACCTGCGATACGCTCAAGCTCGGCAGGAAAGGACGGTTCGCTTTCAAAGGTTGTAAACACGTAGTAACCTTCGGTTTCATCGTTGATAGGATACGCAAGTCTGCGTTTACCCCATTCATCAACATTTTCGACCGTACCGTTTTTTGCTATAAGGTCATAAAACTTTTCTTTAAGAGTGTTTACGGCTTCTTCACCGTTTGCCACTGAAAGAACAAGTGCAGCCTCATACTTATTGGTCATTTTGTTGCACCTCCTTTTGGTCATATGGCTCCGTAAATTTATTACGGGGCAAGGAACTGTATCTGAACTGATATTCAAACAGCAATTAACATTATAACATATTTTTTGCGAATGTCAACTTTTTTAAAATTAAGATTGACTTTTACAACGCGAATGTACTATAATAACCGTGATATTAGGGGGAGGTATTTTGATGCTTCTTGCAATAGATATAGGCAACACAAATATTACTTTGGGCGTGTATGGCAATGAAGTTTTATGCTTTACGGCACGTCTTGCCACAATGCACGGTTCTACTGCGGATCAATATGCGGTTGAAATAAAAAACGTACTTGAACTGCACGATTTTGATTATGTGAATATTGAGGACTGTATTGTATCATCTGTTGTGCCGTCGGTGGGCGGTGCGGTGTGCAACGCGGTTTCGCTGCTTTGCGATATTGTGCCGCTTGAAATAGGACCCGGTGTTAAAACCGGCTTAAATATAAAAATCGACAATCCCGCGCAACTCGGCGCAGACCTTGTTGCAGGCGCGGTAGGCGCAATAAGCGAATACACCCTGCCCTGTGTTGTAATCGATATGGGTACAGCTTCTACGATCAGCGTTATTGATAAAAACGGTGCTTACATAGGCGGTGCCATATCTGCAGGTGTAAATTTAACACTTAAGGCTTTGAGTGAAAATACCGCACAGTTGCCGTCTATTGACATAAATGCGCCCAAATCGGTTATAGGTACAAACACGGTAGACTGTATGAAATCGGGTCTTGTGTTCGGCGCCGCTGCTATGATAGACGGTATGCTTGAAAGAATCGCAGATGAACTCGGCGAAGTTCCTACCGTTATTGCAACAGGGGGCCTTTCAAAGGACGTTATTCTGCATTGCAAAAGTGACATTATATATAACGCAAATCTGCTGTTGGACGGTCTACGTGAAATTTACGATAAAAATAAATAAACACGGGGTGTTGTTATGATTAAAGAAGAACTCAAAAAGCGCAATCTTCCGCCGCTTAAATCACGCGAAGAGATGCTTGAAATTTTGCAACGCGAAGAATACGGTTATTTACCTGAAAATGATTTTAAGATCAGCGTTGAAAATGAAAAGTTAATCGACGACAGATTTGACAGGGGTAATGTATTTTTTTCAAAAGTTGATTTTACTATGTCAAATAAAAACGGAAGTCATACGTTCCCAGTATACAGATTACTCCACCGCGACGGTAAAAAGCATCCGGTAATTATTTGCATAAACATTCAAAGAGAAGTTCCTAACATATATTTCCCTATAGAAGAACTTGCAGAAAACGAATACGATATATACACATACTCGTATGTCGATATAACGAGTGATGACAATGATTTTACCACAGGTATTGCACCGCTTATATTTCCGGACGGAAGACAGAACGACACCGACTGCGGAAAAATAGGCCTTTGGGCATTTGCAAATATGAGGGTACTTGATTATGTTCTTACCGTTGACGGTACCGATCCTGAAAACGTTGCTATTCTCGGTCACTCGCGTCTCGGAAAGACCGCTTTGTTTACCGGTATGATGGATGAACGTTTCGCTTTTGCTTTTTCAAACAATTCGGGATGTTCCGGTGCTGCTGTTGCGCGCGGCGGCAGCGGCCTGCCCGACAGCGACGGTAATTTTGCAGTAGAAAAAGATTTTCGCGGCGAAACTATTGAAGTTATTACAAGGGCATTCCCCTGTTGGTTCTGCAAAAACTATTTAAAGTACGGAAATCAGGCATATGCCGCAGATTTTGACCAACACTACCTTTTAGCGAGCATAGCACCGCGTAACGTGTGCGTAAACACTGCCGAACTTGATTATTGGGCAGATCAAAAATCAGAGCAACTGAGTTGCGTTGCCGCTTCGCAAGCGTGGGAGAATATGGGGCTTTTCGGTATTGAAGAATGCGATCATTTTTTGACCGGCGGCGAAAAATTGCTTAACGGAAACATTGGAATTTTTATGGCACCGACAAAACATTTTTTGTCACGCCACGCGTGGATAAACTATATGGAGTTTATGCGAATACACAGACATAATTGATTTTATCAAATAATATATGTCAAATATTATAGAACTGCACCGTTTACGGGCAGTATCGGAGGTATTTTTATGACAAAATTAAAAAAGGGCGGCACATATAACTTGGTGCTGACGGCAATGTTCATAGCACTTATGCTCGTTATGAACTTTACACCTATAGGTTATATAACAATAACCGGCGCGTTTTCAATCACGCTTATGACTATTCCGGTAGCATTGGGCGCGGTATGCACAGGTGTTGCGGGCGGAACTGTTTTGGGATTTGTGTTTGGGCTTACAAGCTTTTTGCAGGCTTTCGGAATCGGTTTTATGATAGATCCGAGTGCTGCACCGCTTTTCAGCGAAAACGCTTTTGGGTATATTGTTACCTGTTTTGTACCGAGAATTGTTACCGGTCTTGTTGCGGGACTCATTTTTTCGGCTTTTGAAAAAAGAGGCAAGAGCAGCCTTTGGGTTTTCGGACTGTGTTCGGCAGCGGTTCCTGTTTTAAATACGGTTCTGTTTATGGCCTCATATATACTTTTTTATTCGAAAACCTCATTTGGCGGCGCGGTTATGTCGGTGCTGCTTACAATATTGACAATCAACTTTTTAATTGAACTTATTGTAACAATTCTGGTTGGTACCGCCGTAGGAAAAGTTATATACACACAAGTTGAAAAATTCAGAAACTGATTGATTTTACACTGCCCGTTATTATATGGGCGGTATTTTTTTGTTAAAAATACCGTTTTTTTACCATAAAAAGTTAAATAAATTGAATAAAATATCAAAAATGCTGACTGCGATTAAAAAAATCTTTATTTTTACTTTAAAAACTGATATAATAACTCCGATACCTATGAGGTATTACTTTTAATACCGTTAACAATGGATTTTAAATCCGTAATTTATTAGGAGGTTGATTCGTAAATGAGTCACAAGTATGTTTACCTTTTCAGTGAAGGCGACGCTTCAATGCGTGAGCTTCTCGGCGGTAAAGGCGCAAACCTTGCAGAAATGACCAAAATAGGTCTCCCTGTTCCGCAAGGCTTTACGGTTACCACAGAAGCTTGCACACAGTACTACGAAGACGGCAGAAAAATCAACGATGATATTCAGGCACAGATTATGGAATACATCGACAAAATGGAAGGTATCACCGGTAAAAAATTCGGTGATAAAGAAAACCCGCTTCTTGTTTCTGTTCGTTCAGGCGCACGCGCTTCTATGCCCGGTATGATGGATACCATTCTTAACCTCGGTCTTAACGAAGATGTTGTTGAAACAATGGCTGCCAAGAGCGGCAATGCACGTTGGGCTTACGACTGCTACAGAAGATTTATACAGATGTACTCCGATGTAGTTATGGAAGTCGGCAAAAAATATTTTGAAGAACTTATCGACAAAATGAAAGAGGAAAAAGGCGTTAAGCAGGACGTTGAACTTAATGCCGATGACCTCAAGATTCTTGCTGAACAGTTTAAGTCAGAATACAAATCAAAAATCGGTAAAGACTTCCCCACAGACCCGAAAGAGCAGCTTATGGGTGCTGTTGAAGCTGTTTTCCGTTCATGGGACAACCCCCGTGCAAACGTTTACCGTCGTGATAACGATATTCCGTATTCATGGGGTACCGCTGTTAACGTACAGATGATGGCATTTGGTAATATGGGCGACAACTGCGGTACAGGTGTTGCATTTACACGTGACCCCGCTACTGGTGAACCCGGACTTATGGGCGAGTTCCTTACAAATGCTCAGGGTGAAGATGTTGTTGCAGGTGTTCGCACACCTATGCCTATTGCCGAAATGGCAGAGAAATTCCCCGAAGCATTTGCCGAGTTTAATAAGGTTTGTCAAATTCTTGAAGACCATTACCGCGATATGCAGGATATGGAATTCACCGTTGAAGACGGAAAACTTTATATGCTTCAGACACGTAACGGCAAGCGTACCGCAAAAGCAGCGCTTAAAATCGCTTGCGACCTTGTTGATGAAGGTATGATTGACAAAAAACAGGCTGTTGCTATGATTGACCCGCGCAACCTTGACACCCTTTTGCATCCGCAGTTTGACGCTAAAGCGCTTAAAGCCGCTGTTCCTGCAGGCAAAGGTCTCGGTGCATCACCCGGTGCCGCTTGCGGTAAGGTTGTATTTACTGCAGAAGATGCAGAAAACTGGAATGCCCGCGGCGAAAAAGTTGTTCTTGTTCGTCTTGAAACATCACCTGAAGATATTACAGGTATGAAAGCATCACAGGGTATTCTTACGGTTCGCGGCGGTATGACCAGCCATGCAGCAGTTGTTGCACGCGGTATGGGTACTTGCTGTGTATCGGGCTGTGGCGACATCATTATGGATGAAGCGAACAAAAAGTTTACACTTGCAGGCAAAACCTATCACGAAGGCGACTTTATTTCAATTGACGGTTCTACCGGTAATATATATGACGGAATTATCCCGACTGTTGACGCTGAAATCGCAGGCGAGTTCGGCAGAATTATGAAATGGGCAGATGAGTTCAGAACACTTAAAGTCCGCACAAATGCAGACACACCTGCCGACGCTAAAAAGGCTCGCGAACTCGGTGCTGAAGGCATTGGTCTTTGCCGTACCGAGCATATGTTCTTTGAACCCGACAGAATTGCCGCTTTCCGCGAAATGATCTGCTCTGATACGGTTGAGGAACGCGAAGCAGCACTCGACAAGATTTTGCCTTATCAGCAGGGTGACTTTGAAAAACTTTACGAGGCTCTTGAAGGCTGCCCCGTAACCATACGTTTTCTTGACCCACCGCTTCACGAGTTTGTACCTACCGAAGAAGCAGAAATTAAACTGCTTGCCGACGCTAAGGGTAAAACGGTTGAAGAAATCAAGAATATTATCACCGGTCTACATGAGTTTAACCCGATGATGGGTCACCGCGGATGCCGTCTTGCCGTTACCTATCCCGAAATCGCAAAAATGCAGACAAAAGCAGTTATCCGCGCTGCTATAAACGTTAAAAAAGCACACAGCGATTGGAATATTGTTCCCGAAATTATGATTCCGCTTACAGGCGAAGTTAAAGAACTTAAGTTTGTTAAAAACATTGTTGTTGCAACTGCCGATGAAGAAATAGCGGCTGCCGGCATTGACCTTAAGTATGAAGTAGGTACCATGATTGAAATTCCGAGAGCTTGTCTTACTGCGGATGAAATTGCAAAAGAAGCCGAGTTCTTCTGCTTTGGTACAAACGACCTTACACAGATGACCTTTGGTTTCAGCCGTGATGATGCAGGTAAGTTCCTTACCGCTTATTATGACAGCAAGATTTATGAAAACGATCCGTTTGCGAAACTTGACCAGAACGGCGTAGGCAAACTTATGGAAATGGCAGTTACCTTAGGTAAAAAGGTACGCCCCGAAATGCACTGCGGTATATGCGGTGAACACGGAGGCGACCCTGTATCCGTAGAATTCTGCCACAAGATCGGTCTTGACTATGTTTCATGCTCACCGTTCCGTGTTCCGATTGCACGTCTTGCCGCAGCGCAAGCTCGCATTAAAGAATTAGGTTAATAGGGTTATGGTTTTAAAAAATCCGTTCATCAAGTGATGGATGGATTTTTTTACTGCAATTTTACAATATAAACATTGTTTTAACAGTTAATTACAATTTCATACTGTTTTTTGAGCGTTTTTAGTGAAATTTTATGTTTTCATAAAAAAAGAATATTAAGATTTTGTTAAATTAGACAGTTAACAAAACCGTTATGTTATGCTATAATATTAGCCATAATAACAGTATTTTTACTGCATATTGTATTATTTTGAAAAGGAGTTTTATTTATGAAGTCAATGTTTAAAAAGTTAGTTGCTGCCACTATGGCACTGTGCTTAATGCTTTGTCTTACTGCTTGCGGCGGCGCAAACTACACATCAGGTAACAAAGAGTATGTTATCGGTTTTTCCGGCCCGCTTACCGGCAGTGCCGCAGTTTACGGTACAGCAGTTAAAAATGCTGCGCAAATGGCGGTTGATGAAATTAACGAAGCCGGCGGTTTAAACGGCGTTAAGTTTAAACTTGTTGCAACCGATGATACAAACAAAGCAACAAATGTTGCTGCAAACTATGCAAGCATGCTTGAAGGCGGTATGCAGGTGTCTTTGGGTACAGTTACAACCGCTCCCGGACTTGAATTTTCAAAACTATCGGTTGAAGATAACGTTTTCTTTATTACTCCTTCAGCCTCGGGTGACGATATTCCAAAATACGAAAACGGTTTCCAGATGTGCTTTGCTGACGGCAACCAGGGTAAAGTTGCAGCGGAATACATAAACGCCTTGGGTCTTGATAAAATCGGCATTTTCTATAAATCGGACGACCCGTATTCAAACGGCATATACAAGCAGTTCAAAGAAGCGCTTAATTCTTCAATTGAAACTGTTGAGGCAGTATTTACCGGCGATGCTCAGGACTTCTCATCACAGATCACAACACTTAAAGACTGCACGTTCATCTTTATGCCTATATACTATCAACCGGCAACTGTATTTATGACTCAGGCAAAAGAAATTATATCTCCCGACGCTATATACTACGGTTGTGACGGATTTGACGGTTTGGCAGGTCAGTTTGAAGATTTCAACGTTATTCCGCAGGAAGTTTCAATGCTTTCACACTTTGACTCAAACGCTACAACAGGCGATGCCGCAGAATTCATTAAAAAGTATACTGATAAATTCGGTACAGATACGCTTAACCAATTCGGTGCATCGGCTTATGACTGTGTATATGCAATCTATAACGCGATGAAAAAAGCGATTGACGACGGAAAAGAAATTGACGTGACAATTTCTGCATCAGACCTTTGTGATATACTTAAAGATGAATTTACAAACGGTTATACATTCAGCGGTGTTACCGGTAACAACATTAAATGGGAAAAGAACGGCTATGTTGAAAAAGAGCCTATCAAGTATACACTTAAGGTTGCTAACTCTGCTCAGTAATTTACTACTAAAATAATAATCAGTACATTTGCCGGCACAGTTTTTCCTGCTCCGGCAAATTGTCATAATATGGGTATTTTTATGAAATTTATTGAAACATTGATAAACGGTCTCAGCATGGGCAGTACATACGCTATGATAGCACTCGGCTACACAATGGTATACGGTATTGCCAAGATGCTGAACTTTGCACACGGCGATATAATTATGGTAGGCGGTTATATGCTCTATGTAACCATGACTGCCCTCGGCAATCCTTTTTTAGGTTTGCTTGTAGCAATAATTTTTTGCGTAACGCTTGGCATTGTTATTGAAAGAGTTGCTTATAAGCCGTTGCGCGGTGCCTCGCCGCTGGCGGTACTTATAACCGCCATAGGTGTAAGTTATTTGTTGCAGTCGTCGGCACAGATAATATTCGGCTCTGCACCGAAAATGGTTAACATTGCAAATTTGGGCAACCTGCATTTTATAGGAATTACTGTTCCGGTATATACCATTGTTACGCTTGTATGCTCGACGATAATTATGATAACGTTAAGCCTGTTTGTTAAATACACCCGTACCGGTCGCGCTATGATAGCGGTGTCGGAGGATAAGGGTGCCGCTCAACTTATGGGCATAAACGTAAACAGAATAATAATGATAACGTTTGCAATAGGCTCCGGTCTTGCTGCATTTGCAGGTCTGTTTATGCTTATGAAATCGCCCAGCCTTACCAACACGCTCGGTGCAATGCCCGGTATAAAAGCGTTTACAGCAGCGGTTATAGGCGGTATAGGCTCGATACCGGGTGCAATGCTCGGCGGCATACTTATGGGCATTGTAGAGGCTATTTCACTCACAATACCTGCAGTTGCCCCCTACACAGACGCTATTGAATTTATAATACTGATTATTATTCTTTTGGTACGTCCTACCGGTATATTGGGTAAAAAGAGGAGGGAAAAAGTATAATGGCTAATGTAAAAAACATTAAATGGAAACATTATATAAGTTATGTTGTTCTGGCAGCCGTTACGATACTGTTTTCCCTGCTGTCGTTTTCAGGAGCACTTAAAAGTTCAGATGTTTATTTGCTTGAAAAAATAGCAATTGCTATTATGCTTGCGGTATCACTGAGTATGGTAGTAGGATTTTTGGGCGAGCTTTCGCTCGGTCACGCCGGTTTTATGTGCATAGGCGCATATCTTGGCGGTAAAACCGCAGTTATACTTGAGCCGCTTATCGGTGAGTTCCCTACCCTGTTGGTATCGCTTATAGTAGGCGGACTGATTGCCGCTGTATTCGGTGTTATTATCGGATTGCCGGCACTCAGACTAAAGGGTGACTACCTTGCAATAGTAACGCTTGCTTTTGGTGAAATAGTGCGTTCTGTTTTTATGAATTCAAGCGATGATACATTTGGCGGTTCACTCGGTCTTAATACTCCCCGATATGATAAAAACTACCTGTTTATATTTGCGTTTGTTTTGGTTATAGGTTGCCTTGCCGTAATACAGAACCTTATACACTCAAAACACGGAAGAGCGATTACCTCAATACGCGATAATGAAATTGCTGCAAAAGCAACCGGTATAAATATTACAAAATACAAACTTATTGTTTTCACCGTTTCGTCATTTTTTGCAGGCATTGCAGGCGTACTTTACAGCTATTCAAACTTTACTGTTCAGAGCACGATGTTCAGTTATAACTACTCAATTGAAATTCTTGTAATGGTTGTTTTAGGCGGAATGGGCAGTATAAACGGCTCTATTATTGCGGCAACACTTATTACATTGCTTGATGTAAAACTTCAGACAATACTTACAGGTAATCTTGCAGTTCTTCAGGATTTGTTCTATGCGCTTGTGCTTATTGTGCTTGTTATTTATAACAACGCACCTGCCCTTAAAGGTTTCAGAGACGCACACAGCATTAAAAACGCAATCAACAGATTTAAAAAGCACAATCCTGCAAAAATCAAAGACGATGAAGCAAAATGGGATCGTGTGCCTACTAAAATTAAAATGGACGAAGTTTTATCGGTTGATTTACAGGTATCATCGCCGTACACACCCGATAAGCCTGATAAGGAGGTTAAAAAGTAATGGATAAAGTTATTTTGAAAACCGAAAATCTGGGCATATCATTCGGCGGACTTAAAGCAGTTCACGATCTTAATCTTGAAATAAAAGAAGGTCAGTTATACGGACTTGTAGGTCCTAACGGTGCAGGTAAAACCACTGTTTTCAATATGATAACGGGTGTATATAAGCCCACCACCGGAAAATTTTGGCTTGACGGTGAAGATCTTACCGGAAAAGGTCAGGAAACTATAAATCACAAAGGTATTGCACGTACTTTTCAGAACATACGACTTTTCAACAATATGTCGGTAATACGCAACGTAATGGTCGGACTTCACAATCAGCCCGAATTCAAGTGCGGTGTAGTTGCAAGCGTACTGAGATTGCCTGTTCACTTTAAAACCGAAAAAGCGATGCGCGAACGCGCAAAAGAAATCTTAAGAATTGTAGGTCTTGAAGAAGAACGCAACACAACATCCTGCAATCTGCCGTACGGCAAACAACGTAAACTTGAAATTGCACGCGCTCTTGCAACAAACCCTAAACTTTTATGCCTTGACGAACCTGCCGCAGGTATGAACCCTCACGAAACGGACGACCTTATGAAAATAGTTCGCCGTATACGTGATGAATATGATGTTACAATACTGCTTATTGAACACGATATGAAATTCGTATCCGGTCTTTGTGATGAAATAACAGTTTTGAATTTCGGTACGGTTCTTGCACAGGGTGACCCCGAAACAGCGCTCAGCAATACTGAAGTTGTTAAAGCATATATAGGAGGATAACGCAGATGGCACTTTTAGAAGTTAAAGATTTAGAGGTTTACTACGGTGTTATCCAAGCGCTTAAAGGCATAAGTTTTGAAGTTAACGACGGTGAAATTGTTACACTTATAGGCGCCAACGGCGCAGGCAAAACCACAACAATGCAAAGCGTTATAGGTCTTATACCCTCTCGCCACGGTTCTGTTTTTTATGACGGACATGATATTTCAAAAATGCCGTGTCATAAAATTGTTCATCTCGGTATGTCGCAAGTGCCTGAGGGCAGGCGGGTTTTTCAGGAACTTACAGTGTACGAAAACCTTGTTATGGGCGCTTATTCAATAAAAAAAGACGCTACTTTTAAAGAAGATATTGAAAAGATATATGAGCGTTTTCCGCGTCTTGCAGAACGTAAAAATCAAATTGCCGGCACGCTTTCGGGCGGTGAACAGCAAATGCTTGCTATGGGACGTGCGCTTATGTCGCGCCCTAAGCTGCTTATGCTTGACGAACCCTCAATGGGACTTTCGCCGTTGCTTGTTGACGAAGTGTTTGAAATTATTAAAGATATAAATAAAGAAGGCACGACGATATTGCTTGTTGAACAGAACGCCGGTAAATCGCTTGCGATTTCAGACAGGGCGTACGTGCTTGAAACAGGCAGCATTGTATTAAGCGGAACAGGCGAAGAACTTTCCGCAAGCGATGATGTGCGCAAGGCGTATCTCGGCGGTTAATGCAGTATTAAACCATAAAAAAGATGATGTGTAAAAACACATCATCTTTTTTGTTTGTTAAGTAATCAAATTGAATTTGTACTTACTGTATTTATCCAGTTGTTATAGTTAAGTCTTTCGGTTGAAAGCTGAATGAGTTCTTCGTCAAGTTCGGGTATATTTTTAATGTTGCCGTTGCGGTATTCTGTAAGTCGGTCAAGACATGATCTCATTCGATAGATCAAGCCGCCTATGCGGATATCCTGCACG
Organism: uncultured Eubacteriales bacterium; assembly: GCA_934445015.1. Lineage (GTDB taxonomy): Bacteria > Bacillota > Clostridia > Oscillospirales > Acutalibacteraceae > UBA737. The sequence continues at coordinate 9,726 of CAKSDJ010000022.1, read as the reverse complement.
TCAAATCCGTGCGGTTTGTTCTCGGTAAACCACTGTTTTTTAAACGTTTTATAAAAATCCTCGGTACGTTTAATCATTTTTTTGTAATCTGAAATAACCGAATCAATTTCATTGTTGTTTTTATTGTTATATGCGTCACGCGTTTTATTGCAAATTTCTGCCTTAATTTCAAGGACAAAACACAATTTTGACAGCGTTTCAAATATGTAGGAGTATTCGCCTGCACGTTTTGCCGAATTGCGTAGTTTTTTTGCTGCAGAGGCAAAGCGTGCACCGTCACCCTGTTTTACCGTGCTGTTCAGTGTCGACATAAAGCAGTCTGTATACAGCATATATTTTGAAGGATTTATCGGAGCGTCTGCCTTTTCAGGCAAGTTAGGCAAATCAAGTTTCATAAAATCGTCAAATTCGACACCCACACTGCTTTTAAACACTTCTTTTACATCCTGCATCTTTGTAATGCCACGTGCAATACAAGACGCATAGCAAAGTGTAGGAAGCACTGCATAAGCGGAACACTCACCGCCGTTATCGCCCCATGCTGTCATTAAAAGTTCTTTTATTCCGCATTTAATACACGATGTGATTGCGGCTTTTGTTGACTTGAGCGAGTAATAATTATTAGGCGCAAATCCAAGCCATTTCCATGCTCCGCCGGCAAAGATAATTTTATCGGTAAGTTGCTTATGACCTTTAATCATACACTCGTACCGCTTTTTATCGGTACTGTAATAATCCCAATACACAAGTGTAGCGTTTGCAGGTATTTTATCACTTATTGAGCGGTCAAAAGAACCCTTTTCAGAATAATAGTTGCCGCCGTTTGCAAGCCGATAGAACATATCGCTCCACATCATCGGTTTAAATCCGAATTCATCGGCAAGCGCACATACCTTTTGAAGATGTGATAAAAGTATATCAAATCGGTTTTCTGTACCGTGAAGATCATAATATTTTCCGCGACCCAACATATGCGCCTCATCCATACCGATATGTATTTTATCGGTTCTGAAACATTGTCTGAGCGATGAAAACATTCTTTTTATCAGATCGTAAACGGCACCGTCACCGACGAGAAGGATGTCACCTGTGTCAGCAATTTCAGGACGCCACTTTAAAAATGTTGCAAGATGCGCAAGTGTTTGCACATTTGGAACTAACTCAACACCGAGCCCGTATGCAAAATCATCGAGTTCACGCAGTTCTTTTTTTGAGTATTTTCCGCGTAAATAGCCGAAAAATTTTTCGCCGTCAACCTCATAGGTATCTTCCATATAAAGATGAATCTGATTATATCCCATTTTTGAAAGTATTGTTATATACTTTTTTAACTGTTCGACTGTCATAACCGCGTTTCGCGAGCAATCAATCATTGCACCTATTGTATTAAAATTATTATTTTCATGAAGCATAATAGTGTATTCCCTTTTTTAAAATAATCCGGTTATTTTGCCGTTTTCATCAACGTCTATACGTTCTGCCGCCGGCGATTTAGGAAGACCCGGCATAGTTAATATATCGCCTGTCATAACTACTATAAATCCTGCACCTGCCGACACCTTTACATTTTTAACGGTAACCGTAAAGTTATCGGGAGCACCTAACTTTGAAGCGTCATCAGAAAAACTGTACTGTGTTTTTGCAATGCAAACGGGCAATTTGCCAAAACCGAGTTTAGTAAGTTGTTCAATTTGTTTTTTTGCGTTTGGCAATACGGTTATACCGTCGCCACCGTAAATCTTTTTAACGATTGCCTCTATTTTTTGTTCAATTGTGCTGTCAAGTTGGTAAGCAAAGTCAAAATTGCCGTTTTCGGTTTCACAAAGACGCACAACCTCACGTGCAAGTGCCTCGCCGCCTTTTCCGCCATCGGCATAAACGGTAGAAAGCACGGTGTTTACCCCTAACTCTTTACACTTTTTAATAATGTAATCAATTTCATTATCGGTATCCGTAGGAAAACGGTTTACAGCAACAACACACGGTAACTTGTAAACTTTTGTAATGTTAGACACGTGGCGCAAAAGATTAGGTATACCCTTTTCAAGGGCATTTAAATCCTCGGTGTTAAGCTTTTTTTTGTCAAGTCCGCCGTGCATTTTAAGAGCACGCACTGTAGCAACAACAACCACCGCATTAGGCACAATACCGGCCATACGGCATTTTATGTCGAGAAATTTTTCTGCGCCTAAATCGGCACCGAATCCTGCCTCTGTGATAGCATAGTCACCAATTTTAAGGGCAAGTTTTGTAGCCATTACAGAGTTGCAGCCGTGGGCAATATTTGCAAACGGACCGCCGTGAACAAATGCGGGTGTTCCCTCAAGGGTTTGTACAAGGTTTGGTTTTATTGCGTCTTTTAAAAGCGCAGTCATAGCGCCGACTGCCTTCAAATCGCCTGCTGTGACCGGTTTATCATCATAGGTGTAACCTACAATTATTTTAGAAAGACGCTCTTTTAAATCTGTTATTGAATTTGCCAGGCAGAATACCGCCATAATCTCACTTGCTACGGTTATATCAAAACCGTCTTCACGCGGAACACCGTTTGCCTTACCGCCCATACCGTCAACAACAAAGCGAAGTTGGCGGTCATTCATATCCACACAACGTTTCCAGGTGATTTTGCGAACATCAATGCCAAGTGCATTACCCTGTTGTATGTGGTTGTCAAGCATAGCGGCAAGAAGATTGTTAGCCGCACCGATAGCGTGAAAATCGCCCGTAAAATGAAGATTTATATCCTCCATAGGAACAACCTGGGCATATCCGCCTCCGGCAGCACCGCCCTTTATGCCGAAAACGGGACCAAGCGAAGGCTCACGCAGTGCTACAACTACGTCTTTACCTATTCGTCTTAAACCGTCTGCAAGTCCTATTGTTGTTGTTGTTTTACCCTCACCTGCCGGAGTTGGTGTAATTGCTGTTACAAGCACCAATTTTCCGTTTTTACGTTGGTTATTCAGCAATGAAACATCAATTTTTGCCTTGTATTTTCCATACTGCTCAATATGCTCATCATCAATATTTATTTTTTTTGCAATTTCTGTTATCGGTTGCATTTTGCACTGTTGTGCAATTTCAATATCGGTTAAAAAATCCAATTAAAATTCCCCCTAACATATTTATTATAATATTTAACAGCCGCAAGGTAAAGTTATTTTTTTAAAATTTAAAATATTTTAATTAACATTTTGTCCTGCACCATATATTTTATGGGGGGAATATTTTATGTTTTTTGAATTGCTTTCTCAAATTGTTTCAAATATTATTTATTTGGCTTTGCATGTTACCGGCGCAGGTTCTTTTCCACCGCCGCTGTCAGCAAAACGAGAGGCAGAATTACTTAAACTAAAAGACGAGGGCGACGTGAATGCTAAAAATTTACTGATTGAACATAACTTGCGGCTTGTAGCACACGTTGTAAAAAAGTACTATACAGCATCATGTGAACAGGACGATTTGATTTCAATAGGTACGATAGGTCTTATAAAAGCGATAAATACTTTTAAGTCAGACAAAAAAATACGGCTTGCAACATACGCCGCACGCTGCATTGAAAATGAAATTTTAATGTATTTTAGAAACAGCAAAAAAACTTCTCAGGACGTTTATATAAGCGACCCTATCGACACCGATAAAAACGGAAATACACTTACTTTGATTGACGTGATAGCGGATGAATGCAATATTGAAGATGAAACGGATAAAAAAATAAAAATACAGAAACTACGTTCGGTTATAAAAAAAACACTTAACAAACGTGAACTTCAAATAATAAATATGAGATACGGATTAGAGGGTTATCAGGAATTGACACAGCGTGAAATTGCAAAAAAACTCGGTATATCACGCAGTTATGTTTCAAGAATAGAAACCGCCGCTTTAAAAAAATTAAAAGATATTTTAGATTAAAAAACAAAAACTCCTTACAAAGCGTGACGTTTTGCCATACTTTATAAGGAGTTTTAAGCTAAGTGTAAGCGGACAGTTTATACCGCTTCAACCGGTTCTGTTTCTGCAACCTCATCGGTTTCTTCAACAGATTCGGGGTTAATTTCGGCACACTTCATACCCGTACCTGCAGGAATAAGCTGACCGATAATAACATTTTCTTTAAGACCGAACAACGGGTCAACCTTACCTTTGATTGCAGCCTCGGTAAGAACACGTGTGGTTTCCTGGAATGATGCCGCCGACATAAATGATTCGGTAGCCAAAGACGCCTTTGTTATACCAAGCAACGTTGCCTGATAAGTTGCCTTTGTAAGACCTTCCTCACCTGCGTCGATGCGAGCCTGCACTTTTGCATTTGCATCGGCAATCTCTTTGTATTCATAACTTACATTTTGCAAAAGTTCGGTAGAGCCGGGATCGGTTACACGCAACTTACGCATCATCTGACGAACAATAACCTCAATGTGCTTATCGTTAATATCAACACCCTGTGTGCGGTATGCGTTCTGAATTTCTGCAATGATATATTCTTCAACCGCTTCGGGACCCTGAGCTTCCAAAATATCCTGAGGATATTTTGCACCGGGAACAAGCAGATCGCCTGCTTTTACATAGTCGCCGTCATTTACAAGAATACGTGAACCGTAAGGAATAACTACCTTTTCCTCATCCATGGTTTCTTCATTGGTGATTATGAGAACATTGCTGCGCTTTTCCTCGACCATACGCACGCGGCCGTCGATTTTTGCAATAAGACCGCAATATTTGGGTCTGCGTGCTTCAAACAATTCTTCAACACGAGGCAGACCTTGCGTGATGTCTTCGGTAGAAGCAATACCGCCGGTATGGAAAGTACGCATTGTAAGCTGTGTACCTGGTTCACCGATAGACTGTGCCGCTATAATGCCGACTGCTTCGCCGACTGTTACGGGTTTGTTTGTTGCAAGGTTTGCACCGTAGCATTTTTGACATACGCCGTGGTGACTGTGACAGGTAAGAATCGAACGGATTTCAATACGCTCTATTCCCGCATCAACAATTGCCTTTGCATCCTCTTTGGTAAGCATATGCTGATTATCACATATAACCTCGCCCGTTTCGGGGTGAACGGCATTGTGAAGCAAATACCTGCCCACAAGGCGTTCTTCAAGAGGTTCGAGCATATGGTTGCCGTCTTTAATGTCGAATATTGTAAGACCGTCTTCAGTGCCGCAATCAAGTTCACGAACAATTACGTCTTGCGATACATCGACCAGACGACGTGTAAGATAACCTGAGTCAGCGGTACGAAGTGCCGTATCAGCCAAGCCTTTACGCGCACCACGCGAAGAAATAAAGTATTCGAGAACGTTAAGTCCTTCACGGTAGTTGGCACGGATAGGAACTTCGATAACCTTACCTGCAGTGTTGGCAATAAGACCGCGCATACCTGCAAGCTGTCGTATCTGACTCATAGAACCACGCGCGCCCGAATCAGCCATCATATAGATCGGGTTAAACTCGTCGAGGTTGCCTTTAAGTGCATCGGCAACATCCTCGGTGGCTTTGTTCCATATTTCAATTACGTGACGGCTGCGCTCGTCATCGCTTATAAGACCGCGGCGGTAATTTTTTGTTACGGTGTCAATCTGCTTTTCGGCGTCTGCCATTATTTGTTTCTTTTCGGGAGGAATAACGGCATCGATAACAGCAACGGTTATAGCGCCCTTTGTAGAATACTTAAATCCTGTTGCCTTTATATTATCAAGCACGATTGAGGACTTACTTGTGCCGTGAATATCAATACAGCGCTCAATGATTTTTCCGAGTTGCTTTTTGCCTACTTTATTTTGGATAATGTCATCGTTAGAGTCGATAGTATTTTTGGTAGGATCAACAAGTTTGAAAGTCCATTCAAGGTCAAGTTTGTGCGCAGGATCGGTTCTGTCAACAAAACCTAAATCCTGAGGAATTGACTCATTGAATATTATAAATCCGACTGTGCACCAAACAAGTGCGGCAACACCGTTTTCATCAAACATACGGACGCGAACAGGTGCGTGTAAACCGACTGCACCGTCATTATAAGCCATAATCGCTTCATCTTTATCACGGAATACCTTGTTGGCGCCTATCTCATCGCTTTTAACGAGTGTAAGATAGTATGAGCCGAGAACCATATCCTGTGTAGGAACTGCAACGGGCTTACCGTCAGCAGGTTTTAAAAGGTTGTTAGCCGCAAGCATAAGGAATCTTGCCTCTGCCTGAGCCTCTGCCGAAAGCGGCACGTGAATAGCCATCTGGTCGCCGTCGAAGTCAGCGTTGTATGCTGTACATACAAGCGGGTGAAGTTTTAAAGCTTTACCCTCAACAAGAACAGGTTCAAACGCCTGTATACCGAGTCGGTGAAGTGTAGGCGCACGGTTAAGCAGAACAGGATGTTCTTTGATAACCATTTCAAGGGCATCCCAAACTTCTGTCGAAGCACGTTCTACCATTTTACGGGCAGACTTAATATTGGTAACCGACTTTGTTTCCACAAGACGTTTCATAATGAACGGCTTAAAGAGTTCAAGCGCCATTTCTTTAGGAACGCCGCACTGATACATTTTGAGCTCAGGACCTACAACGATAACCGAACGGCCTGAATAGTCAACACGTTTACCGAGAAGGTTTTGGCGGAAACGACCCTGTTTACCCTTAAGCATATCCGAAAGTGATTTTAGTGCACGGTTGTTCGGACCTGTTACTGGTTTGCCGCGTCTGCCGTTGTCAATAAGGGCATCAACCGCTTCCTGCAACATACGCTTTTCATTGCGCACAATTATATCGGGCGCACCGAGTTCAAGCAGCCTTTTAAGACGGTTGTTGCGGTTAATAACACGGCGGTAAAGGTCGTTTAAGTCACTTGTAGCAAATCTGCCGCCGTCCAGCTGTACCATAGGACGAAGATCGGGCGGAATTACCGGAATTACATCAAGAATCATCCACTCGGGGCGGTTACCGGATTGACGGAAAGCCTCAAGGACTTCAAGCCTTTTTAAAATACGAATACGTTTTTGACCGCTCACCTCTTCAAGTTCTGCGCGAAGTTCTGTGCAGGATTTGTCAAGGTCAATTTCGCAAAGCAGTTTTTTAATTGTTTCGGCACCCATACCTGCTTCAAAAGCATCCTCATATTTTTCACGCATTTCGTGATACTGCTTTTCACTGAGAATCTGCTTTTTCTCAAGCGGTGTGTCGCCGGGATCGGTAACTATATACTGTGAAAAATAAAGCACGTGCTCAAGCGATTTTGGTGAAATGTCGAGAGCGAGTCCCATTTTTGACGGTATTGTTTTAAAGTACCAGATATGCGAAACCGGTGCTGCGAGTTCAATTGTACCCATACGCTCGCGGCGAACCTTTGCGCGGGTTACTTCAACGCCGCAGCGTTCGCATATTTTGCCCTTGTAACGAATTCTTTTATACTTACCGCAATGGCACTCCCAATCCTTTGTAGGTCCGAAAATGCGTTCACAAAACAGACCGCCCGTTTCGGGTTTTAATGTGCGGTAGTTAATAGTCTCAGGCTTGGTTACCTCGCCGTAAGACCAACTTCTGATCTGTTCGGGAGAAGCAAGACCTATTTTAATAGATTCAAACGCTAAATTCTTTTCATCTGACATAAATTCTCACCCTCCGTTAAATATCTTCTTCAATGGTATCGTAATCGGCTTCTTCAGCGTCTTCTATAATATCTTCGCCGTTTTCATCCTGAAGACCGAAACCGTCAAAATTGCCGTCTTCAACGACAGTGCCGTCAAATTCGTCATCGGCGATTATAGGTTTGGAAAGACCTATATCATCATCGTCATCAAATGTTTGTTTTAAATCAACCTGATCACCGTTTTTGTCAAGAACACACATATCAAGTCCGAGAGACTGTAATTCTTTAACAAGAACTTTAAATGACTCGGGTATACCTGCCTTAGGCACGTTCTGACCTTTTACAATAGCCTCATAGGTCTTTACACGACCTACAACGTCATCTGATTTGACGGTAAGAATTTCCTGCAGGGTATATGCAGCACCGTACGCTTCAAGTGCCCAAACTTCCATTTCACCGAAACGCTGACCGCCGAACTGCGCCTTACCGCCGAGAGGCTGTTGCGTTACAAGAGAATACGGACCTGTTGAACGGGCGTGAATCTTATCGTCAACAAGGTGATGAAGCTTAAGATAATACATATAACCAACGGTTACTTTGTTATCAAACGGTTCACCTGTACGGCCGTCATATAATTGGACCTTACCGTCTTCTGTCATACCTGCCATTCTGAAACACTCACGGATATCGGCCTCATGAGCACCGTCAAATACAGGTGTTGCAATGTTCCAGCCGAGTGCTTTTGCGGCATAACCGAGATGTACTTCAAGCACCTGACCGATATTCATACGTGAAGGAACGCCGAGAGGATTAAGAACTATATCAAGCGGTGTGCCGTCTGGAAGGAAAGGCATATCCTCGCTTGGAAGAATTCTTGAAACAACACCCTTGTTGCCGTGGCGTCCTGCCATCTTATCGCCGACCGAGATCTTACGCTTCTGGGCGATATAGCAACGAACAACAACATTAACGCCGGGGCTTAATTCAGATGAATTCTCGCGCGTAAATACCTTTACATCAACTATTGTACCATATTCACCGTGGGGAACACGCAATGAAGTGTCACGAACCTCACGGGCTTTTTCACCGAATATTGCACGGAGCAATCTTTCTTCTGCGGTGAGTTCGGTTTCGCCCTTAGGCGTTACTTTACCTACAAGTATATCGCCTGCCTTAACCTCGGCACCTACGCGGATAATACCGCGTTCATCAAGGTCTTTAAGCGCGTCATCGCCGACATTGGGGATGTCACGGGTTATTTCTTCGGGTCCGAGTTTTGTATCGCGTGATTCTATCTCGTACTCTTCAATGTGAATAGAAGTATATACATCATCACGCACAAGACGTTCGTTAAGCAAAACGGCGTCTTCGTAGTTATAACCCTCCCAAGTCATAAAGCCTATAAGTGCGTTACGACCAAGTGATATTTCACCGTTGCTTGTAGCGGGACCGTCGGCAATAACCTCTTTTTCTTCTACCTTATCTCCGACAGAAACTATCGGTTTTTGGTTAATACATGTGCCGTGGTTTGAACGAAGAAACTTAATAAGATTGTACTCATCAATTTCGCCGTTCTTTGCGCGAATCTTAATAACATCGGCACTTACATAGGTTACAACGCCTGCGCGTTTTGCAAGAACAACAACGCCCGAATCGACAGCCGCCTTATATTCCATACCGGTGGCAACAATCGGATTTTCGGGTTTAAGAAGCGGAACCGCCTGTTTCTGCATGTTAGAACCCATCAAAGCACGGTTTGTATCATCATTTTCAAGGAACGGTATCATAGCAGTTGCAACAGATACTACCATTTTAGGAGATACGTCCATAAAGTCTGCACGAGAAGCCTCAACCTCGTTGTAATTGTCACGTATACGGGCATTAACCTTTTTATGAACGAAATATCCGTTTTCATCCAAAGGTTCGTTTGCCTGTGCTACTACATAATCATCCTCTTCATCAGCGGTCATGTAGACAACCTCATCAAGAACTTTGCCTGTAGCCTTATCAACACGGCGGAAAGGCGCTTCAATAAAGCCGTATTTGTTAATCTTTGCATAAGTTGCAAGATACGAAATAAGACCTATATTAGGACCTTCAGGAGTTTCGATAGGACACATACGGCCGTAGTGCGAATAGTG
>CAKSDJ010000021.1 GCA_934445015.1 uncultured Eubacteriales bacterium | reverse complement strand
TGGTATCGTTGCTCCGTACACAGGCCGCGAGATAGACACCCGCCGTTACTGTTCGCGCCTTGTATTGCCGATTGAGTAGCAGCCGCCTGCGTTTACACACAAAACAAAAACACCGTATATACATATATAAATAGAGCAGCCGCAGACCGATTTTCGGCCTGCGGCTGTTGATGCGTATTTTTTAAAAATTTGCGTCGGTTTATTCAAGCATTTCAAGAATTTCCTGCTTTTCGGTGTAACCTATTGTGTTTGCAACGGTTTTGCCCTGTTTTATAACAAACAGCGCCGGAATACTCGATATACCGAACTTTTGAGTAAGCACAGGCTCGTCGTCAACGTTAATTTTGCCTACAACGTATTCGGGGTGCTCATCTGCAATTTCGGCAACTATGGGGGCTATCATCTGACAAGGTCCGCACCAATCGGCATAAAAATCCAAAAGCACGGTTTTGGGTTGATTTAAAACTTCTTTTTCAAAATTATCATCGTTTATATGGATTATCGGCATATTAAAAACTCCTTTTCAATCTTTTGATTTGTAATAAAGCATACAGTGGCAATATCCTTCAAAGTCGGGGTCGGCAATCTGTTCGCGAAATTCTTTGCACATACATTTGTTGTCCTCTGTTTTCGGAATTTTACACGGGCAGTAACCGCCTCGCTTTTTGAGCCCCTCTTTGATTTTTTTAACAACTTCTTTATTCTCGTTTAGTTTTACCGACATAATATCACCTCTTATTATAATGTCTGAAACTACGGTAATTATAACACAAATGCGTATTGACAATCAAGCCGATATTGCGGTATCATAATAAAAATGTTATGTGAGGAAATTGCAATGAACAAAATAGAAAGTTTTAAAGTAAATCACCTTGACCTGTATCCGGGTTTATACGTTTCACGCCGCGACAGGTGCGGCGACTGCACGGTTACAACGTTTGACCTGCGTATTACCGCGCCGAACCGCGAGCCGGTTATAGATATGCCGGCGCTTCATACTATTGAGCATTTGTGTGCAACTTTTTTGCGTAACTCGCCCCAAAAAGAAAACGTTGTGTACTTTGGACCTATGGGTTGCCGAACGGGCTGTTATCTTGTTATGTTCGGCGATTTAAAAAGCGAAGACGTATTTGCGCTTGTAAATGATATGTGCGATTTTGTGCTTGCGTTTGAGGGCGAAATTCCCGGAGCAAAACCCGAAGAATGCGGCAATTTTTCAGAGCAAAATCTGAATATGGCGAAATACTATATAAAAAAATACAAGACAGATTTAAACCTCAACAAAAATTTTGTTTATAAATAAGGGAGAACCGTTTGTGCCGGGTATGACAACCGTAAGAGAAATTTATAAAATCGGTCGCGGACCGTCAAGTTCGCACACAATAGGCCCCGAGCGCGCCTGCAAAATTTTTAAATCACAAAATAAAAACGCCGACAAATTCAAGGCGGTGCTTTACGGTTCGCTTGCAAAAACGGGCAAAGGCCACGGCACGGATACCGTTATTAAAAAAACTTTTGCTCCTATTGATTGCGATATTGAATTCAATATTACCGACAACAATATTCCCCACCCGAACACAATGCGGCTTATCGCATATTGCGACGGCAAAAGAATTGCCGAAACGCGTGTTTTCAGCGTAGGCGGCGGAAATATTGTGTTTGAAAATTCAGACACCGAAACAGAGGATAATATTTATCCGCACATCAGTTTTTCAGAGATAGCCTCATACTGCAAGGAAAAATCGATAAGATTATGGCAATATGTAACGGAGTTTGAAAACGCCGATTTTATAAAACACATTGAAAAAGTCTGGAACACGATGAAAACCGCCATAAAAACGGGAATAAACAGCGAGGGTATTTTACCGGGCGGTCTCGGCGTGCAAAAAAAGGCAAAAACACTCTTTAACACCGAGCATATAGACGAGAGCGCCGAAACCCGTCAAAACAGGCTGGTTTGTGCCTACGCTTTTGCTGTAAGCGAGCAAAACGCTTCGGGTGAAACAATCGTTACCGCGCCGACTTGCGGAGCCGCAGGCGTTTTACCGGCAGTGCTTTACTACCATCAGCAAAAAAACGGTTTCAGTGATGAGCGGATATATCACGCACTTATGACCGCCGGAATTATAGGCGATCTTATAAAAACAAACGCCTCTATTTCAGGCGCGGAATGCGGCTGTCAGGCAGAGATAGGCTCGGCTTGCGCCATGGCGTCGGCTGCTTTGGGCGAACTTTTCGATCTTTCTATCGACAAGATTGAGTACGCCGCCGAAATTGCAATCGAACATCATCTGGGTCTTACCTGCGACCCTATTTGCGGACTTGTGCAAATACCCTGCATTGAGCGAAATGCCGTTGCGGCAATGCGAGCCATAAATGCGGTAAATCTTTCAAGTTTTTTGTGGAACACGCGTAAAATTTCTTTTGACCGCGTTGTAAAAACCATGAAAGAAACCGGAAACGACCTTTCCTCACGCTACAAAGAGACGTCTGAGGCGGGTCTTGCAAAAATCAAACTTTAAGCGCCGCGATTTGCGCGCGAATTTTACGCCGCAGCGGTAAAGAGGTGTTTTATGTATAATTTTTTTGTCGGCAAAGACAACAAAAAGGGCGAACGTTATTTTATAAGCGGTGACGACTACAACCACATTAAAAATGTTTTGAGAATGAGCGAGGGCGACACTTTTTTGGTGAGCTGTGACGGCGTGAGCGATCTGTGCAAAATTGCCGCGTTTGCCGACGGCACCGTCATCGCCGATATAGAGAAGCAGAATTATCAGAACACAAATCTGCCTGTAAAAATTCATTTGTTTCAGGGCTTGCCCAAATCGGATAAGTTTGAGTTTATTGTTCAAAAAGCGGTAGAACTCGGCTGTTACGGCATAACTCCGGTAGAGATGAAACGCAGTGTTGTAAAGTTGGATGAAAAGAAAAAGAAATCCCGACTTGAACGCTGGCAGGCGATATCCGCGGCGGCGGCAAAACAAAGCAAGCGCAGTTTCATACCTCAGATAGGCGAGGTCTTAACATATAAACAAATGCTTTTAAAAGCGGCTGATATGGATATATTTTTGGTGCCTTATGAGTGCGCCGACGGTATGGAAAGCACAAAACGGGCGCTGTCGCAAATAAAAAGCGGAATGAACGTCGGTATACTTATAGGTCCCGAGGGCGGATTTGAAACTGCCGAAATCGAGGCGGCAAAAGAGTCGGGCGGCAAAATAATATCGCTCGGCAGCCGCATTTTGCGGTGCGAAACGGCGGCGGTAACCGCTGCGGCAATGTGTATGCTTTACAGTGAGATGAACTTAAAATGAAACAGTTACCACCCGAATACATAAACAGAATGAAACAGCTTTTAGGCAGCGAGTACGCGGATTATGAGCACGCGCTGACCGAGCCGTGCGTAAAGGGGTTCAGGGTAAATACCGATAAAATCTCACTTGAAGATTTTGAAAAAATTAACCCCTTCGGCAGCGAAAAGATACCTTACGTTGAAAACGGATATTACCTTACCGCGCAAAGGGCAGGCAACCACCCGTTTCATCACGCAGGTATGATATATATTCAGGAGCCCGCCGCAATGGCACCTGCCGAGTGCGTTGAAATAAAACCCGATTCAAAAATTCTGGATATGTGCGCCGCTCCCGGCGGAAAAAGCACTCAGTTAAAAAACAAATTAAATCGTGGCGGCTTGCTGGTTTCTAATGAGACAGTGCCTTCGCGGCTTAAAATACTCGGCGGAAATATTGAGCGTTTAGGGCTTAAAAACTGCGTCACAACCTGTATGGACACTTCGCGCCTTGCCGACGTTTTCGGCAATATATTTGACGTTGTTATGGTCGATGCGCCCTGTTCGGGAGAGGGTATGTTCAGAAAAGATGATACAGCCGTCGAAGAATGGAGCGTTGAAAACGTGCAAAAATGCGCCGAACGTCAGGCAGAAATTTTGGAAAATGCGGCAAAATGCCTTAAAAGCGGCGGAACCATAATATATGCGACCTGCACTTTTTCATTAGAAGAAAATGAAATGACGGTAGACCGTTTTTTAAAAACGCACCCCGATTTTGAAATAGCGCCCGTAAACCCAAAAGTTGAAAAAGTTACTTCAAACGGCATAAATTTTGACGGCTGCGAGTGCAAAAATATACATTACGCAAGGCGTTTTTATCCGCATAAATCACGCGGAGAGGGTCAGTTTGCGGCGGTTTTGCGCCATAAGGGCGAAAGCTCCGTTTGCTTTCATACCACACCCGAAAACTCAGGCAAAACCGACCCTGTTTTATCGGATTTTTTAAAAAACACACTTGAAGATTTTGACCCGCGCGACGTAACTTTTTACGGCGGCACACCCGTGTTTTATAAAAGTGATTTGAAAATACGTCAGGGCACCGCCTTTATGTGCGGCGTAACCATAGGCGAAATAAAGAAAAACTATCTTTTGCCGCATCATCAGTTTTTCAGCGCATACGGCAGTGATTTTAAAAGAAAAATAGAACTCGACCCCGACGGCACCGATATTGTCAAATATTTGCACGGTGAAGAAATCAAAACCGACTGCGAAAACGGTTTTGCGGCTGTTACGGTGTGCGGCGTACCGCTCGGCGGCGCAAAGGTTGTAAACCATACGGCAAAAAATTATTATCCAAAAGGGCTTCGCCTTAAATATTAAAGTATTAAAGCGGACTGTAAACACAGTTTACAGTCCGCTGTTTTCGCTTGATTGACAACCGCATTCTGTTGTGGTAAAATAATATGAACCATTGTCATTTTTTCTGTTCGAAATTTTACCCGAAACAATATGCGGTTTCGTGTAAAAAGCAATGGCAAAAATATTTACGCAGCATAAAAATTTAATAAAATCATCTGTCGTGTAATATATAATATTGTTGCGATTTTGCTTTGTGCAAAAAGCAATCAAACAATCGCAATACCGGCAGAATAAAAATTACAAAGCAACGGTAAAGAGGAAAAAAGGTATGGAAAAATTCAAAAACAAAATCTGGCTGTCATCCCCTACAATGCACGGCGACGAATTAAAATACATTACCGAAGCATACAAAACAAACTGGATGTCAACAGTTGGTCAGAACATAGACGCGGCAGAATGTTTAATTGCCGAAAAGGTCGGCGTTGAATATGCCGTTGCCCTCTCTTCGGGCACAGCGGCGCTTCACCTTGCGGTAAAACTTGCGGCTGAGGCGTTATACGGTCAGCCCGAAGTCGGAAAAGGCGCATTGTTTAATAAAAAGGTATTCTGCTCTGACGTAACTTTTGACGCCACGGTCAATCCCGTGGTTTATGAGGGCGGCACTCCGGTGTTTATAGATACCGAGCGCGATACCTGGAATATGGACCCCGTCGCTTTGGAAAAGGCGTTTGAAATTTACCCCGATGTCAGAATAATAGTTGTGGCCCACCTTTATGGTACTCCCGGAAAAATAGATGAGATAAGGTCGGTTGCTGCCTCGCACGGGGCTTTGCTTATAGAAGACGCGGCAGAGTCGCTCGGCGCTTTGTATAAGGGCAAACAAACCGGCAGTTTCGGCGATTACGGATGTATAAGTTTTAACGGCAACAAAATTATAACCGGCTCTTCGGGCGGAATGTTTTTGACAAATTCAAGACCCGACGCCGAAAAAGTCCGCAAATGGTCTACCCAGAGCCGCGAAGCTGCGCCGTGGTATCAGCATGAGGAGTTGGGTTACAACTACCGTATGAGCAACGTAATAGCCGGCGTTGTGCGCGGACAAATACCGTATCTTGATGAACACATATCGCAAAAAAAGGCAATCTATATGCGTTATAAAGAGGGCTTTAAAGATCTGCCCGTTAAGATGAACCCTTACGATTCAAAAAACAGCGAGCCTAACTTCTGGCTAAGTTGTATGCTTATTGAAAGTGACGCCATGTGCAGGCAGGTCAGAGGCGAAAGAAAATCGCTCTACGTAAGCGAAAACAAAAAAACATGCCCCACCGAAATTCTTGAAACGCTGGCAAAATTCAACGCTGAGGGCCGCCCCATCTGGAAACCGATGCACAGGCAGCCGATTTTCAGAATGAACCCGTTTATAACGGCAGAGGGCAGCGGCAGGGCAAAAACAAACGCATATATCGAGGGCGAAACCTCAAACGTAGGCGATGATATTTTTGAGCGCGGTCTGTGCCTGCCGAGCGACAACAAAATGACCGCAGAAGAACAGGACAAGATAATCGAAATTATAAAATCCTGCTTTTAAGGAGAACAGATCGATTTATGAATGAAACAATACTTAAAGAAACCGCGCAAGGCACCGTTGTTGTGACCGAAACGCTGTATTCAAAGTACATAAAACGAATAATTGATTTTTTTCTGTCTTTATGCGCTGTAATTGTTCTTTCGCCCTTGCTTATGGTTTTAACGGTTGCAGGCGCAATCGCTATGAGAGGTAATCCGTTTTTCTTGCAGATGCGTCCGGGTAAAATCGATAAAAAAACAGGCAGCGAAAAGATGTTTTTGCTTATTAAGTTTCGCACAATGAACAGCAAAACAGACAAAAACGGCAATCTGCTTCCCGATGAACAGCGCCTTGTAAAATACGGCGATTTTTTAAGGCACACTTCTCTTGATGAATTGCCCGAACTTCTGAACATATTAAAGGGCGATATGGCAATAATAGGACCAAGACCCCTCTTGCCTGAGTATATACCTTATTACACAGAGGCCGAGCGTCACCGTCACGATGTAAGACCGGGGCTTTCGGGTCTTGCGCAGATCAACGGGCGCAACTGCGTTACCTGGGAAGAAAAATTTTATTGGGATTTAAAATACATAGAGAAAATAACCTTTTTGGGTGATGCAAAAATCATTTTAACAACCGTAAAAAAAGCTTTTATCAGGGCCGAAGGCGTAGAACTTAATCACGAGGGCAACCTTGCGGTCATAAGAGAAAAAGAATTAAAACAGGAAGCAAAAGTATAATGAAAAAAACGTTGGTAGTAATAGGTGCAGGCGGTCACGGAAAGGTGATTGCCGATATAGCCCTCAAAACAGGATACAAAAACGTGCTGTTTCTTGATGACAACTTTGGCGAAACAGAATGTGCGGGTTGTGCCGTTGCAGGCAAAACCGATGTGTTTTTAAATTATATTAAGCACGATTTTTTTGTTGCGGTGGGCAATGCAAAAATAAGAGAAAAGTTTATAAACAATCTCAAAAAAAATCACTGTAAAATCGTTAAGTTGATTCATCCCGATGCCGTAATAAGCAGGCGTGTAAAAATAGGTGCCGGAACCGCAGTTATGGCAGGGGTTGTCATAAATTCGGATGCTGATATAGGCGAAGGCTGTATTATTAACACATCGTCTTCGGTAGATCACGATTGCAGAATTTCGGATTATGTGCATATCGCAGTGGGCGCCCATCTGGCAGGCAATGTCGGCGTGGGTCGCAGCACGTGGATAGGCGCCGGCACAACCGTTATAAACAATATTCAAATTTGCCCAAACTGTATGATAGGCGCCGGTGCAGCCGTAGTAAAAAATATTGATGAACCGGGTACCTACGTGGGCGTTCCGTCACATAAAATCAAATGACAGCCCGACTTTAGTCGGCTTAAATACAGGAGATAAATTATGTCACTTACATTGATGTATATAACAAACAACCCCGTTACGGCGCAAATTGCTCAAACCGCCGGTGTTGACCGTATCTGGATAGATATGGAATACATCGGAAAAGACGTGCGTCAGGGCGGAATGGACACCGTGCAAAATCACCACACGATTGAGGACATTAAAAACATACGTCCCTATGTAACAAAATCCGAACTGCTTGTCAGGGTCAATCCAATTCATAAAGCCACTGCGGATTATTGTGATTCAAAGCAGGAAATAAATGAGGTGATATCTGCCGGCGCGGATGTGGTTATGCTTCCTATGTTTAAAACAGCGGAAGAGGTAAGCAATTTTATTGAGTATGTCGGCGGCCGTGCAAAAGTTCAGCTTTTGGTTGAAACTGTCGAGGCGGTCAAAAACATTGATGAAATTTTAAAAATTCGCGGCATAGATGAAGTACACATAGGTCTTAATGATCTGCACCTTGCATACAATAAGGGTTTTATGTTTGAACTTATCTGCGACAATACCGTGTCGTCGCTTTGCAAAAAGTTTAAAAATGCCGGCATTAAATACGGTTTCGGCGGAATTGCAAGAGTGGGCTACGGTATGTTGCCTGCGGAATATATTATTGCCGAGCATTACCGTCTTGGTTCTACTGCGGCGATACTTTCAAGAGGCTTTTGTGACGCCAATCTTGTAAAAGACCCCACAGAGGTTGAAGATATTTTTATCGAAGGCGTTAAAAACATCAGACTTAAAGAGGCTGAAGTTGCTTTGTACAGTGAAAAACAGTATGAAGAAAATCTTGATATAATCAGAACCAAAGTTGCTGAAATCATAAATAAAAAAAGGCAAAGTAAAGTATGAAAAAAATTTGTATTTGC
Organism: uncultured Eubacteriales bacterium; assembly: GCA_934445015.1. Lineage (GTDB taxonomy): Bacteria > Bacillota > Clostridia > Oscillospirales > Acutalibacteraceae > UBA737. Next base: position 15,345 of record CAKSDJ010000021.1, on the reverse strand, counting down.
ACAACCGTTTCGATTACGCTTAAATCGTTTGTTCTTCCTACGGCAGAATATCTGCATCGCGAGTTCGGTTACGATGTTACCCTTATTTGTAATCCGGATACGGATTTTGAAAAATCACTGCCGGATTTTATACATTTTATCCCCGTAAAAATGTCACGCGGAGTTGATATTTCGGGCGTTAAAGCGGTTGCCGATTTTATAAAAATTTTCAAACGTGAAAAGTTTGATATGGTGCAGTATTCAACCCCTAACGCTGCGTGTTATGCAAGCATTGCGGCAAAAATCTGCAATGTGCCGAAAAGACTTTACTGTCAGTGGGGAATAAGATATTCGGGCCTTAGCGGCACAAGCCGAAAAATTTTTAAGTTTATTGAAAAAACAGTGTGTAAAAATTCTACACATATACGCGCGGTGAGTCCGTTAAATAAAGAATTTGCGGTTGCCGAAGGGCTTTATAAACCCGAAAAAGCCAAGGTGGTCGGCAACGGCGGAACCATCGGCGTTGACAGCACCGTATATGATATAAATCAAAAAAGCAAGTGGCGCAAAGAAATGCGTGAAAAATACGGTATTGCCGATAAGGACTTTGTGTTCGGCTTTTCGGGCAGAATATCGGTCGACAAGGGTTGCGGAGAGTTGCTTCGGGCGTTTTTGGATATCAGTAAAAATTATCCCGACGCAAAACTTTTTGTTGTGGGTCCGTTTGAAGAGGATTGCGGCATAGAAAAAAGCCTTATCGATCTTGCAAAATCATGCAAAAACATTATTTTTACCGGCAGTGTGCCTAATAACAAAATGTTTGAATACTATTCCGTAATGGATGTTCTTGTTCACCCGACCTATCGCGAGGGATTCGGTATGGTTATTCAGGAGGCCGGCGCTTTGGGCATTCCTGCAATCACCACAAAAATCCCCGGTGCGTCCGAGGTTATGGAAAACGGCGTATCGTCTGTTCACGTTGAACCCAAAAATTCAGCAGAACTTATTATCGCTATGAAAGGGCTGCTTGAAGACCCCGAAAAAACACAGAGACTCGGCGCGGCAGCTTACAAAAGAACAATGAGTTTGTATGAGCGTTCGGTTATGCTTGAAAATCAGGGCGCGGATTACAGGGAACTGCTCGGTGATTGCGGTGAAAATACGATAACGGTTTTATCGGATAAGGATTTAGACCAAAGCAAGTTGCCTGTCGGTGTAAAGGTAAATAAAGTTTCATACAGGTCGCTTGATTTGTATAATCACGATAAAAGTGTGATTGCCGTTTGCGGTTCAAGGGCGATGGCATCCAAGACCGAAAAAATGGATTTTCCGGGTCTTAAATTATTCCAGCTTACAAGCGCCGGATTTGACGGAGTTCCGTTGGCTGAATTCAGACGTAAAGGCGTATCGGTGGCGAATGCAGGCGGCACATACAGTACCCCCATAGCCGAAACGGTTGTTTTCGGTTTGCTTACAATAGCAAAAAAAATCAGAAACAATCCAAACAACCGGCATTTCAAGTTGCAAAGGCATTATACTTCAATAACCGAGCTTTCGGGTAAAAATATTTTGATTATGGGTGCCGGTAATATAGGAACAGCCGTTGCAGACAGGTTAAACGGTTTTGAAATGAATATTGACGGATATGACCCGTATTGCACTCCCAAAAAACAGTATAAAAACATTTGGCGCACCCGTGCCGAATTGAAACAAAATATAGGTAAATATGATTATATTGTTTCAACAATGCCCGACAGCAGCGAGACCCGCGGTTTCATAGATCGTGACCTTTTTGAACTTATGGATCCTAAGTCGGTCATTATAAACGTCGGCAGAAAAGCGGTATTTAATGAAAAGGATTTTTACTCGGCTTTGAAAAAACGCAAAATCGGCGGTGCGGTGCTTGATATGTTTGAAAAAATACCAAACCCCATAACCAACAAATTCAGACGGCTTAAAAACGTTGTTGTTTTGCCCGGTGTTTCAGCAATTTCAAAAGAAGTCAATATCCGGCTTAAAGAGCATATAACAAAAAATGTTTCAGCGGTAATAGCCGGCACCGAAATAAATAATGTGATTAACGGGGGTTCATAAAATGTTTTTTAGTATAATTGCACCTGTTTATAATGTGGAAAAATTTTTAAGCCAATGTATAGACAGTATTTTAGGTCAGACGTTTGAGGACTTTGAATTGATTCTGTCAGATGACGGTTCAACCGATAACAGCCCGTCAATCTGCGATGAGTATGCCGAAAAGGATAAAAGAATAAAGGTTATCCACAAACCAAACGGCGGTTCGTCCGACGCCCGTAATGTCGGTGAAAGATCCGCAACAGGCAAATACATAATTTATGTTGACAGCGACGATTATTATGCCGACGATCATTTTCTTGAAAAGGTTTATCAAAAAGCGGTTGATACCGATGCCGATGTAATTTGCTATAAATTCAAAAAGTATTTTGAGGATAAAAATATACTTTCGGATTGCACGTTTTCGTGTCCGGACTTTGAAAAAATGCCCTCGTTGGCAAAGCGGATAGAGTATTTGGTAAAGCGCGACGCTTTTTACTGCGCAGCGTGGGCAAAGGCATATAAAAGAAGTATTACCGCCGACAACGGTATAGAGTTTCAAAAAGGTCTGCTTGGTGAGGATCAGGACTGGTATTACAACCTGCTTTTAAACGTATCGTCTATCGAGTTTTTGGATGAGGCATTTTTGGTTTACCGCCAAAGAAGCAATTCGGTAACGTCTTCGTGGAAAATAAAAAATCTTACCGATTGCATTTATATTATCGAAAAGTGGAGCAACAAAATAAATCAGTCTGATCTGACGGCAGATTATAAAAATGCCTTGCTCGGTTCTCTTGCAAAACTTTATTGTAATATGCTGATAGCCTATACAAGGTTGTCTGATAAGAATAAAAAGGACTATTACCAACAGATTAAAAATTCAAGTTATCTGCTTGAATATAATATAAATCCACGCGTTAATAAGTTTTACGGCTTGTATAAAATGTGCGGATTCGGTTTGTTGATGTTTGCGCTCAGAATCATTTGCAAAATAAAATAATCAAAGGGAAACAGTATGGAGAATAAATTACCGAAAGTGTTGGTCGTTTCAACCAACGCTTGGCGAGATAATACAGGTATCAACACCTTAATAGAGTTTTTTAAATGCTGGGACGCCGATAAAGTAGCGCAGATCTATACAAAATCCGCGCTGCCTGATACTTCGGTGTGCAATAAGTTTTTTCAGATTTCTGAAAATGCGGTTATAAAAAGCGTTTTTAAGCGCAATACCGCAACCGGCAAAGAGGTTTCAAACCAATCTGAAAAAATAAGTTCCGAAGCCGCTTCACAGGAACAAAAGATGTATTCCTCATACAAAGGCGGAGTGCGTTTCCTTTTAAGTATACTTCGTGAATTTGTCTGGAAATTCGGAAAATGGCATACAAAAGCGCTGGATGAGTTTATCAACGGTTTTGACGCCGATGTACTTTTTATTCCGGTTTATCCAACTGTTTATATGGGCAGAATACAAAAATATATTATTAAAAAAACAGGCAAGCCGGTCATTTCATATCTTGCTGACGATAATTATACGTACAAATCGGTAGGCAAAAATCCTCTTTCGCTTTTGCACCGTATGTTCTTGCGAAAATATGTAAAATTTATTGTAAAAAGCAGCGCTGAACTTATGGTTATAGCACCAAAGCAAAAGGAGGAGTACGACCGCATATTCGGCACCGACAGCATTGTAATGACAAAGGGCATTGATTTTGAACCGTTTATTCCGTATGATGTAAACAAACCTATTAAGGCGGTGTATACAGGCAAACTTATTATAGGCAGATGGAAGTCGCTTGCCGCCGTTGCCGAAGCAATGGGTAAGATAAACAAAAACGAAACAAAAATCGAACTTGATATTTATACCACAGATACTTTAACCGATGAACAGAGCAGGGCGCTTAATAAGAACGGTTGCGCGGTTAAAGGTGCGCTTACTTTGCAGGAGGTAAACACGGTTCAAAAAAATGCCGATATTCTGGTTTTTGTCGAAAGTTTAGAGAAAAAATACAGGCATACGGCGCGTCTGTCTTTTTCGACTAAGATAACCGATTATCTGAAAAGCGGAAAATGCATATTTGCAATCGGCGACAGCGAAATTGCGCCGATAGATTACTTTAATAAATACGACTCTGCAATAACCGCATCGTCATATGCCGAAATTTCAAAAAAATTAGAAGCGCTGGTTTATAATACTGCACTTATTAAAGAGTATGCAAAAAAAGGATATGATTGCGGCGTAGAGCATCATGAACGGAGCAAGATGAATGCGTTGCTGACCGAAACAATAAATAATGTGGTGATGAAAAATGCAGAGTAATACGCAAAAAACATACGCCGGATTAGACATCGCCAAATTTTTGTGTTCAATTGTAATATTGCTTTATCACTATTTCAGCGAAAACGGTTCTTTGCCGGGAATTTTGAGCGAGGCATTGTCTTTGTATGCTGTTGCCGTTGCGCTGTTTATGACAATAAGCGGATTTTTGGTATTCAACAAGTTAGAACACGTTACAGACCAAACCGAGCGGTGGCGTATTGTAAAAAAGCAGTCATTAAAAATACTCAGAATATATCTGATATGGAGCGTTCCGTATTTAATATATACTGTGTTCGGTTTTGGGATTTTTGATAAGTGTTGATATAAAGAGCGGCGCATACTGCCTCTGGATGCGTAATATGAGTCTTTTGATATTTATTTCTCAGAGGATGTATCTGACTGTTCTTCCGGATTTGTTTCCGACTTTATTTGACAGATATATCTTCGCAAATCAGTATATGGGTGCAGGCATTATATTTGTTGCCGTTTTTGGAGTAAACGCAATTCTGATAAGGGTTTCTCAAAAAGCGCCGATACTTAAAAAACTTTATTCTTAAAATCGGGGGATTACGTGAAAATAGTACAGATAAATGCGGTATACGGCGTGGGCAGCACAGGGCGTATAACACGTGATATCCACAATATGCTGCAAGCAAACGGTCACGAATCCTACGTGTTTTATGCAATAAAAAGCAACGCTCAAAGCGGTGAAAAAAACATTTATAAAATCGGAACGAATCTTGACCATAAAATCCATGCTTTTTTAAGGCGATTGGATAAAAGGCAGGGTTGGCATTCGCTGATTTCTACTATGCGCCTGTGCCGCAAACTTTCTGCAATCAGACCCGATGTTGTGCATATACATAATTTACATTCAAATTATATCAATTTGCCGTATCTTTTAAATTACCTTTCAAAAAACAACGTCAATGTTTTGCTTACGCTGCATGACTGTTGGTTTTTTACCGGCGGCTGTTATCATTATTTAAAAAGCGATTGCACCGGTTGGAAACACAGCTGCAGTAATTGCCCTCAGGCTGCAACAAAATATGAGCAGCACAAAATAGAAAAAATGTTTTTAAAAAAGCGCGAGCTCTTCGGTTCAATAAAAAAGCTTTATGTTAACGGCGTATCGGATTGGACTACCCTTGCCGCAAGAAAATCGGTTTTACTCAAAAATGCAAAAGATTACCGCACGATTTATAATTGGGTAGACACAAAAACATTTTTTTACTCAGAAAGCAAAGATTACATATACAAAAAGTATAGTATTCCGCAAGACAAAAAACTTATTTTGGGCGTGTCGCAGGGTTGGTCAAAAGAAAAAGGACTTGACGAGTTTGTCAGACTTGCAGACCGTTTTAAAGAAAACGCACAAATTTTACTTGTGGGTCAGGACCTCGGTGTTGTGCAGTCTGAAAATTTAAAATGTATAGGATTTACCGAAAGTGTCGATGAATTACGCGCCTTGTATTCTGCGGCGGATGTCTTTGTAAACCCGTCAAAAATGGAAACGTTCGGTCTTGTTACGGTTGAAGCAATGGCGTGCGGTACTCCTGTGGTTGCCTATAACAATACCGGTTCTAAAGAGGTTGTTTGTGCCGACTGCGGCATTTTGGCTGAAAACGGCAATGCGGATGATTTAATAAAAGCGGTAAAAACCGTGCTTTTCACAGAAAGAGCCGACTATAAAAACGAGTGCATAAAATCTGTATCAAACAAATTTTCAATTGACGGTCAGACCCGTAAATACCTGACATTTTATGAATATATGTTTTCAAATACCTATGAAAAGGGGAGTGTAAATGCCTGAAAACAAATACGCAATAAATATAATCGACAAAATTTTTATTTTGTTTTTTGCTCTGTATTATATACTTCCCGATATGTCTAACAGATTTAACTTTTTGATACCCATAGTATTGGGTATGGGCTATATGGCTTATGTTTTGTTTATAAGCAAGGGTTCTGTAAATGAAGTGTTAAAGTACTTCTTTTTAATTTGCTTTATAGCCTTGCTTTACTGTTTTTTAACCGATACAACTACAATTGCCGCTACCGCATCAAATAGATTGTTTAAAAGATTTATAAGCAAATACTATCAGTTATTTATGATGTTTTTGGCTGTGTTTTTGTTAAGACAGGTCATTGATCGCGGAACTATAAAACAAAAAAAATTCTTTTTGACGATTTCCTATCTGCTTTACGTTTATGTAGTTTTGATTACATTTCGCGAACTTATAGTAAACCCAAACATAACAAGAGAGTGGTCCGAATTTGCAGAATCGTCTAAAAACAATATAGGCAACTATTACTTTGTGTATGCGGTTCCTATTTTAATCGCATTATGCACATCGGCGCTTTTAAAATATAAGAAACCGATTTTAAAAATAATTTTTGCGTTGGTTATTGTATTTCTGTTTTACTTCCTGCTTTTGGCGCAGTATACACTTTCGGTTTTGATTTCAATTATAGGTATCGGTCTTTGCGTTTATAACAACGCAAAAACAACTGTCAATAAAACGCTGATTTTACTGCTGTTTGTTTTTTTGGCAATCGCTTTTCCTTATATTGTGCTGTTCGCGGCAAAAAAAGTTCCGTCAGAGCAAATGTCGGTAAGACTTTATGAGATATATCAATTTTTCACAGACGGCGATGCAACGGGGTATAACATGAACGGTCGGCTCGAGTTATATAAAAAATCGATAGTTGCATTTTTAAAATCACCCATTTGGGGTAACAGGTCGGTCAATTTTGACGGTCACGCCACGTTTTTAACGGTGCTGTGCGATCTTGGACTTTTGGGCGGAATACCATATTTTTACTTGTTCGGGCATTCACGAAAGAAAGTCAGTTCTCTTATAAACGATACGCAAAACCGCTTTATACCTATTTATATTATGCTTGTTTTAATGGGGCTGACAAACCCGATTCATATGGCGTTACCGCTTATGTATGCAATATGGTTTGTAGCACCTGTTTCGTTAAATGTACTGAGTGAAAATAATATCAATTTCGGAGGATAATATATGTATAACTGGGAAATCGATGTTGCTGTATTGATAATTTTTTTCACAAGAGATAAACAGTTAAGGCAAACATTTGAGGCGGTTAAAAAAGCAAGACCGCGCAAATTACTGTTGTGGCAGGACGGTCCGCGGAATGAAAATGACATTCCGGGAATTACGGCTTGCAGGGATATAGTTAAAGATATTGATTGGGAATGTGAAGTTCACACACATTATAACGAAAAGAATTACGGGTGCGACCCGTCAACGTTTTACGGCCACAAGTGGGCATTTTCAATTGTCGATAAATGTATTGTATTGGAAGACGATTTTGTCGCGAACCAAAGCTTTTTTAAGTTTTGCAAGGAACTGCTTGATAAATATGAAGAAGATGAAAGAATAAACCATATCTGCGGTATGAATATGTTGGGTGATTATGCTGATTGCCAATATGATTATTTTTTTGGTTTTACCGGTTCAAACGCCTGGGCAAGCTGGAAACGTGTTGTTGACGGATGGGATGAATCATATTCATTTTTGCACAATGAATCGGCAATAAAAAATTTGCGAAATATTTACGGTAAAAAATTTGAAAGATGGTACAGCAAGGCGAAACAGAGAGAAAAAACAGGGGTTCCTTATTGGGAGAGTATACTTTGCTTTGACAGCATAATGAATTCAAGACTTGCCGTTATTGCATCTAAAAATATGGTTAATAATATCGGTATGACAGCGGATTCAACACATTCAAATACGCAGACAAAATTTCTGACAAAAACTGAGCAATCACTGTTCAATCTTAAGACTTATGAATTGGAATTTCCGCTTAAAAATCCTCCGTATGTGATTGCCGATTTAGAGTATACAAAACGGTTAAACAAATTTTTCGGAGTGGGTCATCCGTTAATCCGTGTCAGAAGACGAATTTATCATTGTTGGAAGTATTTTATTTACGGCGAACTTTTTAAAAAAATCGGTGCAAAATTCAAACAGTTATTTAAAGGAAATTGATGATGAGTAAATACAAGGTATGCGGATACGATATGGATCTGCTTCATGAAAAACAGCTTGAAACAGCTATTGAGGTTGACAGAATTTGCAGAGAAAACGGTTTTAAATGCTCTTTATACGGCGGTTCCGTTTTAGGTGCGGTAAGGCATAACGGATTTATCCCATGGGATCACGATATTGATATGTGTATGCCGCGTAAGGACTATGACAAGTTTGTGCGATATATGCAGAACAATAGAAACCAAAAGATTTTTTTCAGCAATTATAAAAGCGAAAAAAGATACCCTAACAGTTGGGGCAAGGTAAGGCTTAACGGCACTGTATTTACCGAAAAGGAACTTGCGCCGCTTTCAGAACTGCACAACGGTGTATTTATTGATTTGCACCCTATTGATAATGTTACAAGACCTACAATAAGTTTTCAGGTAAAATGCGCAATGTTCTGGTCGTGTGTAGGCAAGGTAAAAAGCGGCATTTATGCAGGCACACCTGCAAAGAAAAAAATATATAAGTTGTTTTCATGGATGCCATACGGCGTCATAAATGCCTTTCGCGGTTTTGCTATGAAAATGTTCAAACCTTTTAAAACAAGGTATGTTTACAAGGTGGCTCACCCAAACAACGGGATTTACCCCATAAAGCGTGAAACGTTTGAAAATCTTATTGAACACGAGTTTGAGGGGCATAAATTTTTTATTCCCGAAAATTATCACGAGTTCCTTACAAAACGTTACGGCGACTATATGCAAATTCCGCCTGAATCCCAGATTTATGATTGCTGTACATCAATAGTGGAGTGCAAACTATGAGTAAAAAACTAAAACTTGATGCCGATAAGCAGTTAAAAGCAGGTGCGGTGCTTTCATATATTGCAATAGGCGTTAATATAATTTCGGCTTTGGTTTATTCACCGTGGATGCTGTCTAAGATCGGTTCGGGCGATTACGGTTTATATACGTTGGCGGTTTCACTTATAAATATGTTCCTGCTCGATTTCGGCATAAGTTCCGCAGTCTCAAGGTTTACATCAAAATATGTTGCCGAAGGCAGACAGGATAAGGTCAATCAGCTGCTCGGTGTAGTTTTTAAACTTTTTACCGCAATTGCCGCAATAATAAGTGTAGCGCTTATAGTTGTATATTTTTTTATCGACAAAATTTATCTGTCTCTTACTCCTACCGAGATAGAACGTTTCAAGGTCGTGTATATAATATCCGCAAGTTACAGCATTATTTCTTTTCCGTTTTCAACAACACTTAACGGCGTGCTGACCTCTTATGAAAAATTTATTCAAATGAAATTGTGCGACCTCGTAAACAAGATCTTAACGGTATTGCTTATTGTGGCAGCGCTTTTAAACGGTTTTGGGCTTTATGCGCTTGTTGCAATAAATGCCGCTGTAAATCTTGCTTGTTTTGCCGCAAAATGGATAGTTATTAAAACAACTACCCCCGCAAAGGTCGAAATTACATATTGGGACAAGGCACTGCTTAAAGAAATATTCGGATTTTCGGTTTGGGTTCTGATAAACTCAATATGCTCAAGACTTATTATGAATATTTGCCCTAACATTTTAGGCATAACATCGGGCACGGTAGCCATAACAATGTTTAGTTTTGCGTCGGTTATTGAGGGGTATGTGCATATGTTTTCAAGCGCAATTGACGGTATGTTTATGCCAAGAATTGCGCGGATAACGTATAAAGAGGCAAATATGGAAAAAATACTTCCCCTGATGATAAAGGTAGGGCGTTATCAGTATAATCTGGTTGGGCTTATTTTGATCGGTTTTGCCTGCGTAGGTAAAGAATTTATTACACTCTGGATAGGCAAGGATTATCTTACTGTTTATTACTGCGCTATACTTTTGATGTTGCCTGCGCCGTTTTATCTTTCGCAGCAAATCGGCAAAAATACTATGGTTATGGTGAACAAAATCCGTTATTTAACGGCTGTCAATGCAATAAAGGCGGCGTTAAACGTTGCGCTTGTTTCGATTATGTCATTAAAATGGGGAGTTTTAGGCGCGTGCATTTCAATTTGCATAGTTTATTTTTTCAGAAACATTGCAAATATGTACTTGTTCAAAAAACAACTCGGGTTAGACACAAAAACGTTCCGTAAAGAATGTTACGGAAAAATGACATTGCCTATGGTTGCAACCCTTGCAATAGGTTTGGCGGCAAACCGCTTTGTTACAGTACACAGCTGGGTAATGCTTGCCGTTAAATCTGCAGTTGTTGCGTGCGTTTATCTTTTGCTTATGTGGCTGTTTGCCTACAACGCACAGGAAAAACAAATTGTTAAAAATCTTTTTAAAAAGGTATTAAAATAACCGATGGTTGGTGAGGCGCCGATATGAAGATGGAGTTTATTGAAAGATTTATGATACCGGAGGGAATGAGAATTCCTGTTTTAGGCGGTATTATTTATCGTACATTTACAAAAATCAGGAGAAAAAGAGTAAGCAAAATCCAAATAAATACTCTATCGTTAAACCGACAAAAGAGGGATAAAAAACTTATTTTTACGCTCACCTCATTTCCTGATCGCATAAACAGCGTGCAGAACACTTTAAAAACACTTTTTACGCAGTCTATGAAACCCGACCGCGTAATTTTGTGGCTTGCCGAAAGTGAGTTCGAAGGCAAAGAATTACCCGATTCTGTTAAAGAGTTTCAAAAGGTGGGGCTCGAAGTCAGATATTGCGATAATTATTTTGAACATAAAAGATATTATAAACTGTTAGGCGAGCAAAAAGAAGATGAGTTAATTGTTATGTTTGATGATGATATACTTTTTCCGAAGTATCTGGTTGAACGGCTTTATAATAAATGGAAAGAGTTTCCGACAGCAATTGTATGCGAACGCGGCCAGACAATTGAAATTGCTGCAGACGGCGGCGTAGGAAATCCGGGCAGATGGTCTGCAATAGGATCTGCCGGTGTAAAAGAACCTTCGTTTGGGGTTTTGATTTCTCCGGGGGGCGGTTGTTTAGTGCCGCCGAATGCGTTGTTTTGCGATGCCTGCAACACAGAAAAAATCGAAAAATACGCTCTTAAAACAGGTGACCTCTGGCTTATGTTTATGGCAGCTCAAAATGATACAAAGGTTGTAAGACCGTTTCGCTATCACCGGATTTTCATCCTGAGCGAGGATGAACAAGCCGTGCAGCTCGGCAGAGACGGTATTTATCAGGGCAGATATATAAAAGTTTTTGACGCCTTATCCAAAGCCTACCCTAAGGCATACACAAATATTATGGCCTCGGCAAACCAAAAATCATAATAAACAATTTTGACTATTTCGTTTTAAATATAAAACTTTCAGAAAGAGTGAGAAGTAACAATGTCAATTTTTAAGGATAAAGTTTTAATGATAACCGGCGGTACCGGCAGTTTCGGCAATGCGGTTTTAAACCGTTTTCTTAAAACAGATATAGGCGAGATCAGAATTTTTTCACGGGATGAAAAAAAGCAGGACGATATGCGCCATGAGTTTCAGGTTAAAATGCCCGATGTTGCAGATAAAATAAAATTTTACATAGGCGATGTCAGAGATTTACAGTCAATAAAAAACGCACTGCACGGTGTTGATTATATATTTCACGCAGCCGCGCTAAAACAGGTGCCATCCTGCGAGTTTTTTCCTATGGAAGCGGTGCGTACCAACATCATAGGCACAGACAATGTTTTAACTGCCGCAATTGATGAGGGCGTCAAATCGGTTATTTGTCTTTCTACCGACAAGGCAGCGTATCCGGTTAATGCAATGGGTACTTCAAAAGCAATGGAAGAAAAGGTTGCAGTTGCAAAATCGCGCAACAGCGGCAAAACCAAAATTTGCTGTACCCGTTACGGCAATGTAATGTGCTCGCGCGGCAGTGTTATTCCGCTCTGGATCGACCAAATCAAATCCGGAAATCCGATTACCGTTACAGAACCTTCAATGACAAGGTTTATAATGTCACTTGATGAGGCGGTCGACCTTGTTCTGTTTGCGTTTGAACACGGCGAAAACGGCGATATCCTTGTCCAGAAGGCGCCGTCAACAACAATAAAGACTCAGGCGGAGGCCGTTTGCAAAATTTTCGGCGGAAACAAGGATGACATCAAGGTTATAGGCATACGTCACGGCGAAAAAATGTATGAAACACTTCTCACAAATGAGGAATGTGCCCACGCGGTTGATATGGGTGATTTTTACCGCGTGCCTGCCGATAACCGCGGACTTAATTATGATAAATATTTTATAGAGGGTGATGAAAACCGCAATCCGCTTACCGAATTCAATTCGCACAATACAAAAATGTTGACCCTTGATGAAACAGTTGAAAAAATTGCATCGCTTGAGTATATCAAGCAAAGGTTAAGCGAGGATAAGTAGACCGTATTTATAAAGGTCAGAAAGCAGGGAGGAGATTTTTATTATGCCGACTCTTGAACAGAGAGTTTTAACAGAACTTTTGGCAGGAGAAATAAGCGGAAAAATAAAACTTTCCGAAGAACTGCTTAAAACTGTCGATTGGCAAGAGGTGCTCAATGAGGCAAAAGCACAGGCGGTACCTATTATGGCTGCCGAATCCGCCGCAAAATATAAAAAGTACATTTCGGATTTCAGCGATTGGGAACGCACCGCAGTTCAGGCGTTTTCGAATAATTACCGCACAGCACTTGAAGAACAAAAACTCAATAAAATTATGGGCAGTCACCCGTTTTGCATATTAAAGGGTATGGCGGCTGCGTCATACTACCCTAATCCAAAAGACAGGTGCTTTGGAGATATAGATTTTTTAATAGATAACAGTGAAAAATCCGAGATAGAAGAACTTTTAAGCCGAAACGGCTACAAAAATTGGGATAAGGACCACGTGTGTCACGTTGTGTTTAAAAAGGGATACGCCGACCTTGAAATGCACTTTGAAATTGCGGGTATACCTTACGGCAAACCGGGCGAATGTGTAAGGCGATTTATGAAAAGCGCACTGAGTGAAACCGTACAATCCGAAATAGACGGTTTCATATTCCCCAAACCTAAGGATATTTATCACGGCGTTATTATTCTTTTGCATATGCAGCATCATATGCTGGGCGAGGGTCTGGGACTCAGGCATATATGTGATTGGGCATGTTTTGTAAACAAGACCAAAAATGAAGCGTTTTGGGCGCAATTGCTTGACCTTTTTAAAGAAATAGGCATTTTAACCTACGCAGAGGTCATTACAAAAATTTGTTCGGTTTATTTTCATATAGATTGCCCGAAATGGGCTCAAAATGCCGACACGCAACTTTGTGACGATGTTATGGACGATGTTTTTACAAGCGGAAATTTCGGCAGAAAAGATGAAACCCGCGCAAAAAGCGGTATGCTTATTTCGGAACACGGAAAAAGCGGTACAAAGCGCGGTAAAATCGCAAATCTGTTTTTTACGCTTCATAATACTACCTCCGCAATGTTTCCAATTGTAAAAAAACACCCGATACTTTATCCGGCGGTCGATTTTTACAGAGTGTTGATTTATGTTGCAAGAACTGCAAGAGGTGAACGTGAATCGCTTTTTAAAATGTTGCCTATGGCAAACGAACGCAAAAGCATCTATAAAAGATTGCATCTGTTTGAAACTGAAAATAACGGAGAGTGAACGATGAAAATACTTGTTACTGGCTCAAAAGGATTTGTAGGCAAAAATCTTACCGAATCACTTAAAAATATAAGAGACGGCAAAGATAAAACAAGACCTAACTTGCAGATAGAGGAAATTTATCTTTATGATATTGACTCGGCGGAATCTGAATTGGAGACCGCATGCAAAAATACCGATTTCGTGTTTAACCTTGCGGGCGTTAATCGCCCCAAAAATAATTCCGAATTTTTAAAGGGTAACTTTGAGTTTGCAGAAAAGTTGCTCGGTACACTTAAAAAATATAACAACACTTGTCCGGTAATGCTTTCAAGTTCGGTTCAGGCAACACTTGAAGGAAGATACAACAACGATTACGGCAAAAGCAAAAAGGCCGGCGAAGAACTGTTTTTTAATTATTGCGAAGAAACAGGCACAAAGGTTTTGGTTTACCGTTTTCCGAATTTGTTCGGAAAATGGTGCAGACCTAATTACAACAGCGCTGTCGCAACTTTTTGCAACAACATTGCAAACGATTTGGAAATAACGGTGAATGACCCCGCTACAAGATTGGAACTTTTATATATAGACGATCTGGTTGCCGAAATGCTTGACGCGCTTGAGGGCCGCGAGCATCACTGCGACTTTGACGGAACAAACGCAGTGCTTTGCACTGACGGAAAATATTGTGTCGCTCCTATCACACATTTTGTAACATTGGGTGAAATTGCAGACCTGCTTAAAAGTTTTAAAAAACAGCCTGAAACCCTTTTGATACCTGAAATACCTGATAACTCATTTGCGAAAAAACTTTATTCAACGTATCTTTCATACCTGCCAAAAGAAAAAATCGCTTTTCCGCTTAAAATGAATATTGACGACCGCGGAAGTTTCACCGAACTTTTTAAAACAGCAAACTGCGGTCAGTTAAGCGTTAATATTTCAAAACCGGGCATTACAAAAGGCCAGCACTGGCACAATACAAAATGGGAATTTTTTGTTGTAGTGTCGGGACACGGACTTATTGAACAGCGTAAAATAGGCACCGATGAGGTCTTGCGTTTCAAAGTGAACGGAGATAAAATAGAGGCGGTACATATGTTGCCTGGTTATACTCACAATATAATTAACTTAAGCAAAACCGAAAATTTGGTTACGGTTATGTGGGCAAATGAAAGTTTTAACCCAAACAAACCGGACACATTTTTTGAGACGGTATGAAGAAGGGACTTGACAAACATTGAGTAAAGTGAGACAATTTCTAACAGACAGACAGACAGACAGACAGACAGACAGACAGACAGACAGACAGACAGACAGACAGACAGACAGACAGACAG
>CAKSDJ010000020.1 GCA_934445015.1 uncultured Eubacteriales bacterium | reverse complement strand
CTGGTGGACGGACTTGAACCCCCGACCTGCTGATTACAAATCAGCTGCTCTACCAACTGAGCTACACCAGCATTTTTTCGCGCTTGAATACTATACCACAATTACGGTGTAAAGTCAAGCAATTTTTTAAAACTTTGACTTATTTTTAGAATATCGCGCAAAAATCGCTTGCCGCCTGCAACAGACGCGGTTAATGCGCAGTGTAAATTATGTGACAAAAAAGAAAAAGTTATTGTTGACATTCCATTTTGTTTGTGATACAATGTTTTGGCACACGGAGAGGTATCGAAGCGGTCATAACGAGGCGGTCTTGAAAACCGTTTGGCGCAAGCCACAAGGGTTCGAATCCCTTCCTCTCCGCCATTTTTTATTTTTAAAAAAGGTGTTTAAAAATTTAATAACTATATGTTGTTCAGCATTCGGAGTAGTACTCAAGTGGTGACGAGGCGCCCCTGCTAAGGGCGTAGGTCGGGCAACCGGCGCGAGAGTTCAAGTCTCTCCTACTCCGCCACAGGTCAGTCCACCGTAATTCTATTGAAATTACGGTGGACTTTTTTCGCTGTCAAAGTTCAACCCTGTTTCTTCAGAAATGTCAATGCCTTTCCGGCGGCGATAAAATAGGGTTTTATAGCCTCATCATCGCACCAAAGCATTTTTTAAGCGTCTTGCCATTTGACCAATACAGACTCTTGATTGCAAAGTACAAAAACGGCGTCATTATACGTCGCAACGGCAGTGATATCTGCGCAAACTGCCCCCCGTCGAATAAAACATTATCTATAGGCAACTTTGTTTGTTTAAGAAACGTCATTGCGAGATCCGCACCTATGGATGACGCGACAATCATTGCAAGGCGTTCTACACCCTGCCCGTACAAAAAAGTCTCCAACTGCTGTACTTCGTCTGTTTTACTTTGATATTTCTGCCCCACGCAGCAGACTGTGGAGGTAGGCATAATGCAAAAATATCTGTCCTGCAAATGCTTTGCCACCGGCTCGCTGCTTAAACCTGTCACGCCCATTGCGTGAAAAAACAGCACAGCCGGATTTTGCTTGTTGCCAACGGTATTAAATATCATAATATAACCTCTTTTCGGCATCTCAACTGTATGTGATGTAATTATCTGCTTTATTTTGACTTTTTATATTAAAATTTCTGTCAGGTTCGGTTAGAGAACGCTAACTGTGTCGTTTTCAGAAAGCCGCATTTCTGCGGCACTCAGCCGGTATGCTCAAAAAGCCATTCGCATACACTTCATATCATTGTTTTCGACTACATTATATCACGCTTTTTTTGCTTACGCAAGACGCAGAAGAAAATAACGTATTTTCATAGAACGAATTGTACATTATCACCGAATTTACCATATCGTTTGCTTTTAAAAAAGTTCCCCTCAAAAAAGGGGAACTTTTAATCTGTTTTTAAAATTCTATTTTAATCCGCTTTAATGTTTTCGGCAGTGTCAGTGTCGCTGTCTAATATTGAAATGCCGAGTCTTTTAGCCTCATCAACCTGTTTAAGTCCCAAATTGATAAAGTAAATTATAACAACCCATGCCAAAACGGTTAAAACGATTTGCAAAAGATAATACGGTGTTTGAATAGGCATATCCCACACTCCGTGCAGAATAACAGAAATCAGACAGACAAGCAAAAATCTTTTATCGTTTAAATGCTTTTTGCTTATTTGGTCAAATCCTTTGGCAAGCATAAGACCTGCGCCCTCAATTGCAGCCCAGGCAACATGACCACCGGGAGCCAAAAATCCGCGTAATTTTATTACACCGAGCATAGTTTCAAGACCGCTCGACAAGCCGTATCTCAATATGTATCCGGCAGTTTCAAAGGCGGCAAAACCCGCGCCTACGGCAGCGCCTATAAGCAAACCGTTTAAAATAAATTTGCACTTATGACTCTTAAATATAAACAATGCAACTATAGCGGCTTTTGCAATTTCTTCAATAAGCCCTACCATCAAAGCGCCCGTGTACGTGCTTATGTCGGTATTCAAATCCAATGAGAAAAGCAAAATTGCAAATATAAGCGACAGCGCACCGCCCCATATAAAGTATTTTATCACCTTATAAAAAGGAACGTTTCTGAACACATTTATTTCAAAAAAGAATATAAGAATAGTTACGGGCATAGCAAAAGCAGCAAGCATAATCATTGCAGGCAAAAAGTTTGAGTTTCCGTAATTTATAAATCCTATTCTTGTGGGTATATACGCAATCAGAAAGAAAACCAGAATTTTAAACCAAACCCATGCGCCTGCGTTTCGCGGATTTATTTCACTTATATCGGGCGTTGTTTTTTCGGAGCCGCAAACAAACACGCTGTCAAGTTCTTTTTCGGTATGTTTTTTAAAAGTGCCCTTAAACAGATCTTTGAAAGAAACATAAGTCTCGGATTTTGCGCCGGTTAACTTGTCAAGATTTTCGGTTATTACACCCGCCGCCGATTTTTTATGAAGCGGACAGCCGCATTCGGGGCAGGACGCATCATCTGCCGAAACCGGTTTTCCGCATTCGGGGCATACGGATACTCTGTTTTTAAATCCGCAATGAGGACAAACCTCAGCCGTGGAGGAAATTTCTTCTCCGCATTCTCTGCATTTAATAAGTGCCATATCAGTTACCCACCTTTAACGTATTAAACATAACTTTTACTATGTCGTTGATCTCATCGGTGTTTTGATTTTCTTCTTTTGTTGTTATCATAAATATCTCGTTATTGATAACGGTAACATAACGGTTGTCTACAACAACATGACCGGAAGAAGTATACATATACTGAATACCGTAAACCAGATACTCGCCCAACTGACCGTTCAGAATATCTATTGTTATCCGGACATCGTCATACGCCTTACGCAACTCATCGGTAAAAGCGTTAAGATACTGAACGGGGTTGTTATAGTTAGCGTCCCAATTAAGCATAATGTACGGAATAAGCGCACCGTCGCTGTCAATATTCTGCCCTACATAAGTAAGATCTTTGGTGCCGGTATAAACCTTATAGTTGCTCGGGATTTCATAATTCACGCCGAGTTCCGTATCGTTATAAACCACAAATCCCTGATAAGTACCCTGTGTGGGATTTTGCTGCTGTGTGCCTGAGCCTGTGGGATCCTGCTGTTGCGTAGTGCCGCTCGGAGTACCGGTATCGCCCTTTTTATTTTCATTTACTGTATTTAAAATTCTGAAGCCTACAATAACTATAACAAGCGCTATTATAATCGGCAAATACTTTTTATATTGAAGTTTGTTCTTTCCTTTTTTGTCATCCGTCTCTTGCACGGTATTTTGTGCAGAGCCGAGAGCATATCCGCATTTAGGGCATTTAGCCGCCTGATCGCTTACACTGTTTCCGCATTCGGGACATTTAATCAATGCCATAAGACCACACTCCCTTATATATTTGTTTTAAGTATATTATATTTTTTGTGAAAAATCAAGACTTTCTTAGTATTACTCACGACAGTACAAAGCGTATATCTTATGCTTTGCCTGATTCCGACATTTATGCACTTAAAACGGTATGACTTGACATTTTATGAGAATTTATGATAAAATTTATACGCTTTATTCTATACTTAGGGGTTTAAATGAGCAATGGAATTTTTTAAAAAGTTAAAAAACGGTATCACAGCGGCATTTTATGCGGTATGCACCTTTGTTGCAAAACATAAAATCGTTTCGGCAACGGTGCTTTCAATTGTTGCCGCAGGCACGGTGGTTGCGATTATTGTTTCGTGTGTTTTATCGGCGCCTGCCGACGCTATGATATCAAACTCAAATTCAAAAGATAATGTTTTATCGGAACCCGAAATAGCACTTGTAAGCGAAGAGCCTGTTTCAACCGAAGAACCTACAACATCAAGTGAACCGGCTAAACCCGTGGTCGAGCCTAAACCCGAAAGCAAACCCGTTGCCGAAGTTGTACCTCAACAGCCTGCTGCCGCACAATATAACTACAACTCAAATATGAGTCCCGACAGCAACGTTTTTCTTGACGCGCTTGAATACACGGGTTATAAACTTTCGGTTCAGCGGAACAGCGGCAGAATGTGGGGGTCTTACGGCAACTATGTGTTGTGCGGTCAAAAGCGTGGGCTCGGCTGGCTTTCAAACATAACCTACGGCGGCGGAAGTACCGGTTATGAGCGAACTGCAGACGGCAAACCCGATATACACCGTTTTGAAAAAGGCGGACTTGTATGCGCTACCTATGTTACGTACGTTTATTTCAACTACCTGCCCTATGTTGCCGGCATTGACACATCATCTCTTACACGGCCCGAACGCTCTTATGACGCAAACAGTTGGTACACCGCTGCAAAGCAGTGGGTAAACGCCGGATATTCAAGATACATTGAGTTTAACGCAAACGACGGCGGAAGCATAACAAGGGATATTGACTTTGACCCGTTTGAAGAAATTCCGATAGGTTCGCTTATGTGTACACAGGATTGGTACAACCGCAACGGTCACTGCACACATATAAGTATTTATGCCGGCACCGTTAACGGTTACCATTGGGTTACGCACGTAGGCAATGAAAACGGACCTGAATTTTGCGCTATGGAGCGTATGAACCGCAAACCGCACCCGCAATGGCCTTTGGCGATAATAACAACACCGTCAAACATAAGATTTTCGGCAGCGGTTGAAGTAAGCGTTAAAGACGAAAACGGAGCGCCTGTGCAAAACGCCGCAATAAGCATAAAAAATATCAAAAGCGGCGTTGTTACCGATATAGGCTCCACCGGTGAAAACGGCAAGGTTTTAAAAGAAAACCTTACCTACGGCGAATATCAAATAACGCTTACCGTGCCCGACGGATACATCTGCGACAACAACACCATAAACGCAAACTTTACCACGCAGAACAACAGTCTCAACACAGCAGAATTCAATATTAAAAAAGAGATAGTTGAGCCAGACCCTGAACCCGATAACGACACAAGTTCGGTGACCGACGCAGATGCCGAGAATTGACAAAAACAGGAGTTGAAAAATCAACTCCTGTTTTTTGTTTTCAGTCAAGTATATAATGTATCGCTTTGCCGACTCCGTTATTATCGTTACTGTCGGTAATATATTTGCATACCTCTTTTATGCCGTCGGTTGCGTTTGCCATAGCAACCGAAAAGCCGACGCTTTTTAACATTTCGCGGTCGTTTTCGGCATCTCCCATACCTACTGTTCGGTCAAAGGGAATTTTTAAATAATCGGCAAGTTGTTTAAGTCCGCTGGCTTTTGTAACGTCTTTGGCAGTCATCTCTAAAGAAGTTCGCTCGGCGTAGGCAAACGTAAGCGGAAGATGTTTTAATTCTTCGTAACAGCTTTTTCTATCACTGTCGAAGGCGAAATGAATATTTATTTTGGGTATTGAGCGGTGGAGATCCGCCTCGGCCTCAATATCCTGCACCTGTTTTGCCACGCTTTTAAAAAGCGGTTTATATACGCCCATATTAAAATCGTCCATATGAGTAATATCCTCTGCCGAAACGATCGAATCCTCCTCTGTCATATAGTGTATCATCGCATTGTATTTTTTGACTTTTTTAACAACCTTTTTTACAAGGCCTTTATCGATTTCACAGCGGTGAACGCATTTATTTTCAAATGTGTCATATACTATTGCACCGCTGTAACAAACGGCATATCGCATCATAGGTAAAATTTTAAAAAGGTCTTTTAATTCTATCAATGCCCTGCCGGTGCTGTATACGACCTGAACACCTCTGTCTGCGGCGTATTCAATATCGGCAATCGTATCATCACCCACCGTTTTATCAGATCTTAACAGTGTTCCGTCCATATCAAGAGCAATCAGTTTATATGTTTTCTTCATAAATAATTCCCCGTTTAATAAATATCAACGCTTTTAAGACATTATAATATTTTGAAAAAATAAAATCAAGATAATAAAATTGTAAAGCGGAGAACTTTTTTCCAAAAAATCTCCGCTTTAACAGTGTTTTAAATTATATACAGTTATTTGCCACCGAGTTCCAAATTGCGCTTAAACGCTGCTTTTATGCAGTTTGAAACAACGCTTTCAAAGTCGCTGTTTTTAAGAACGTTTACGCCCTCTATTGTACTGCCGCCTTTTGAACATACCGCGTCGGTAAGTTCTTCGGGTGTTTTTTCCGACATCATAAGCATTTCGGCAGCACCCGACATTGTAGCCGCAGCATATTTTATTGCCTGCCCGCGCGAGAGTCCGCACTGTTCGCCGCCCTTTGCAACTGCGTTTGCAAACATATACATAAAGGCAGGTCCGCAGCCCGAAACCGAACAGCCGGCGTCAATAAGCGATTCATCGATTAAATCAAGAATTCCGCAATGCCTCATATCAAGCGCAAAATCGTCTAACACATCTTTTTTGACTCCGTCGGCGCAATACAGCACAACTCCTTTGCCAACACTCACGGGTGTATTCGGCATAATACGTATTACAGGCAAATCGCCGCCTGCAAAATTTTGTATCTGAGAAATTTTAAGTCCTGCCGCCATAGATATTAAAATCGGTTTTTTATCCTGCAATTCATTCTTTATACCCGAAAGCATATCCTGCATCATCTGGGGTTTTACACCCAAAAATATTCTGTCACACTCTTTGGCAACTGTTGCGTTATCCGCAGCGGTTACACCAAGCGACGCCGCAAATTGTTCGGCTTTTCGGGCGTCAAAATCCGACACCATTATACTTTTTTCGGCACAGGATACGGCACGTGCCAAAGCGCCGCCCATATTGCCGCAACCTATAAATCCGTATTTCATATTCAATCTCCTTAAATTATCGTATATTTCCGTTACCGTATACTACATATTTATATGTTGTAAGTTCGCGAAGTCCCATAGGTCCGCGAGCGTGGAGTTTTTGCGTTGAAATACCCATTTCACAACCGAGACCGAACTCGCCGCCGTCGGTAAATCGGGTTGAAGCGTTAACGTAGACCGCTGCGCTGTCAACCGACTGCGTAAACAGTTTTGCCGCTTCAGAACTTTTTGTAACAATAGCCTCACTGTGACCTGTTGAATGTTTGTCTATATGCTCTATTGCCTCATCAATATTTTTAACGCACTTTACTCCCAAAATATAATCTAAAAACTCGGTATCAAAATCGCTGTCTGAAGCAGGTGTGCCGTCAATAACCGACATAGCCTCACTGTCAAGCCGTAATTCTACCGGCACAAGTCCGGCGGCTTTGCGTTTTGAGACAAGCGCGTCATAAATTTTAGGCAGCAGTTCTTTTTTTATATCGTCATCAACAAGCAAAACCTCTGCCGCATTGCAAACGCTGGGTCTGCTTGCCTTTGCATTTTCGATTATTTTCACAGCCATATCAAGGTCGGCGGTTTTTTCAACATATATATGACAAATACCCGTGCCCGTTTGTATGCACGGAACGGTTGCGTTGTTGACGCAGGCATTTATAAGCCCTGCGCCGCCGCGCGGTATAAGCATATCTATATAACCCTTTGCTTTCATAAGCGCTGCAGCACTGTCGCGGCTTGTATCGGTAACAAGGTTTACGGCGTCCTGCGTAACACCTGCCGCTTTTAGCCCTTCACGCAGAGCGTTTACAATTGCAACCGCCGAGTTGATTGCCTCTTTACCGCCGCGTAACACGCACACATTTCCGCTTTTAAGCGTAAGTGCCGCCGCATCGCTTGTTACGTTGGGTCTGCTTTCATATATTATTGCTATAACGCCTATCGGCACGGATACTTTTGTAACCCGCAAATCTTTATGACGTGTAAAATCATCAAGTATAATGCCTACGGGGTCCGGCAGTTTTGCGACCTCGCGAATACCCTCTGCCATAGCGGTTACCCTTTCGGCATTAAGCATCAGGCGGTCGATCATAACGTCGCTTATAACGCCGCGCGCGTTTTCAAC
Organism: uncultured Eubacteriales bacterium; assembly: GCA_934445015.1. GTDB lineage: Bacteria > Bacillota > Clostridia > Oscillospirales > Acutalibacteraceae > UBA737. The sequence goes on along the minus strand of CAKSDJ010000020.1, from coordinate 17,292 downwards.
GTCCAAGGCGTTTGCAGAAAGAATTTTTTCGGTATTTTTTGAAAGAGCATCTGCCATTTTGAGTAAGGCATTGTTTTTTTGAGCCTCTGTCAGCAAAGAGAGTTCTTTTTTTGCCGCTTTAGCCGCGGTCAGCATTTTAATCATAATATTACTTCCTTGAAAATTTTGTTCCCACTGCTTTGCCCTCAACTATATCGTAAAGGCTTTCGGGGCGATTGCCGTTTGTGATTATCATATCACATCCGCAATTCAGACAAATATCAGCGGCGTTAAGTTTTGTAACCATACCGCCTGTGCCGAATTTTGTACCTCTGCCGCCTGCCAGCGCTTTTATTGAATCGTCAATGCAGGATACGCTTGATATAAGTTTTGCATTTTTGTCTTTGTGCGGATCCGCGGTATAAAGACCGTCAATATCCGAAAACAGGACCAAAACATCTGCATTTATGCTCTGTGCTACTATTGCCGCCAACGTATCGTTATCGCCTATTCTTATTTCTTCTACCGCTACGGTATCGTTTTCATTTATAATCGGCAACGCACCGAGTTGCAGCAACCTGCTCAGCGTGTTGTTAAAGTTGTTGTGGCGTTCATCGTCTTTAAGGTCGTCGCCTGTAAGCAGCAACTGTGCAACAATATGGTTATAATCCGAAAAAATTTTATCGTATGTATACATCAGTTCGCACTGACCCACCGATGCCGCCGCCTGTTTTGTTGGTATGTCGGCAGGTTTTTCTTTTAGTGCAAGTTTGCCGGCTCCCATACCTATTGCGCCTGATGAAACGAGTATTATTTCATTGCCGGCGTTTTTAACGTCGCTCACCACTTTACAGATTTCCTCAACACGGCGGATATTCAAAAGCCCCGTTGAATGTGCCAGCGTGCTGGTACCTAATTTTATAACTATACGCATAAATGCCCCTTCTTTAACACAAATACTTACGGCAGACAAGCCGCTTAAAGCCTGATTTGCCGACTTAACATATATTATACATATCTGCGACAAAAAAATAAAGACTTTTTTGAAAGATATATTGACTTTACATTTTAATTGTACTATCATAAATTAAAGTATTTGTATTCAAAAGGAGGAACAGATTATGGAAATATCATTCAAACCGGCCGCTGTTCTTAAAGAGAAACCCGACAGTTCTACATTGGGTTTCGGTGAAATATTCACAGATTATATGTTTATAATGGACTACTCCGATGATAAGGGTTGGCACGACGCACGCATTGTGCCGTTCGGCAATATTTCAATTCACCCGGCATCAACCGTTTTACACTACGGTTCCGAAATTTTTGAGGGCCTTAAGGCATACCGCACCCAGGACGGAACGGTTCAGCTTTTCAGACCTATAGAGAATATACGCAGAATGAACAACTCTGCCGAAAGGCTTTGCCTGCCCACAATACCCGAGGACATTGCTTTTAAAGTGCTTACCGAATTTGTAAGGACAGAAAAAGACTGGACACCCAATGCCCCCGGCACATCGCTTTATTTGCGTCCGTTTATGTACGGAAATGATGAAAACCTGGGTGTTCACTCGGTTCACAACGCAACGTTTATGATAATAGCGTCACCGGTAGGCAGTTATTATAAAGAGGGTATTAACCCTGTTAAAATTATGATTGAGGATCAGGACGTTCGCGCGGTGCGCGGCGGTACGGGTTATGCCAAATGCGGCGGCAACTACGCCGCAAGTAACCGTGCAGGCAAACGCGCCGAAGAAAAGGGATATTCGCAGGTACTTTGGCTTGACGGTGTTGAGCGCAAATATATCGAAGAAGTCGGCGCCATGAACGTTATGTTTAAAATAAACGGCGAAATTGTAACACCTATGCTTTCGGGCTCTATTTTACCCGGAATTACAAGAAAATCCTGTCTGGAAATTTTGCGCAATAAGGGTTATAACGTAAGCGAGCGCCTGCTCAGCGTTACCGAACTTTCAAACGCTATGCAGGACGGCACCCTTGAAGAAGCGTGGGGTTGCGGCACTGCGGCCGTTGTATCGCCCATAGGCGAACTTTGCTATAAAGACCGCAAATACACTGTAAACGGCGGTAAAATCGGTGAAGTCACCCAAATGCTTTATGACACCCTTACCGGTATTCAGTGGGGCAAAATTAAAGATGAATACGGTTGGACGTATCCTATCAAGTGATTTTAATTTAAAACTACATACACAATAAAAAGCAGGGCATCCGAGTTTAGAATGCTCTGCTTTTTTGTCTTATGTATATACTAACCGAGTGAAACATTCCAGCCGTTTACATACTGCATAAGTATACCGTAATCCTGAGTATTTATTGCGCCGTCATCATTTACATCTGCGGAATCGGTTTTTATTGTCACGCCCCATTTATTTATATGTTGCAAAAGAACGCCCAGATCCACCGTTGTTATATTGCCGTCATCATTTATATCGCCGTAAATAATATTTATTTTCGGATTGCAGACCTCACAGTCGGAAATTACATTAGGCTCATTTTCATCTCTGTACGGCTTGCCGCAGATAGTGCAATAATAATGATTATAGTGCGGATGAACCTGTGCATACCATGCGTATGCTCCTTTTGCAGCCGCTGTTTCGCCGGTATAATACCAATCGCCGCAAGAACACTTCATATATACTCTGTGCGGATGGTCGCCCTCATAAAACCGCCCGTAATTGTGGATGTGCGCTTTATCACCGACATAAATAAATCCAACTAAAACGCTTGAGGAATAACTTGATTTTTTGCTTCCCACAGTGCTGTTGCAAATCGAACCTTTCAATATTCCGTTTCCGTTATACGGTTTTCCGTTAAGGTCGGTCATTCCGCCCTCGTTAACCTTCATTGTGGTTCCGCTTACACTCACAACATATCCGACATGACCGTATCCGGAATTTGTCCATACGGCAATAGAATTAGGTTTTGCCGTTGAACCTACCGGATAATTATTTTTCTTAGCATTTGCATACCAATTTTTTGCATTACCGAAATTGGGCATAACAACACCAAGATTGTCGTAAGCCTGTTGCCAGGCATACCACGTACAAGGTATTGTGGTAACACCGTTAATTGTTTGAGATTTCGGGTAAGGATTTGTTGCCGCGCTAACATTGACATCTAACGGTGAAATGAAAATAACCGCACACATCACAAGCGATAATATGTATTTCACCAAAAATAAATTATTTACTTTGTAATTCACCTTTTTTGAAATTTTCAGTTTCTTCAAGATAAAAGCCTCCGATTTAATACAAATACCGCTCCGCAAACTTTATCGGCAAATGATATATTTGAATAATTTGCACCTATATAAGTGCAATTTTATTATATCAAGCGTATATAATAATGTCAAGAAATTTGTTCGTATACAGGTGCAAAGCAGGTGACTTTTGTGGATATTCAGATTGAAAAAGCGATAGGCAATAACATTCGCATTCTCAGAGAAAACAAAAAGCTCACCCAGGAACAACTTTCCGCAAAACTGCAAACAAAAGGTTGCGACATAACCCGCAGCGCAATTGCAAAAATTGAGGTCGGGCAAAGGCATATATATCCCGATGAAATATTACTGATAAAAGAGATTTTGGATGTACCGTTCGACAAAATATTCGATATTGAAAACAATTAAACCGTCGGGTGTATAAACACTCGGCGGTCATATTTTAGGCTGTTCGATATTATCTTTTTTAATCTAATTTGCATGCCTTTGCTATGCGTTTGCATATAAGTGACGCAACGGCTATTTTTATAAGGTCGGGTATTATATACGGTATTACGCATTTTATAAGCGCGGTCCATAATCCGATAGCGCCGGTATTTTTTGTGTATACAATCATAAACCATGCGGTTCCGAAAGCGTAACAAACCAGGAGCCCCGCAAGCATTTGTATAATAAGAATTAACTTTGTTTTAGGGGCAAAACACTCTATGAGCCACATAACAAGCGCCGAAAAAAGAAAACCGATTATGTAACCTCCGGTGGAACCTAACATATAACCTATACCGCCCGAAAATCCCGAAAAAACCGGAACACCGAGCGCGCCTAAAAGCAAATACACCAAAATTGACAGAGTGCCGCGTTTTCCGCCCAATACCCCGATCGTAAGAAAAACGCCGAAAGTTTGCAGCGTAAACGGCACAACAAACGGAACCGATATCCATGAGCATATCGCCATAACGGCGGCAAACGCCCCTATAAACGCTATATCGGTTATTTTAATTTTTTTATTATTGCAAGACATATTCAAAACTCCTGATTTATATTTTATAAACTGTATGCCTGTAAAAGGCACACAGACTTTGCCTTAAACACTACAGTTTTACACTTACGTCACCCGATGACAGAGCCTCGGTTTTGCCGTCGGGATATTCAACTATCAATCGGCATTCGTTGTCAATATCGATAGCCTGCGCGGTTTTTGTGCCGTGTGGTGAGATTACATTTACACTTTTTCCTATTAAAAGGCTGCGGCTTTTATAATTTTTAACATAGTTTTCTTTTTGCGATGTTTTATAGTACGCCATAAACTTGTTTAAAACCTCTGCAGCCAAGCGGTTTTTGCCGTCGCTTTGGGCATTTTCAAAAACCGACCCTGCAATATTCTGAATTTCGGGTGGAAATCCGCCTTTCGGTGTAAACGCGTTAATGCCTATGCCTAATATCGCATAGTCTAAAAAACCGTCTTCCAAACCAAAAGATGCCTCGGTAAGAATTCCGCAAACTTTTTTGCCGTTCACAAATATATCGTTTACCCATTTTATTTGTGCGGATTTGCCTGATACAGACTCAATTGCCTCGCATACCGCAACCGCCGCCATAGTTGTGATTTTTACCGCGTCCTTTGCACTGTAATACAAAGGTTTAAGCAAAATGCTCATATATACGCCTGTGTTGTCGGGCGAATAAAAAGTATGCCCCCTGCGCCCTCTGCCGCCGGTTTGCGAATTTGCAATTATTACGCGCCCCTCTGCCGCGCCGTTTGCAGCTGACTCGCGCATAAGGGTGTTTGTTGACTCGGCAATTTGTAATACCTCTATTTTAAGGTCTGAACAAATAGGTTCAAGATATTTGCACACGCCTTGCGGTGACAGAATGTCCGTTTCGGCAGAAAGGCAATAGCCTTTATTTTGCACTGCGTCTATTTTATAACCGCCCTTTCGCAAACTGTTTACAATTTTCCAAACGGCAGTGCGCGAAACCGAAAGTTTTTCGGCAATATCCTCACCCGAAAGATAACAACCTTTATTGTTTTCAAAAAGCGACAATAACTCTTCTTTTTTACCCAAAAAGCTCACCTCTGTTTTTAGTAATATAACATATAAACTTCAAATTGTCAACTTGTAATCACTTTAAGGTTAACAATCGCAGCAGCAAAACCTTATTGACACTTGCCTTCAGGCAGTTATAATATAAATAACGTATTAAATTTTAACGCAGTATTAAGTTGCAATTCAAAAAGAGGACGTGCTGCAAAATGAACACAGAACAAAAATCAAGATTTAAAACCGCACGGCGCATACTTATTTTTTGGACGCTGTTTGTAGGTACAGGTGCGGTGGCCGGCGCTGTGGAAATGCTTATTGACCCTACCGGAAGAGCTATGGGTATGGACGCAATGCTTCCGTATTTTAAAGTTTTGCCTTTTTCGGATATACTGTTCAAAGACTTTATTTTTTCGGGTGTTGCCCTGCTTATTGTAAACGGGCTGACAAATCTTACCGCGTTTGCACTGATTATTGCAAAAAGGCGGCTTGGCATAGCGCTTGGAGGCATCTTCGGCATAACGCTTATGCTTTGGATCTGTATTCAGTTTTATATGTTTCCTTTAAATTTTATGTCTACGGCATATTTTATATTTGGAGCTTTACAGGCGGTTACCGGTTATGCGGCTGCGGTTTTTTACAAGCAGGAAAACTTTTGCGTTTCAAAATCAGATTATCCCGATATAGGCACAAACGGTGAACGTTTGGTAGTGTTTTTTTCGCGTATGGGATATGTCAAAAATCTCGCCTTTGAGGAGGCAAACCGCACCGGTGCAGACATTTATGAAATCAGATCCACCGAAAGAACAGCCGGAACTTTGGGATTTTGGTGGTGTGGGCGCTACGGAATGCACAGATGGGATATGCCGATTGAACCCGTAACGGTTGACTTAGCGGCATACAAACACATAACCATTTGCTCGCCTATATGGGTATTTGAACTTTCACCGCCTGTAAGGGCATTTTGCCGCCAAACCGCCGGAAAGATTAAATCTGTTGACTGCATTTTGGTGCATTATCAAAAGCGTGACTACAAAAACGCCGCAAGAGAAATCGAATCAATACTCGGCGTTAAATGCAAAAGCATTCGCAGTGTTTTATGCAGAACCGGCAAATACAAAACTGTTTATGAATATTCTGATAGCGGCAAAGTTTTGCCGCAAAAAGTTGGGAGTGAACTGTAAATGGATATGATACGGATAGAACATCTGAAAAAAAATTTCGGCAATATTTGTGCCGTAAACGACCTTAACTTAAAGGTAAAAGAGGGCGAACTCTATGCCTTTTTGGGCGTTAACGGCGCAGGCAAGTCAACCACCATTAACATTATTTGCGGTCAACTGCAAAAAGACAGCGGACGTATCGATATATGCGGTTATGATTTAGACCGCGATATTGATACTGTCAAACGCAGTTTGGGAGTCGTGTTTCAGGATTCTGTGCTTGACCGCGAACTGACCGTCAAAGACAATCTCGAAAGCCGTGCGGCGCTTTACGGAATACACGGCAAAGAATTCAAAAAACGACTTTTTGAACTTGCGGAACTTTTGGATTTTTCAAATCTTTTAAAACGGCCTGTCGGTAAACTTTCGGGCGGACAGCGGCGACGTATTGACATTGCGCGCGCTTTGATCCACGACCCTAAAATTCTTATTCTTGACGAGCCCACTACGGGTTTAGACCCCCAGACCCGAAACTTGCTGTGGGCTGTTATTTCAGAACTCAGGGCAAAAACAAACCTTACGGTATTTCTTACAACACATTATATGGAGGAAGCGGCAGATGCGGATTATGTAGTTATTCTCGACCACGGCAAAATAGCCGCCGAGGGCACTCCGCTTGATCTTAAAAACCGCTATACCGGCGATTTTATTACAATTTACGGCTCCGATGAAAACAACATAAAAAAGTTGGGTGCGCCGTACAAAAAAATTCGCGATGCGTTCAAAATCTCGGTTAAAGACACGGGTGCCGCTACAAAACTGATTTTACAATACCCCGAAATTTTTTCGGATTATGAGATCACCAAAGGCAAAATGGACGATGTTTTTCTTGCCGTTACCGGCAAAGTTTTAACGGGAGGCGAACAGATATGACAGGGCTTTCGGCACTTGTAAAACGTAATACAAAACTTTATTTTAAGGATAAAGGAATGTTTTTTTCATCACTGATCACGCCTGTAATACTTTTGGTTTTGTATGCAACATTTTTAAAAAAGATATACGACGATTCATTCCGTTCGGCGCTTAAAGCCGCCGGAGCATCAATTTCGGACTCGGTGCTCGGCGGTTGCGTAGGCGGTCAGCTGATTTCATCATTGCTCGCTGTAAGCTGTATAACAGTGGCTTTTTGCTCAAATTTGCTTATGATAAAAGATAAGACCAGCAAAGCGCGCAACGACCTTACCATTACTCCCGTAAAACCCGGTGTGCTCGGACTCGGGTACTATTTATCAACGCTTATTTCTACGCTGATCGTTACATTTACCGCAACTGCGGTATCTTTTGGGTATCTTGCCGCAGTGGGTTGGTATTTAACCGCTGCCGATATTTTGCTGGTTATATCAGATGTATTTTTGCTTACTATGTTCGGCACAGCACTCTCATCCTGCGTCAATTTCTTTTTAAATACAGACGGCCAGGCGTCAGCCGTAGGCACTATTGTAAGTGCCGGCTACGGTTTTATCTGCGGAGCATATATGCCCATTTCAAACTTTGGCAATGGTTTGCAAAAAGTGCTTTCTTTTCTGCCGGGAACATACGGCACGAGTCTGCTTCGCAATCATATGATGCGCGGTTCGTTTGCCGAAATGAGTAAAAATAATTTTCCGCCTGAAGTTGTGCAATCTATAAAAGACAGCGTAGACTGCAGCATCAAATTTTTCGACAAAACAGTAAGCACTGCTGCAATGTATATAATACTCGGCGGCAGCATACTGTTGCTGATAGGCGTTTATACTCTTATGAACACCTTAAAACGCAAATAATAATCTTTTTAAATATGATAACAAGGCTTAAACCTCAGTTGGTTTAAGCCTTGTGCTTTTATTAACTGTATAAGAACTCAATTTTTGGTCCGGGCGTTATTTATAAGCTGTTCCCATTCTGCCCTTGAAACAGCAAATACTTTTGCAAGTCCGTTTTCGTCCTCAAATTCATCAATCTGCTACACCCATAAGAAATTGCCGTTTTGTATGACGCTTCATTTTCGGAGCTCATATATGAACAGACAATATTAAACGGTGTGTTTTTAAATGCCCAATCTCTTACCGCAATTGCCGCCTCTTTTGCGTATCCGTTTTTTTGTCGGTCTTTTCTTATATGATACCCTATCTCAGGCATTGTTTGTCCGTTGATAAGTTGCATAGTCAATCCGCAATCGCCAATCATTTCACCCGTTTCTTTAAGGCAAACAGCCCACAGTCCAAATCCGAATATCTTATATCTCTCTTTATTTTTATTTATCCAACCCTTTACCCTGCGGTCATCAAAAGTATAAGGATAATGCTGCATTATATCCGAATCCGCCAAAATCTTATACAACGCGTCAAAGTCGGTTTCTTTCATTTCTCTTAAAAACAGGTGCTCGGTTTCAATTATCATTTTTTATCCCACCGTATTTTAACAACTGTATTTATTGCTTATTCAAAATTCTGTCAGGCGAATAAATAACCTGTGACAATAAAATTTAAAAAATAAAAAACCGACAAACCTCTGACGAAATTTGTCGATTTTTGGTGCGAGTGATGGGACTTGAACCCATATAACGCACATCAAAAACCGCACAAATAAAGGGTTTTTGAAAATTCGTGTGAAATTTCGTGTGCATTTTTATTTATATATACTGTCAAAATGTACCGTGATTTTTGCAGTGTATTCGTCTTTTTTGCTCCTTAAAGCGTGGTTATACACATTATTCATAGTATAGTTTGTTGCCCAACCGCCACGAGCCATAATATATTTATCTGGTATATTGATAGCGTGAAGCGTTGACACTGCATAATGTCGCAAATCGTGAAATCGAAACTCAGTTATGTGATTTTTTCTTAACATTTTTAAAAATGCGTCGCTTATGGCATTGGGTGTCAATCATTTGCAGCCGGCTCCGTCCAGTATCATTCCGCTTTGGTGTTGGTAGCACCAATTATCAAATGAGTATATGCCGCTTTATGATATGTTTCGTTTTTTGCGTTCCTCTCTGATACCTTGTACCCTGCCGGCGTTCCATATAGTTGACATCAAGCAAGCCAAATCGAAAAAGAAATCACCTTTTGTTGTCGCTTTGAGCCTATCGGGATATTTGCGGCAATATTCCTCGCTTATCTCTTCGCAGATTTCTATATGCTGCACAGTGCAAAAGCTGCCTAATTTAACCGCCAATTCGGGCGGTACAAGGTTTTCATGTTCAAGTTTATCAATAAACATTATTACACCTCACTTTGTGTAGCGGCATTTTTGCCGTCGTTACAACCTGCATAATACGCATCTTTGATAAGTTTTGCTATTATGCGTATCAATTTTAATGATTTGTCAGATGGCTTTTTTGTTTCGCAATATTCTTTAATTGTGGCTTCGGTTATAGGGTACATTTTAAATCTTCCTTTCTTTTTCTTGACTACCGCGAGCGGATAAGTTATAATTTACCTATCCGCTATTTGCGGTGGGTGGCTCTATATAGCGTTACTTTGGTCGGTTGCTGCTATATGGGCTTTCTTTATGCAACAGTAAAGCGGCGGCTCTCGGTCTGCTTTGTAAACTGTGCCACTAAATCAGGCATTGCCTTTTTAAATGCGGTGGTGTCAAAGCGGCTTGATTTAACCGTTTTATATCTTATAGCGAAGACATCAACTGTTAATTCCTCAACGCCCTGTTCGGTCATATCGGTTTTTATGCTGTCCTCGATGGCGATTATCTCTGCTGCCAATTCGTCAGCCATAGCCTTTAACTCTCTTACCTTGCTTGTCATTTCGTTTTTGCTCATTTTATTTGTTCCTTTCTTTTCGAGTGGTGTTCCCTCTTGGTGCGATCATATTATAGCACTAAAAGTTAGTGCTGTCAATTTGGGATATTGCACAAGATTTTAGTGCTGTTTTTGTGTACTTCTACACTTGATTCTAGTGCTGTTATGCGTTATAATGTTATCGTAGAAATGGGACTTGTAAAAAATCAAGCCCGGAAAGTGAGGAAAAACAATGCCTATAAAATATAAAATAGATATTCTTGCCAAATTAAAAGATAACGGTTACAGTTCAACAAGAATACGAAATGAAAAATTGATAGGTCAATCTTATTTGCAACAACTGCGACACGGTGAAATGGTATCTTGGAAGACAATAGAAACAATTTGTCGCTTACTCAATTGTCAACCGGGCGATATAATCGAATACGCAGAAGGTTAAAACATTTAATTTAAAGGTGAAAAAAATGAATTACCCTAATAAATACAACCTGACACCCGAGCAAAACCTATTTTTAGCCAAAAAGAAATGGGACGAAAACGTGTATTGCGGTATGAAGATGGAAAACCGCGCTGTAACGTTCCCACAAACAAAAACAATATTAGAGGGTGTCAATGTTCCAAATGTGCGCCTTGACGATATACAGGCTATTTTGAATATGCGTGACAGTTGGAATTATTTATTGCAGACAATATCAGAGCCGTTGACACTTGATTACCTTTGCAAGCTAAACGAGTTTATTGCGCGTAACGAAGCATTGGAATGGGGCAAGCTGCGTACAGGCTCGGTAGGAATATCGGGCACCGATTATATCCCACCTGTTCCTGATGCAAATATAGCGGCATCAGAGCTTGAGGATATTTTAAACGCCGATACAACCGCAACCGAAAAAGCACTTAATGTATTTGCTTGGGGCGCTCGCTCTCAACTGTTTTGGGATGGCAACAAGCGCACAAGTCTTGTAGCAGCGAACAAAATACTTATAAGCGCGAGCGCAGGTATGCTGACAATTAAAGAAGACAATATGCAGCAGTTTAACGAATTGTTAGTTGATTATTACAATACCGGAAATGCCGCTACACTCAAAGCCTTTATGTACGAGCACGCAATAATCGGCATTACAATTTAATATCCAAATATAAACATCCCCTACCGTAGCCAAAAACTACCGCAGGGGACTTTTAAATTTTATGGAAAGTTATTGTAAAATTGTCAAAAACCTCGTACAAGCCAAATTTGAGCACGTTATGCCGCTTAAAAGCACGATGAATGTTTATAATATTTAAGGAGTTGTTTTTATGCCAAAAGTAAATTTAACAGTAGAAGAAAAACGGATTGCTAATTATGAAAAAGAATTTCGCAAACAAGATAGAATGTTGCGTGCGATTATTCACGAAAAAGTATACCGGAAAGTGTCTTACGAAGAATTTGCAACCAAAGCCGGTGTAAGCAAATCGACCGTGCAAAAGTTTGTAAATGCGCCTGAAAAAATGTCTTTGCCGCTGCTGCGAAAATGTTGTATAGCGGCGCTCCCTCGGCGTTCAATTAAAAAATGTTGCTGTATTTTATTTGTTTTTGTCGGCCACCTTTTATAGTTCAATTTTATTCGCACCTTGGTACTTTTCAAAAACTAAAGCGGCACAGGGGCAATTTTTATATTCAAATTGGTTGCAATACCGTTCTTTGTATTCGGTCTTTCCTTGCTTGTCTTCAAAGGTATGTATGCAGCTATTAGAAAACGAACCCTCACATTTTATACTGTCTTTTGTTTCGTTTTTATAAAATGGACAAATAACGTATTGTGCGCCGTAGTCGATAAGTCATCACCTTTTTAAATATAATAACTACCCACATGAACAATCAATTTTATCTGACCGTCATTATCGGGCATTGTTGGCTCAATTAAAAGATGAATACGATTTTTGTCTTTATTGTCGAGATAAATATCAATAGCACTATGCTTATCGTCAATTTGAATTTCCCGAATGTATGCAACCTTAAGACCTTGTATTAAAGGCTCAAGCAGTTGTACATTTATGCTTTGACGGTTTATGTTAACTTTTTTATCGGTCATATTTTCACCCTCCCACTTTTTAATTATTTTTCCCTTATTTTAAGCGGTTTTTTAATATTCTGGTGATTTTGGTGATTTTAAATGTAAAGTATCTATATAAGTAAATATAAAAGAAGTCCCATAAAAAATCACCATTTTCACCAAAAGTGCATTTTAATAGTATTCTCGGCGGTCAGATTTCGACGAATAAAAGCAATCGTTATGTTGCTCTTCAGCGTTTATTTCATAACCGATAACAACGTTATTTACACTTACGCCATCGACCGTACCTCTTGGTTTGAAAATGTTTTTACCTCGCAACTCATCATAGAAATTACTTTTATTTTCACAACCAAAGCCGTTGTCGTCGCACCATTGTTTATATTTGTTATAAACATTGAGCGCTTTACTATTTTTTCCTGTCTTGACTAAACATTCGGTTATAAAGTTGCCTAACTTATCACTGTTTTGCCTATATTCTGCGGTTGCGTTTGCTACCGATTTAGGCGGCTTGGCACCCTCGCAATAAAAATCTCGTAAACCATTAAGGCACCAATTAAATATGCCGCTTATATTTTTGGGTTTCATTAGTTTATTTTTTAAATCTTTATCCTGTTCGTGCGGCTCAAAATGTCGGTCAAAGGTTATCACATTAACACGGCCGCTTGAAAAAAGTGTATCATCGGTTATCAGTGGTAGAAAATTTGTATTCATAAACAACTTAAAATGCGGCACAAATTCAAATTCTCTTTCGTGCAAATGTCTTGCGGTAATACTGTCGCGCCCCAAAAGGTTTTTTAATAATCCCACATCGATATTCATTCTTTTGGGCGGCTCACTTGCATTTAAAAAGCGGCAACCGTTTAGCCGTGCAATATCGCCGTTTGCTTGTCGACTGTCTTTATTTTGCTTTTGTGCGAGTGATAACGGCTGCATACTCATTCCGTATCCGGCGGTGTTACCAAGCATATAAAGCATTGTTTCAACAAGTGTTGATTTGCCGTTCCTTGTAGTAGCACCATATAGAAAAAAGCAAGTTTCAAGGCTTGTATCAGCTGTGAGTGAATAGCCTAAAACCTTTTGCAAATATTTGATTTTATCGGCATCGCCCTGCATTATTTCGTTTATAAAATTTTCCCACTCTACCGATTTAGCGTTTGGATCATATATAACGTTGCTGATTTTCGATAATAGGTCATCAGGATTATGTGGCAGAAATTCCAAAGTTGTTAAATTCAATGTACCGTTCTGACAATTAAACAGTTCAAGATTTTTGTCAAAATCAGCTTGTGCTACGCAGTTAATATCGCGGCTATCCTTTATCATTGTTTCGCGATTACGCAACTGCCCTAATTTACAAACATAATCAAGGTAGTTTTTCTTTTGCTGTTCGTCTTCAATTGTGGTGGCATATACAAGTAAAGCATCGGCAATTTCCTTTGCTTTATTGAGCGTTTTCATTCCGCTTTCGTCCATAACCCAAACCTTACCGTTGTAATAATACCATTCTTTTGCAGTTGTATTATAGCGGCAAGCGTTCTTATAAATCTTGGCAAACAACTCGCCGAAACCTTTATCATTAAAAGCAAAATATTTATGCGGTTGTAATTCTACTAAACAATTCACGATTTCCTCATTGGTTTTTAGCAAGGAATTGTTTGATGTTCTTTTTTCGATATTGTTATATTTAGATAATGCTTTATTATAATCCGCTTCGGCGGCACTAATAAGCATTTGGGCTTGTTTATAGCAGTTTAATTCTTTGGCTCTATCCTGCATAGCAATCAACAGTAGTGCCTTTTCAACCTCGTTATCAGCTTCAAAAATGCGCACAATTGTATCTATATTTAACAATTCATCTTTTGATAATTCTTTAATTGTATTAGGTGTTATTATGCTCATTCAGTTGTCTTCTTTCACTTTCTGCACAATCCAATAAATGCCGTGCATATTCTATGTTTTGTAAAGCGGCAATAAATTCGGGTGATGGCACTGCATCAACACCACTCGGTCGGTGCCGCTTGATAATTTCTTCATATTTGCACACCCAGTCAAATGCTTCCCAATACTTTGCATCTGCCGCAGATACCTTTTCCTGTTTTTTTGCTGTGCCGTTTTATGCCTTTGTATTTCTTTCTTGCGTTTGCGATATTCTGAAAATGTAGGGCGGCTTAATAGGCATAAATTAAAATCACCCTCAAGCCGCTTGATTGCTTCGACATAATCAATATTAAAATACTGTTGCACAAAGTGAATAATATCGCCACTTGTACCGCAGCCGAAGCAGTAGAAAGTATTTGTTTTGGGATAAACCGTAAATGAAGCGGTTTTCTCATTATGTAACGGACAACGAATTTTGTTTTTACAAAACTTTTCGCCTGTGTAATACTCTACTGCTTGTAATATTGGCACGCTTTGTTTGATTTGTTCGGTAATATAATCTAATTGCATTGCAAAAATTTCTCTAATGTATCCATATTGATTAGATACTTTTTGCCTGCTTTAATATAAGGTAAATCACCGTTTAATACAAGCTGTCTTATTGCGTGAGGGGTTAATGCGGTGTTTTCATCATTGGCGTTTAATTCCGCTGCAGCTTCTGATATAGTTCTCATTCTTGGCATTATTGTTTCGTTCCTTTCAAATAGTCTTCTGCAGGTTTGAGAACCTTTTCCATATCGGCAATTCTGCCACGCATCTGACGGACAAAGCCCTCGATATCTTTATCATCGAGCGGCAACCAAAAACCGTTTGTGCCGCTACATATAAATGTACCGTCTTTTCTTAAAGCATTTACAGCGATTGTTATTTCTCGCTCACTGCAATTAAATATTTTTGCAAGTTGTTTGCCGGTTACAGCGTTCCGCTCACCTGTTGGTAAATAGTCAGTTAGTATTAGTCTTCGCATTAGTTTTCACCTTTCAATTCATCAATAATTTTAAAAATCTTTTCTTTGTCCTCTCGCGACAATTCTCGGCGCAGTTTACGACTTAAACTACTATCAGCAATGCCTAAACGCTCGGCAATCTGCCAAAGGTAAACGCCCCTTATTTTTGCACGCAATTTAATATCTTTGTTTGCGTTTGTCAATGTTTCACACCCTTTTTTTAAAATTTGTTATTGACCTTTCCACAATTATATTATATTATGGAATATATCGGTGGTCAACACAAAATTCCTTATTTATTGTTAAATGTGGAAAATTTGCTACAAACCGAAATGAAAGGAATATTTTTATGGAAGTTAAAGAAATTTTTAAGCAAGTACGCACAATGAATAATCTTACTCAAACACAATTGGCAGAAATATTAAACTGTCGACGCGACAGAGTTGCTGACATTGAACGCGGCAAAACGGCGCCTACCATAGAAGATATTAAAATAATATCTAAACAATTTAATGTTTCTACTGATTATTTACTTGGTTTAAATCCCAACCCAACCGTTGACGAAATCGAAGCAAAAATAACACTGCACACGGGTTTGAGTAATGAAAGTATAAATAAATTACATAAATGTTGGAATAAAAACGGTGCAACATTTTCAAATTTAATTAACTTTTTAATTACCGATTTTAACGCTATAGCTTTGTTAAACGATTATTTTAAATCATTTATATATGACGAAATCGAATACCAAGAAAAATATAGATATATACCACGTTCGAAACTTTCTTTTTCCGAAGAAATAACAATGAAAAAAATCTTTTTTGCAAATCTTATTGAAAAATTACCAAAAATCAGAGAAGATTTTATCAACACTTTAAGTGATGCTGAAAAAGAAGAAATAATTTTAAAATATTTATTCAAGAGTGCAGACATTGATTATTGCAAAAAAACTATTTATGGCGATTGTATTACAGATACATATTATCCCACCGAAGAAGAACAATTGGAATCTGATGCCTATTATCAATCAAAAGAATATCAAGATAAGATATTTAAAAAAGAGGCCGAAGCACAAGAACATTTCGATAAAGAATTTGAATATATAGGTTGGTTTTTATCAAAATACGAAAAATATAAAAAGGAACACAATGATGGCAACGATTGAAAAGCGTGGTAATTCATACCGCATAACAGTATCTGCCGGGTACGATATGCAAGGTAAGCAAATAAAAAAGCGAATGACTTGGACACCCGAGCCGACTATGAGTGATAAGCAAATTAAAAAGGAATTAGAGCGGCAGGCAGTATTGTTTGAAGAACAAATCAATAACGGTAGTATATAAGCAGCTCTATACGCTTAGCTGATTTTGCTGAAATATGGCTTAATGATTATGCTATCCCTCAACTTCGCCCAACAACCGTTGACGGCTACAAAAGACAACTTAAACGGCTTAACGCGCATATAGGACATATCAAACTTAATAAACAGCAACCGCAATAAGCAAAGAATTAAAAATGCCGCTTTATATCCTATTTGATAAAACATCAGAGGGCGGCGGCAAACTATCCAACAACTATATGCTGCACCTGCATCGCCTGTTATCCTCAATTCTTGAAAAGGCAGTTAAGTGGCAAGTTTTGTTATATAATCCCTGCAGACGAATAGAAGCACCGAAAGTGCCTCCCAAAGAAGCGGCATACTATGACGAATACCAAACGCAAGACATGTTGGCTTGTCTGCAGAATGAGCTTTTAAAATATCGCGCTATGGTAATAGTATTGTTATATACAGGTATGCGCCGCGGCAACCGCTGGCTTCCGTTTGTCACTGGTTACAGCGAAACCGATTCACAAAACGGTTATGCCGGTATATTCGGTCCGGAAATTGACGCTGTTAAAATTTATGTTGAGTAAATAAAAAAATAATTAAAAAAATTTTTTGAAACGACTCAAAAGGCTTTTATTCGACAAAAGGAATATGGTAATATTTTACTATTATAAAAAAGGGGTGTTTCAAAATGAAAACAAAATTAAAAGTGATGGCAGAAGGTATATTGAGCAGAATAGGTGTACCAAAACATCTTAAAGGTTATCATTATCTGCGCGATGCAATAATGATGAGTTATAATGCCGACA
>CAKSDJ010000019.1 GCA_934445015.1 uncultured Eubacteriales bacterium | reverse complement strand
ATATTTATCAATTTGCCGCTTGATATGTGCCATATCGGTATGATTTACATTAAGTCCGCATTCGACCTGAAACCTTTCGGATATTTTACCCATTTTTTTAATAAGTTCAAAACCCGATACATCATTGCCGAATATTGCCACTACTCTGCGAGGCGGATAAAGTTTGAAATATATTGTGTTGGCACAAAACGAACAAAGGGCCAGCACAATTATCTGATAAATTATTCCGACTATCATAGGCGGCAAAGCAACCATTTCGCGGGCAATAAGACTGAGCTCAAGATACATAACTGCATTTGTAAACACTGCCGCCAGAGAGAAACTGTATATGATTTCGTGTATGCGGGATATACCTATTTTAAAGGCACCGTACAGTGATGAAAAAGTGCTGAAAAGCAAAACGTAGGAAAAAATAACAACATAGTTACCCTTGTTACTGAAAAGCGATTCCACATAGTTGGTTATCCATATCTGGATAAAGCCGACCGTTACCGCAGCAACAATCATTATCTTTACAAAAAGCATAATGCTTTTGCGTAGTTTCATAAGTATTTTCATTATCACACCTCAAAAAATGCGGTGATCGCAAAATAAAATTATTATTTCTCGAATATTAGTATATAATTATTGTATGCAGATTGTCAAGTCAATTTAATTTTTAACAATATAAAACTTGACATGCAAATAATAAAATTGTATAATGGCATTTGACTATTTGGCAAATACATAGTATATGTAATATATCAAAAGGTGGTTATTGATTTGGCTAAGGCAATTAAGGTAACTGACGACGGTCTTAAAAAACTTCAGGATGAACTTGAACATCTGAAAACGGTAGGCCGCAAAGACATTGCTGAAAAGATCAAAGTAGCCCGCGGTTACGGCGACCTTTCCGAAAACAGCGAATATGACGACGCTAAAAACGAACAGGCTAAAATTGAAGCACGTATTGTGGAAATTGAGGCTATGCTCAAAAACATCGAAATCATTAAAGATATTAAAGGCGTTGCCAAAAGTGTTGTGGTAGGCGTTAAAGTTAAAGTTTATGATGAAGAGTTCGACGAAGAAGTCGAGTATCACATTGTAGGTTCTACCGAAGCGGACCCTGCAACAAACAAAATTTCGGATGAATCTCCGGTAGGCAAAGCGCTTTTGGGTCACAAAATAAACGACACCGTAATAGTTGAAGCGCCTGCGGGTGAAATCAAACTTAAAATTTTAGGTATTTCAAAGTAATGTTTCGGGGTTGGCCTTTGGCTGCCCCATTTTTAAATACGGCAATAAAATGAAGGGACAAATCAAAATGCAGGAAAACAACAATGCTCAAACACAGGAACTAAGTGAAATTTTACAAGTGCGTCGCGATAAACTTAATGCGATGAAAGAAAACGGAAATGACCCGTTTGTAAAAACCAAATACGATGTTGACGCACATTCAATGCAAATAAAGGGCGATTACGAGAATTTTAAGGATAAAACCGTAAGCGTAGCAGGACGTATGGTTGCCCGCAGAATTATGGGCAAAGCAAGTTTTGTAACCCTGCGCGACGGCGAGGGTGATATTCAGCTTTATGTTCGCCGTGACGATGTCGGCGAAGATACATACGCAGCATTTAAAAAATGGGATATCGGCGATGTAATAGGTGTTAAGGGTTTTGTTTTTAAAACACAGACCGAGGAAATTTCGGTTCATGCAAATCATATTGAAATTCTTGCAAAATCACTGCTTCCCCTGCCTGAAAAATTTCACGGTCTTACAAACAGTGACCTTCGCTTCCGTCAGCGTTATGTTGATTTAATAATGAACCCAAACGTTAAACGCAATTTTGCAATACGCTCACAGTTCATTAAGTTTATGCGCAATTATCTTGACAATATGAACTACATTGAGGTTGAAACACCCGTGCTTAACACAATTGTAGGCGGCGCTGCAGCACGCCCGTTTGTTACGCATCATAACACACTGAATATACCTATGTATATGCGTATTGCCACTGAATTGCCGCTCAAAAGACTTATTGTAGGCGGTATGGAACGTGTTTATGAAATAGGCCGTATATTCAGAAATGAAGGTATGGACCCGAAACACAACCCCGAGTTTACAACTGTTGAACTTTATCAGTCGTATGCTGATTTTCATGATATGATGGATATTTGCGAAGGCATAATATCCGGCGCTGCAAAAGAAATTCTGGGCACATATCAAGTAGAATGGCTTGGCGAAAACATTGACCTTACACCCGGCTGGCGCAGACTTACAATGGTTGACGCAGTCAAAGAATATGCCGGCATTGATTTTGGCGCTGTTATCGATGATGCCGAGGCTGTAAAAGCTGCCGAAAGTATAGGTGTTGAACTTGCCGACACTGCCGATAAAACCTGGGGCAACGCGCTTTATGCCTGCTTTGACCAAAAAGTAGAAGAAAAACTTATTCAGCCTACTTTTATTACAATGTATCCTGTTGAAGTATCGCCGCTCACAAAAGCGTCACCTGCCGATCCGAGGCTTACCGAAAGATTTGAATTGTTTATATGCCACAGCGAACTTGCCAACGCTTATTCCGAACTTAACGACCCCATTGTTCAGCGCGAAAGATTTGAAAAGCAGTTGGAACTCCGCGAACGCGGTGACGATGAAGCGGAAATGCTTGACGAGGATTTTCTTACCGCTATGGAATACGGTATGCCTCCTACAGGTGGTATGGGCATAGGTATAGACAGAGCGGTAATGCTTCTTACAAACTCGGATTCTATAAGAGAAGTAATCCTCTTCCCGACCATGAAACCGCTTGACAAGTGATAATATAACTGTTTGAAAAAAGAAAACTCGCGAAATAACGGGTTTTCTTTTTTAATTCTTTGCCAAAAGCATTTACCGCTGATATCAACGTGGTTTAAAATATAAAGGTGCAATTCAAATCAAACAGCCGACTCTGCCAACGTGTATAATACATATATCGGTCAAAAGGAAGTGCAATATATGTCAGAATGGAAAAGAGATATTCAAAATATTATTTTTGAAATTGACAAGAATATAAAAGAACAAAGTGATGAAAAGCTGACTCTTTCAAACCTTGCAAAATTTCTCGGTTATTCTGAATATTATGTTTCAAGAAAATTTAAGGAGATATCCGGAATGCAATTCTGGGATTATTTGCGATACAGAAAACTTGCTTTTGCGCTTAAAGATGTACGTGATACCAAGCAGGGATTTTTAGACATCGCAGTAAAATACGGTTTTTCATCACATGAAGCATTTACACGCGCCTTTAAAGAGGCATACGGTATAACGCCCTGCAAATACCGGAATAAGCCGGTTCCCGTTGTTTTGCGGACGGCGATAAAACCTTTTGACTGTTATTTACTCGGAATAGGAGGTGCAGGTATGGCTGAATCAACAGAAAACATTAAGATTTATTTTGTGACAATTCCGGCTCATAAATTTTTACACATCAGAAATTATGAGAGCATAGGTTATTATGATTTCTGGCAAAAGCAAAGCAAAATCAAGGGTCAGGACTGCGAAACGATTTGTGGTCTGCTTGACAGTGTTAAAGGCAAATTGGACGATATAGGCGGAACCGAATCAGATGCCGCAAGCGGGCAGCTTATGGCGTTTATCAACGAACCGCGTGGCAGAATATGCAGTTGGGGTATTCCGCTGGCAGAGGCATACGGCGTTCGCTTACCGCTTGATTATAACGGTAAAATTCCGCAGCAGATGCAAATAATGGATGTACCCGAAGGCGAATACATAGTTTTTGAGCACGGACCGTTTGATTTTGAGACCGAAAATCAAGCCGTGGAAGCGGAAATTGAAAAAGCAATGAAAGATTTTGACTATTTAAAAAGCGGTTATGAACTTGATATAACGCAGGGCAGAGTCTTTTATTTTTATCACGATTGCAAACGCTTTTGGAAGTATGTAAGACCTGTTAAAAAAACCGGAACCTGAAATTACAACAATTATTCATGATTTAAGTTGAAATATATTTTATTTGTAATAAACAGGGTTTTGATTTTTTAAATCTCTGCCCTGTTTTAAAATTTTACCGTATTCTTTGACAATATTGTAAAATTAAGTACCCTAAAACCGCAAACTCTTTTATATCAGACAAATATATATCCTTAAATCAATAAAAGGTGTTGACAACCGCCTAAACAAATGATATAATACCCTTAACAATTTTAAACACTGTGAAATGGAAAAGTAAACTGTTTTTTGCTTATGCAGAGAGATGCCGGTCGGTGTGAGGCGTTAAGCAATACTGTTGAATATCGCCATGGAGTGGCTGCACTGAAATCGTTTTTTTGAAAGTAGTTGCAGACGGTAACTCCCGTAACAGAGTTAAGGTGTGTCAGCACCTGAGTTGCATCCTGATTTGGGTGAATAAGAGTGGTACCGCGGAAGGTTGATTTTTATAATTCACGCTTTCGTCTCTTGAGTTATCGTTGTAATAACAAAGAGATGAGGGCTTTTTTGTTATAATAGGAGGAGTTATATGGAAAAGGAAATTATGTCCGGCGCACAAATTGTTATTGAAACTTTGATCGAGCAAGGCGTCACCGACGTGTTCGGTTACCCCGGCGGACAGGTTTTAAATATTTATGATGAACTTTATAAGGCAAGTGACCGCATAAACCATTATCTTACAGCGCATGAACAAGGCGCTGCCCACGCGGCAGACGGCTACTCACGCGTTACGGGCAAAGTCGGCATTGTAATAGCAACGTCAGGTCCTGGCGCAACAAATCTGGTAACCGGTATAGCAACGGCTATGCTTGACTCAATACCTATGGTTGCAATCACGGGCAATGTTCCTACAAGTCTTATAGGACGCGACAGTTTTCAGGAGATCAATATTACCGGTGTAACGCTTCCGATTACAAAGCACAACTATTTTGTAAGCGATGTAACCGAACTTGCAGATACGATCAGAGAAGCGTTTCAGATAGCAAAATCCGGCAGACCGGGTCCTGTGCTTATTGATATACCCAAAGATGTGCAGATTGCAAAATGCGAATATGAAAAAGCTGATATTGTTAAGCCCTACCCCCAGCAGGAGGCAAGCGATGAAGATATCGATAAGGCTGTTAAACTTATCAATGAGTCAAAACGGCCCTACATATATATAGGAGGCGGCGCAGCGGGTCGCGGAATGACGGCAGATCTTATGGCATTTGCAGAAAAAATTGACGGTTATATAGGCTGCAGTTTTATGGGGCTTTCGGCGTTGCCTAACTCATACAACCGCTTTTTGGGTATGCAGGGCATGCACGGCAAATATGCGTCATCACTCGCGAATAAAGACGCCGACCTTATAATAGGCGTCGGTGTGCGATTCAGCGATCGGGCTACCGGCAACACTGCAAAGTTTGCAAAAAACGCAAAGATAATTCAACTTGACACAGACCTTTCGGAAATAAATAAAAACGTTAAAGTTGAAGTAGGACTTGTCGGCAACATTGTTTCTGCTTTTAAAAAAATTCTTGAACGGTGTGAAAAACAAAATCACCCCGAGTGGAACGATATTGTAAACACATACAAGCAAGAGGGGCAAAACATTGAATTAAAGGCAGAAAAAGCCTCAAAAACCGATATGACCCCCAAGAAGATTTTTGATATTATAAATGAAGTCAAAGATGAAAACACCGTAATCGCTACGGACGTAGGTCAACACCAGATGTGGACTGCACAGTACGCCGATTTTGAAAAACCGAGGCGTTTTGCCTCAAGCGGTGGACTGGGAACTATGGGTTACGGCTTGGGTGCGGCGATAGGCGCGCAAATTGCAAGCGGAGATAAAACAGTGCTTATAACCGGCGACGGCAGTTTCGGTATGAACCTTAATGAACTTGCAACGGCGGTTACATACAACACACCGGTGGTCATAGTAATTATGAATAACGGAGTTTTAGGTATGGTAAGGCAATGGCAAACACTGTTCTTCGGCAAAAGATATTCAAACACCACCCTTAAAAGAAAAACCGACTTTCTAAAACTTGCAGATGCTTTCGGATTAAAAGCAGAAAGGGTCGCAAATTTAAAAGATTTTAAAAAGGCGTTTACCAACGCTATGAAATACAACGGACCTTATATTATCGACACACTTATTGATATGGATGAATTTGTTCTTCCTATGCTTCCGCCGGGCGGTTCTATCGATGATATAATTACCGCGAAAGAGGAGGCATAACAAATGCGAAGTGTGATTGCAGTATATGTAGAAAACAAATTCGGTGTATTGGCGCGCGTTTCGGGTATGTTTATGCGGCGCGGTTTTAACATTGATTCACTTACCGTGGGCGAAACCGATGACCCCGCATATTCGCGAATCACCGTTACGCTCAACGGTGACGATTATGTAAGAGAGCAGCTTGTAAACCAACTTTATAAACTGCACAACGTAAAGCGTGTTAAATTGCTTGAAAGCGAAAAAAGCGTTGAACGCGAACTTATGCTTATTAAAGTTAAAAACACGCCCGAAAATCGCAGTGAGGTAATTGCCGCTACCGAAATCTACCGTGCTAAAGTTATCGACTACAACACAGATACAATGTGCGTTGAAGTAACGGGTGAACCGCTGAAAATAAAAGCGTTTATCGATGTTATGAAACCGCTCGGAATTGTTGAGATGTGCCGCACCGGCGTAGTATCACTTGAGCGCGGCAGCGATATTCTGAAAGCATAAAATATTTAAAAATAATTATATACATAAAGGAGTAAATCATTATGCAAAACATTTATTATCAACAGGATTGCAACCTCGCAAAACTCAACGGAAAAACTGTTGCCATAATCGGTTACGGTTCACAGGGACACGCCCATGCGCTCAACCTTAAAGATTCAGGCGTAAATGTAATCGTTGGTCTTTATAACGGCTCAAAAAGCTGGGCAAAAGCAGAGGCACAGGGCCTTAAAGTTATGACAGCAGCCGATGCTGCGGCAAACGCCGACATTATTATGATACTTATAAACGATGAAAAGCAGGCTAAGCTTTATAAAGAAAGCATTGAACCCCACCTTACAGAGGGCAAAACACTTGCTTTTGCTCACGGTTTTAACATCCACTTCGGTTGCATTAAACCGCCGAAGAACGTAAACGTTATAATGATTGCGCCCAAGGGCCCCGGTCACACGGTACGCAGTGAATATCAGGCCGGCAAAGGTGTTCCCTGCCTTGTTGCGGTTGAACAGGATGCAACCGGCGATGCACTTGAAATAGCGCTTGCTTATGCGCTCGGCATAGGCGGTGCGCGTGCAGGTGTTCTTGAAACAACCTTCCGCACCGAAACCGAAACAGACCTCTTTGGCGAACAAGCCGTTCTTTGCGGCGGTGTATGCGCACTTATGCAGGCAGGCTTTGAAACACTTGTAGAGGCAGGATATGACGCAAGAAACGCATACTTTGAATGTATACATGAAATGAAACTTATTGTAGACCTTATTTACCAAAGCGGTTTTGAAGGTATGCGTTATTCTATTTCAAATACTGCCGAATACGGCGACTATATCACCGGTCCTAAAATTATTACCGATGATACCAAAAAAGCCATGAAAAAAATACTCTCCGATATTCAGGACGGCACCTTCGCAAAAGATTTTCTGCTTGATATGTCTAATGCAGGCAGTCAGGTACACTTTAACGCAATGCGTAAAATTGCCGCAGAGCACCCGTCTGAAAAAGTCGGCAAAGAAATCAGAAAGCTTTACAGTTGGAGCGATGAAGATAAACTTATCAACAACTAATACTTAAAAGAGGTAATCCTATGATTAAAGATACAATCGTAAACGGATTTCAAAATGCACCACATCGCAGTTTGTATCACGCACTCGGTCTTACAAAAGAAGAACAGTCAAGACCGCTCATAGGCATCGTAAGTTCATACAACGAAATCGTACCGGGGCATATGAATATTGACAAAATCGTTGAGGCGGTAAAACTCGGCGTTGCAATGGCGGGGGGAACACCTATTGTGTTCCCTGCTATTGCCGTATGCGACGGTATTGCAATGGGTCACACCGGAATGAAATACTCGCTTATTACACGTGATATTATTGCCGATTCCACCGAAGCAATGGTTATGGCACACGGTTTTGACGGTCTTGTTATGATTCCTAATTGTGACAAAAATGTTCCGGGACTGCTTATGGCGGCGGCACGTGTTAATATTCCCACGATTTTTGTAAGCGGAGGACCAATGCTTGCAGGTCGCGTCAACGGTAAAAAGACAAGCCTTTCAAGTATGTTTGAGGCTGTAGGCGCATTTACCGCAGGCAAAATTGATGAAAAACAGCTCTCGGTTTGTGAAGAAAACACCTGCCCTACCTGCGGCTCATGTTCGGGTATGTATACCGCTAACTCTATGAACTGCCTGACAGAAGTACTCGGTATGGGACTCAGCGGCAACGGCACCATACCAGCCGTATATTCGGCAAGAATTGAACTTGCAAAACACGCCGGTATGCAAATTATGGAACTTGTTGAAAAAAACATTTGCCCACGTGATATTATAACGTCGGCATCCGTAAAAAATGCCCTTACTGCCGATATGGCACTTGGCTGTTCAACAAACAGTATGCTTCACTTGCCTGCAATTGCAAATGAATGCGGAATAAAATTTGACCTTGATATGGCAAATGAAATCAGCGAAAAAACGCCTAACATTTGTCACTTGGCACCGGCAGGTCCGACATATATGGAAGATCTTAACGAGGCAGGCGGCGTTTACGCCGTACTGAAAGAACTTACAAAATTAAATCTTCTTGATACCGCTGTTATGACCTGTACCGGCAAAACGCTGGGTGAAAATATTGAATCTGCCGTTAACAAAAATACCGATGTTATACGCACGATTGATAACCCGTATACCAAAACCGGCGGCATTGCCGTTCTTAAGGGCAATCTTGCGCCAAACGGTTGTGTTGTAAAGCGCAGTGCCGTATCGCCCGAAATGCTTAAGCACGAAGGTCCTGCAAAAGTATTCGACAGCGAAGAAGATGCTATTGCCGCAATTTACGGTGGCAAAATAGTTGCCGGCGATGTTGTTGTTATACGTTATGAAGGTCCTGCCGGCGGCCCCGGTATGCGTGAAATGCTTTCGCCTACATCTGCCATTGCCGGTATGGGTCTTGATAAACAGGTTGCCCTGATAACCGACGGACGTTTTTCGGGCGCTACCCGCGGAGCATCAATCGGGCACATTTCACCCGAAGCGGTTCAGGGCGGTCTTATAGCCTATGTTAAAGACGGCGATATAATTTCAATCAATATTCCCGAATACTCAATAGAACTTAAAGTTTCGGAAAATGAAATCAAAAACCGCAAAGCGGCTACACAAATCAAGAAAAAAACTGACATAAAAGGCGTGCTTGCGCGCTATGCGTCACAGGTAAGTTCTGCAGATAAAGGCGCAATAATAAACCGTTTTAAAGGGTAGATCAGATTATGACAGAACAGCAAAAAAAATCGCTTGCATGTGAATTGAACGCATTGTGCGTATTTCGCGGATTACTTAAAACAAAGCCGATTGCAGCGCTGATTGGGTTTTTACAAAGCAGTGAAAATATACAAACACAATCAGAGTTGTTTGGCGAATTTGTTCATTCGTTATCGTATGACAATTATTCTTTTTCAGATTTTTTACGCAGAAGTATATTTGCCGATGAAAACCGATATGTTGTATCGGTAGCTAAAAAGAAAAATATCCCGAATTTTCTTTTAAACAATGTGAACTCGGAACTTCAGATATTTTCACGCCTTACGCATCTTAGTGCAAAAGATTTATTTGAAGATATAGAATACGATGGCTATATCCCCTCTTTTGAAAACAGTGAAACCGATTTTACAGCTGTTTATAAAGAACGAATTAAAAATATTAACCGTTACGGTTACGGTATTTTTTCGACCGCAAATATGTTTACGCTTGAAAATGACGCGGTTGTTCCGGTTAAATCTGCCGATACGGTATCGGTCGACGGTTTTATCGGCTATGAAAATGAACGCAAAAAGGTTTTTGACAACACAAAAGCGCTGATTGACGGTAAATCGGCGGCAAATATTTTGCTTTTCGGCGATGCGGGAACAGGCAAATCTTCTACCGTAAAAGCGTGTGCAAATTATTTTGCCGAACAAGGTGTGCGGCTTATTGAAATAAGAAAAGATCAGCTTTTCGGCTTGCCGCATATTATGGGCAGGATAGCCGACAATCCGCTTAAATTTATTATTTTTATTGACGATCTTTCGTTCAATAAAAACGATGACTGTTTCAGTATGTTAAAGGCGGCGCTTGAAGGTTCCGCATCGGCAAAAGCAAAAAATGCGGTCATATATGCCACAAGTAACCGCAGGCATATCGTTAAAGAAAGTTTTTCCGACCGCTCGGGTGATGATGACCTTCACCGTAATGACACAGTTCAGGAACTGCTGTCGCTTTCAGATAGATTTGGTCTTACGGTTTATTTTGAAAGGCCCGACAAATCGCTCTATCTTGATATAATACACAAACTTGCCGATAAAAATAACATTACGATTGATAAAACCGAACTTGACACAAAGGCAGAGGCATTCGCACTTGCAAAAGGCACACGTTCGCCGCGTGCTGCGGAACAATTTATTAACAGCATAATATAGGAAGGCAAAAAGTATGAAAAATAAAGGACTTACCCTTGATAATGTATATAAGGCAAAGTATGCCTTAAAAGACGTTGCTATTCAGACCGATGTTCTGTATGCACCGAAACTTAATAAAGACGCTGAAATATACCTCAAAACAGAAAACCTGCAAATTACGGGTTCTTTTAAGGTTCGCGGTGCCTATTATAAAATGTCATGTCTTACGAATGATGAAAAAGCCAAAGGTGTTATAGCCTGTTCTGCCGGTAATCATGCGCAGGGCGTAGCTCTTGCCGCACAAAAAAACGGTATTAAAGCCGTTATTTGCCTGCCTGACAGCGCGCCTATTTCAAAAGTTGAGGCAACCCGCAGTTACGGAGCGGAGATCTGCCTTGTAGACGGCGTTTATGATGACGCCTATGCAAAAGCACTGGAACTGCGCGATAAAATGGGTTATACATTTATACATCCGTTTAACGACCCGGATGTAATAGCGGGTCAGGGCACAATAGCACTTGAACTTATTGAACAACTGCCTGATATGGACGCTGTTATTGTTCCTATAGGCGGAGGCGGCCTTATATCGGGTATAGCCTATACCATTAAAAAGTTAAATCCGAAAATCAAGGTATACGGAGTACAGGCCTCAGGCGCTCCCTCAATGCTTAATTCGATTCACGACGAGCACATTGAAAAACTTGACTCTGTATTTACAATAGCGGACGGTATTGCAGTTAAAGAGCCGGGTTCGCTCACCTATGATATTTGCTCAAAATACGTTGACGATATAGTAACCGTATCCGACGATGAAATCTCTGCCGCAATACTCGCGCTTATGGAACAGCATAAACTTGTAACCGAAGGTGCAGGTGCGGTTTCGGTTGCTGCGGCAATGTTTAATAAACTTGATATAAAAGGCAAAAAAACGGTTTGCCTGCTCTCAGGAGGTAACATTGATGTAACCATACTGTCGCGCGTTATTAACCGCGGTCTTATTATGTCGGGCAGAAACTGCCAGATAAACATTGAACTTGTTGACAAACCGGGTCAGCTGCTTAATGTGTCGCGCATAATTGCCGAACACGGCGGAAATGTTATTGCGGTTCATCACGAGCACCTAGGTGCCGGCTCTGACGTTAACGGTTGTTATTTACGCGTTACGCTTGAAACCCGTAACTTTGAACACATAGAACAAATTAAAAATGCACTTACCGATTTCGGTATTAAAATTATCAAGATAATTTAGGAGGTATAACTATGTCTGAAAAAATTTCAACATCAAATGCTCCCGCTGCCATAGGTCCCTATTCACAGGCAATAAAGGTCGGCGGTATGCTGTATACATCCGGTCAAATAGCGCTTGACCCTGTAAGCGGTCAACTTGTAGGCAACAACATATCAGAACAGACCGAACAGGTTATGAAAAATTTATCTGCAATTTTAACCGCTGCCGGAACAAATTTTGAAAACGCCGTAAAAACTACCTGCTTTTTAAGCGATATAGGTGATTTTGCGACTTTTAACTCGATCTACGGTAAATATATAACATCAGCACCGGCGCGCAGTTGCGTTGCTGTAAAAGATCTGCCTAAGGGCGCCTTGGTTGAAGTTGAGATAATTGCCACCGTATAATTTTATAAGGAGAAACGTAATGAAAAACACGGCAAAATACACAAGACAGTTTTTTCCTGTAAAAAATCCCACCAGAAAATGGTCAGAAAAAATATATATAGAAAAAGCACCGACCTGGTGTTCGGTTGATCTGCGTGACGGCAACCAATCACTTATTATACCTATGAGCCTTGAAGAAAAGTTAGAGTTTTTTAAACTTCTTGTAAAAGTTGGTTTTAAAGAGATAGAAGTCGGTTTTCCGGCGGCAAGTGAGACAGAATATACATTTTTAAGGACTCTTATTGACAATAATATGATTCCCGACGATGTTACGGTTCAGGTACTCACCCAGAGCCGCGAGCATATTATACGCAAGACCTTTGAAGCGCTTAAAGGGTGCAAAAACGCGATAGTTCATCTTTATAATTCCACCTCGCTTGCGCAACGCGAACAGGTATTCAGAAAATCAAAAGATGAAATAAAACAAATTGCAATTGACGGCGCTAAGTTATTTAACAAAATTGCAAGCGAGACAGACGCAAATTTCAGATACGAATATTCGCCTGAATCATTTACCGGCACAGAACCCGAATACGCGTTAGAGGTTTGCAACGCTGTGCTTGATATCTGGAAACCAACCCCTGAGCGCAAGGCAATCATCAATTTGCCTGTAACGGTTGAACTTTCATCACCGCACGTTTATGCCGATCAAATCGAATATATGTGCAATAACCTAAAGTACAGAGATTCAATTGAAGTTTCGCTTCATCCGCATAATGACCGCGGCTGTGCCGTTGCCGATTGCGAACTCGGTATTCTTGCAGGCGCAGATCGGGTTGAGGGTACTCTGTTTGGAAACGGTGAACGTACCGGTAATGTAGATATTGTTACATTGGCGCTTAATATGTACGCTCAGGGTGTAGACCCTAACCTTGACCTTTCAAATATGCCTGAGATTTCGGAACTTTATGAACGGGTTACACGTATGCACGTTTATGAACGTCAGCCCTATGCCGGCAAACTTGTATTTGCTGCGTTTTCGGGTTCACATCAGGATGCTATTGCAAAAGGTATGAAATGGCGTGAGGAGAAGCACTGCGATACGTGGACTGTCCCCTACCTTCCGATTGATCCCGGCGATGTTGGCCGCGAATACGAAACTGATGTTATACGCATTAACTCACAGTCGGGCAAAGGCGGCATAGGATATTTGTTAGAGCATAATTTCGGTTACATTTTGCCGGCAAAAATGCGTGAGGACGTAGGCTACACTGTTAAAAACGTATCAGACCATGCGCACGCAGAACTTTCACCTAATGAAGTGCTTGATGTATTTACAAATAATTACGTCAATATAAATAACCACATTAAACTTGTTGATTACCATTTTGTACGCACACCCGAAATAAAGGTTATGGTAACTGTTGAGGTTAACGGCGAAACAAAAGAACTTACCGCATCCGGTAACGGACGACTTGACGCCGTAAGCAATGCGCTTAAAAAACATCTCGGAATTAAGTTTTCAGAGCTGACTTATGAAGAACACGCGCTTACAAAAGGTTCCTCATCGCAAGCGATAACCTACCTGAGCATCACGTTGCCCGACGGAAAAAAAGTCTGGGGTGCAGGAATACACGATGATATTATAGCATCTTCAATAAACGCTTTGTTTTCTGCGGTAAACCGTAGTATTTAAGGAGTAAACCACCATGGGTATGACAATGACACAAAAAATTTTAGCGGCTCACGCAGGACTTGAAAGTGTTAAGGCAGGTCAGTTGATCAGTGCAAAACTTGATATGCTGCTCGGCAACGACATCACCACTCCCGTTGCCGTTAACGAGTTTAATAAAGCAGGTTTTACCGATGTTTTTGACAAAGACCGTATATCGATAGTGCTTGATCACTTTGTTCCGAATAAAGATATCAAAGCCGCAGAGCAATCAAAGACCTGCCGCGAATTTGCCTGCGAACATTGCGTAAGTCATTTTTACGACGTAGGCAAAATGGGTATTGAGCACGCATTACTGCCCGAACAAGGTGTTGTAACCGCCGGCGACTGCATTATTGGCGCAGACAGTCACACCTGCACTTACGGTGCTTTGGGCGCATTTTCAACCGGTGTTGGTTCTACCGACCTTGCAGCCGGTATGGCAACGGGCACCGCTTGGTTTAAGGTTCCGTCTGCTATTAGGTTTAACCTGACAAATAAACTTGCGTCAAATTGCAGCGGAAAAGATGTTATACTTACAATTATTGGTATGATAGGCGTTGACGGCGCACTTTATAAAAGTATGGAGTTTACCGGAGACGGTGTAGAATCGCTTTCAATGGATGACAGACTTTGTATCTGCAATATGGCAATTGAAGCAGGCGCAAAAAACGGTATTTTCCCTGTTGACGATGTAACACTTACATATCTTAACGGCAGAAGTGAGCGTAAACCTGTAATATTTGAAGCCGACAGCGACGCAGTTTACGAAAAGGTTATAGATATAGACCTATCAAAAATAGTGCCTACCGTAAGTTGCCCGCATCTTCCTGAAAACACACGCCCTGCGAGTGAACTCGGCAACATTAAAATCGACCAGGTTGTTATAGGCAGCTGCACAAACGGTCGTATGGAAGATATGGAAACGGCGTACAAAATACTTAACTGCAAAAAAATTGCCGACGGCATACGCTGTATAATAATTCCCGGAACTATGCAGATTTTGCGTGAATGTGTAACACGCGGCTGGTACACTGCGTTTATAGACGCAGGAGCGGTTGTATCTACCCCAACCTGCGGCCCGTGCCTCGGCGGTTATATGGGAATACTTGCGCACGGCGAACGTTGTATTGCTACAACAAACCGCAATTTTGTAGGCCGAATGGGTCACGTTGACAGTGAGGTTTACTTAGCATCACCTGCAACCGCCGCCGCCAGCGCATTAACGGGATATATCACATATCCTAAGGAGGTATAACTTTGAACATAGAAGGAAAAGTTTTTAAATACCCCGATAACGTTGACACCGATGTTATTATTCCGGCACGTTATCTTAATACCCCCGATGCAAAGGAACTTGCTTTGCATTGTATGGAGGATATTGACGCCGACTTTGTTAAAAAAGTTGAGCCCGGTGACATTATGGTTGCCGGTTGGAATTTCGGTTGCGGTTCTTCAAGAGAGCACGCCCCTCTTGTTATAAAAACCTGCAAAACCGGCTGTATAATCGCCAAGAGTTTTGCGCGAATATTTTACCGCAATGCAATAAACATAGGCTTGCCTATACTTGAATGCGAACAGGCAGCCGACGAAATAAATGCCGGCGATAATGTAAAGGTAGATTTAAGTACCGGAGTAATAACAAACGTCACCACAGGCAAAACCTACACCGCAGAGCCGTTTCCCCCATTTATTCAGAACATTATCGAACACGGCGGTCTGCTTGCCTCTTTGAAGGAGAAAAACTGATATGAATAAAAAAATCACTGTGCTTCCGGGTGACGGTATAGGACCCGAAATAGTAGCCGAAGCAGTTAAAGTACTGAACAAAATTGCAGATAAATACCGCCACGGTTTTGAATATACCTATGCCGATATAGGCGGTTGTTCTATCGATAAATTCGGTGTGCCTATTACTGATAGCGCTATGAACATCTGCAAAAATTCCAACAGTGTGCTGTTAGGTGCCGTAGGAGGACCCAAATGGGATAACGTAGACCCGACAATACGTCCTGAAAAAGCGTTGCTTGCCGTTCGCAAGGAACTTGGGCTGTTTGCCAATCTGCGCCCTACAAAACTGTTTTTACAACTTGCAGATGCGTCACCGCTGAAGCACAGCATTTTAAATAACGGAATTGACCTGCTCATTGTAAGGGAACTTACCGGCGGTGTATATTTCGGAACGCATAAAACCGAAAAAGCCAACGGCGAACTCCTCGCTACCGACATAATGCCGTATTCCGAATCCGAAATTGAAAGAATAGGCAGAGTCGGTTTTGAAACCGCAATGAAGCGAAATAAAAAACTTGCATCGGTAGATAAGGCAAACGTGCTTGATACTTCCCGACTGTGGCGAAAAACAATGCACCGTTTAAGCCTTGAATATCCGGAGGTCGAATACAGTGATATTTTGGTTGACAACACCGCAATGCAACTTATAAAAAATCCGACTCAGTTCGATGTTATAGTTACAGAGAATATGTTTGGCGACATACTTTCTGATGAAGCGTCAATGCTTACCGGTTCAATAGGTATGATGCCGTCGGCGTCGCTTTCATCAGGCACTTTGGGTATGTATGAGCCTATTCACGGTTCTGCCCCCGATATTGCCGGATTAAACGTTGCAAACCCGATAGGTACTATTCTTTCGGCGTCAATGATGCTTCGCTACTCATTTGATATGTCTGCAGAAGCCGACGCAATAGAAATAGCAGTTGATGAAGTTTTAAACAAAAACTACCGCACCGCTGATATTATGCAAGACGGCTGCACTAAAGTCACCTGCTCTGAAATGGGCGATCTTATAACAAATTTTATATGATTTTCAAGAGTCGGCTTGTATTTGTTTGCCGACTCTTTTATTTTTTCAAAAAGTTTCCATTTACCCCTTGACAAGTAGGTAAATAGATGTTATAATCTATTCAACCTACTAAAAAGGTAGGTTGAATGAAAGGGGCGCTTTAAATGCACAACTTATTTGAAAGACTTTTAAGAGCAAACTTCAGATTCGGTCGAATGTGTCTATGTATGTAAATTTTAAAACATATAAAATCATTTGAAATCGAAAGGAATAATTCTTATGTCAGACTATAAATTTGAAACTTTGCAACTTCACGTAGGTCAGGAAACTCCCGATTCCGCAACCGATGCACGTGCAGTTCCTATATACGCAACCACCTCTTATGTATTTAAAAATTCAGCGCACGCAGCGGCGCGTTTCGGTCTTACGGATGCCGGTAATATATACGGCCGTTTAACAAATACTACTCAAGACGTTTTGGAAAAACGCGTAGCCGCTCTTGAAGGTGGTGTTGCGGCATTGGCACTGGCTTCGGGTGCTGCCGCTATAAATTATACACTTGAAGCATTAGGTCAGAACGGCGGACATTTTGTTGCCCAAAAAACCATATACGGCGGCAGTTACAACTTGCTTGCACATACCCTACCCAACTTTGGAATCACGGCAACTTTTGTTGATATTCACAATCTGCAGGATGTAGAAAACGCAATTAAAGAAAACACAAGGGCAATATATGTTGAAACGCTCGGAAATCCGAATTCGGACATACCCGACATTGACGCTTTGGCACAACTTGCGCACAAACACGGACTTCCGCTTGTTGTTGACAACACTTTCGGAACACCGTATCTTATAAGATCTATTGAGCACGGTGCCGATATAGTTGTTCATTCTGCCACCAAATTTTTAGGCGGTCACGGCACAACGCTTGGCGGTATTATCGTTGATTCCGGTAATTTTGACTGGGCAAAAAGCGGTAAGTATCCGCAAATTTCAGAACCTAATGAAAGTTATCACGGTGTGTCTTTTGTCAAAGCGGCAGGTCCTGCTGCGTTTGTAACATATATTCGCGCTATATTGCTTCGCGATACCGGTGCTACAATATCTCCGTTTGCAGCATTTTTACTGTTACAGGGTATTGAAACTTTGTCGCTTCGCATTGAGCGCCATGTCGAAAACACAAAAAAGGTTATTGAATTTTTATCAAAACATCCTTTGGTTAAAAAAGTTAACCACCCGTCACTCCCCGACCATCCGCAGCATGATCTGTATGAAAAATATTTTCCTAACGGCGGCGGTTCAATATTTACTTTTGAGATTGACGGCGGCGTAGCCGAGGCTCATAAATTTATTGATAATCTTAAAATTTTTTCACTGCTTGCAAACGTTGCCGATGTTAAAAGTCTTGTTATACATCCGGCGACTACAACGCACAGCCAACTTAATGAAAAGGAACTTGCCGAACAGGGCATAAAACCGAACACTATCCGTCTTTCAATTGGTACCGAGCATATAGATGATATTATTGCCGACCTGCAAAACGGATTTGATGCCGTAAAGGAGAGATAATTATGTCAAAAATATATACATCAGCTGATCAACTTATCGGAAAAACGCCGCTTTTGGAACTGACAAACATTGAAAAAAAGTATGACTTAAAGGCAAAAATACTTGCTAAACTTGAGTATTTTAATCCTGCAGGCTCTGTTAAAGACCGTGTTGCAAAATCAATGATAGACGATGCAGAGGCAACCGGCAAATTGACACCCGATTCGGTTATAATTGAACCGACAAGCGGTAACACCGGCATTGGTCTTGCCTCTGTTGCAGCGGCACGCGGATACCGCATCATTATAGTAATGCCAGAAACCATGTCGGTTGAACGCCGCCAGCTTATGAAAGCTTACGGTGCGGAACTTGTGCTCACCGACGGCGCAAAAGGTATGAAGGGTGCTATAGCTAAGGCTGAAGAACTTGCAAAAGAAATCCCCAATAGTTTTATCCCAGGTCAATTTGTAAACCACGCCAACCCCAAAGCGCACTTCGAAACAACCGGACCCGAAATATTTGACGACACTGACGGTGCTGTTGATATATTTGTTGCGGGTGTCGGCACAGGCGGCACGGTTACAGGTGTGGGTAAATATCTCAAATCCAAAAATCCAGATGTCAAGGTTGTAGCCGTTGAACCTGCAACATCACCTGTTTTATCAAAGGGCGTTGCCGGAGCGCATAAAATTCAGGGCATAGGCGCAGGTTTTGTACCCGATGTGCTTGATTGCAACGTTTACGATGAGATTATTGCCGTTGAAAACGATGATGCCTTTAAAACCGGAAAATTGATAGGCAGAAGCGAAGGTGTGCTTGTAGGTATATCTTCCGGTGCGGCGTTATATGCCGCAATTGAACTTGCTAAAAGGCCTGAAAATGTCGGTAAAAATATTGTAGTTTTACTGCCTGATACAGGCGACAGATACCTCTCTACCCCACTTTTTGCAGAATAAATCTAAAATTGCCGTCGTCGGTTTAAGGCGGCGGCTTTTATAAGGAGTAATTATGATATATCTTGATAATGCAGCAACAACAAAAATGAGCCGTTTATCAATCGACGCTATGATGCCTTATATGGACGAGGTCTACGGTAATCCGTCAAGTCTGCATTCTGTTGGGCAAAAAGCGAACGAGGCGTTATGTGCGGCACGACAAAAAATTGCCGATTTGCTCGGTTGCGACTCACGCGAAATAACATTTACTTCTGGCGGAAGTGAGTCTGACAATCAGGCAATTATATCTGCGGCGTATACAGGCAAAAAAGCAAACAAAAAGCATATTATATCCACCGCTATTGAACACCACGCTGTGTTGCACACTTTGGACAAACTCAAAAATAAAGGTTTTGATATAACGCTTTTACAAGTTGATGAAAAGGGGCTGATTAAACCCGAACAGGTAGCGAATGCTATTCGCGAGGATACCTGTCTTATAACGGTAATGTACGCCAATAATGAAATCGGCACCGTTGAACCGATTAAAGAAATCGGTGAAATATGCCGCAATAAGGGTATAATTTTTCACACCGATGCCGTACAGGCCGCAGGCCATTTAAAAATCAATGTAAAAGATCAGAATATTGATATGCTTTCACTGTCGGCACACAAGTTTAACGGTCCCAAAGGGGTGGGTGTGCTTTATGCAAAAAAAGGCATAAGACTTAGAAATCTTATCGAAGGCGGCGCTCAGGAACGCGGAAAACGTGCCGGAACCGAAAACATACCTGCAATTATGGGAATGTCGGCAGCTTTTGAAGATGCGGTAAACAACATTGATGAAAACTCAAAAAAACTGATTAAACTTCGCAATAAACTGATCAACGGTCTTTCACAAATACCGCATTCGGTTCTCAACGGCGACCTGACCAAAAGATTGCCGGGTAACGTTAATTTTTGTTTTGAAGGCATTGAGGGCGAATCACTGCTCCTGCTTCTTGACGACAAAGGTATATGCGCGTCTTCGGGCTCGGCTTGCACATCGGGTTCTCTTGACCCGAGTCACGTGTTGCTTGCAATAGGCAGACCGCATGACGTTGCGCACGGCTCGCTCAGATTGACCTTATCGGCAGAAAACACCGAAGATGAAATTGATTACACGGTTAAGGCAGTTAAAGACACGGTAGAATATTTGCGAAGCATATCACCGGTTTGGCATGACCTTGTAAGCGGCAACAGAGAATTTATTATTAAGTGAGGTAATTATTATGGCTTTATACAGTGAAAAAGTAATGGATCATTTCAGAAATCCGCGTAACATAGGCGTTATAGAAAAAGCCGATGCAGTAGGCGAAGTTGGCAATGCAAAATGCGGTGACATAATGCGTATATATTTAAAGATTGATAATGATATTATTACCGATGTTAAATTTGAAACATTCGGCTGCGGCTCTGCAATAGCGTCAAGTTCAATGGCTACCGAACTTATTAAAGGCAAGCCTTTATCGGAAGCACTGACCCTTACAAACAAGGCCGTTGCCGAGGCGCTTGACGGATTGCCGGCACATAAATTGCACTGCTCGGTTCTTGCAGAAGAGGCAATTAAAAAGGCAATTCAGAACTATTATGAAAAAAACAATATTGAATATGACCGTTCAAAGTTTCCTAAATGTGATGAATGCGAGCACTGCTGCAATATTTAATATTGATTTACCTATCTTATCGGGTGTATAATATTAAAAAAACTTTAAAGGAAACCAATATATGAAAATCATAGATATAATCAATAAAAGAAAACCGTCTCTGTCTTTTGAGGTTTTTCCGCCAAAAACCGAGACAAGTTTTGAAAGTGTAAAATTTGCCACCGAAGAGATCGCAAAGCTGCACCCTGCTTTTATGAGCGTAACATACGGTGCAGGAGGCGGCACAAGCCGTTATACGCTTGATATAGCAAAAAATATTGATAACCTCTACGGTGTGCCTACACTGGCGCACCTTACATGCGTTTCCTCTACACACGACACGGTAAAACAACAAATTAACGATATAAAAAATTCCGGTATCAAAAACATTATGGCTTTACGCGGCGATATCCCCGATGAACTCAAAAATGCCGACAGAAGCACTTGGGATTATCACTATGCTATTGACCTGATAACCGAACTTAAATCTTCGGACAGCGATTTTTGCATAGGTGCTGCCTGTTACCCCGAAATTCATCCCGAAAGCAAAAATCAATGTGATGACATAAAACACCTTAAAGAAAAGGTTGACGCCGGCGTTGACTTTTTAACAACGCAAATGTTTTTTGACAACAATCTGTTATATAATTTTTTATATAAAATCCGCGAAACAGGTATTACGGTGCCGGTAATTCCGGGCATTATGCCTATTACAAATGCCAATCAGGTTGAACGGGCAATTAAACTTTCAGGTTCATTTATGCCTCAAAGATTTAAAAGCATTGTAGATAAGTTCGGCTCTGAGCCATCGGCTATGAAACAGGCAGGCATTGCATATGCTACCGACCAGATAATCGATTTGTACGCAAACGG
The DNA here is from genome assembly GCA_934445015.1 of uncultured Eubacteriales bacterium. Taxonomy (GTDB): domain Bacteria; phylum Bacillota; class Clostridia; order Oscillospirales; family Acutalibacteraceae; genus UBA737. The sequence goes on along the minus strand of CAKSDJ010000019.1, from coordinate 3,978 downwards.
CATAACAAACGTGCACGTTTATTCAATGAACAAGCCGGATATTGCTGCAAAAATTCAGGACAACCTTTCGGAAATTATAAAAAAATGAGTACAACAGTTTTAAAAAAATTCTACACCGAACCGCCTGTATGCAAAAGTGAAATACTCAGATATGCAGGTTGCAAATCACCCGACGCAGAGATACAAAAACTGTTGGATACCTGCATTGATGAAGCGCTTGGCAGACTTGAATATAAAGTTTGTTATATTAAGACGCCCGTATCGGTTACAAATAATATTTGCGATTTTTCTTTCTTTTGCGCAACATCAAACAAACTTGCAAAAAACTTAAACGGGTGTAATGAGGCGGTAATTTTCGGTGCTACAATAGGCGTAGAAATTGACAGATTGATTGCAAAATACGGACATATATCTCCGGTTAAAGCGCTTATATTTCAGGCGCTCGGTGCCGAACGTATAGAGGCGCTTTGCGACGTGTTTTGTGCCGACCTGCAAACAGCGGAAAATGTCGGTTTAAAACCGCGTTTTAGTCCGGGATACGGTGATTTACCGCTTAGTACGCAAACGAACATTTTTAATCTTCTTAACTGTTCAAAAAATATAGGTCTTACATTGAACAACAGCCTTATAATGTCGCCGTCAAAGTCGGTTACGGCAATTGTAGGTCTTACCGAAAAAAGTCAAAAAAGCAATGTGAATAAGTGCGCTTTATGCGATTTAAAAAATTGTGCTTACAGAGGTGCTTTATGAATTTTAAAGAGTTTTTAAAAAACAATATTATCTGTCTTGACGGCGGTATGGGTACCCTGTTGCAGGAAAAAGGGCTTAAAGCCGGCGAATATCCCGAAAGGTGGAATTTGACCCATCCGGATATTATTACACAAATTCATAAAAACTATTTTGATGCAGGAAGCAACGTTGTATGTACAAATACATTCGGTGCAAATTCGCTTAAATTTGACAGCGATGAACTTGAAAACATAATTATGTCGGCTGTTTATAATGCCAAAACCGCACGCGATTTGTCCGTATCAAAAAAGGATAAATTTATTGCATTTGATATAGGCCCTTCGGGTAAAATGTTAAAGCCGTTCGGCGATCTTGATTTTGAAGAAGCGGTTTCGGTTTTTTCGCACACGGTAAAGTTGGGCGTTAAATACGGTGTTGACCTGATTATAATTGAAACAATGAATGACAGTTACGAAACAAAGGCGGCGTTGCTTGCCGCTAAAGAAAACAGTGATTTGCCTGTAATTGTTTCAAACGCCTACGGCGAAGACGGAAAACTTATGACCGGTGCCTCGCCTGCCGCAATGGTGGCTATGCTTGAGGGTATGGGTGCCGACGCATTAGGGGCAAACTGCTCGCTCGGTCCTGAACAATTGCGACCGGTAATTCTTGATCTTATTAAAAATGCGTCTGTTCCGGTAGTTTTAAAACCCAATGCCGGTCTGCCCAAATCAGTTGACAATAAAACAGTTTATGACGTCACGGCTGATGATTTTGCAAATGAGGTTTTTGATCTTGTAAATGCAGGCGTGAGTGTAATAGGCGGATGTTGCGGTACAACACCCGAATATATAAAAAAACTCACAGCAAAAACAGACTCCTTATCACCTATGCCTCTTGTAAATAAAAACATAACCGTTGTATCATCTTATACGCATACAGTAAAATTTGATTTATCACCTATACTTATAGGTGAACGAATAAATCCTACCGGAAAAAAGCGTTTTAAAGAAGCGCTTGTAAATAATGATATTGATTACGTGCTCTCAGAAGGTCTTAATCAAGAAAAAAAAGGCGTTCACATACTTGATGTGAATGTCGGCTTGCCTAATATAGATGAAGTAAAAACACTTGAAACGGTTGTTTGCGAGTTACAGTCAATAATTGACCTTCCGCTTCAAATCGATACATCAAACATTGACGCAATGCGCGCAGCGCTTCGCCGCTATAACGGTAAAGCAATGATAAATTCGGTAAACGGCAAAGCAGATAATATGGCTGCTGTTTTTCCTCTTGTAAAAAAGTACGGTGGCTTGGTTGTTGCGCTTACGCTTGATGAAAGCGGTATTCCGGATACAGCCGAAGGTAGAATCCGAATTGCAAAAAATATACTTGCCACGGCAAAAACGTACGGAATAGATAAAAAGGATATAATATTTGACCCACTGGCAATGACAGTCAGTGCAGATAATACCGCCGCGCTTGCAACGCTTGAAGCCGTTCGCAGAATCAGAACCGAACTCGGCTGCCATACTTCCTTAGGAGTTTCAAACATATCATTCGGTTTGCCGGCACGTGATGCCATTAACGGCACTTTTTTTGCACTTGCTCTTCAAAACGGTTTGTCGGCTGCAATCATGAATCCGTATTCGGCAGATATGCTTAAAACGTATTACTCATATAAAGCACTTAAAGGTCTTGACCCAAATTGTGCCGATTACATTGATAATTCCGATCTGTTTACATCAGTACAACCAATACAGCAAAAAAACTCAACTGCCGAAGTCGGCACTTCAAATGAAAACTATGGTTCGGAATTGCAATATGCAATAATTAAGGGCTTAAAAGACAGAGCAGCCGAAATCACAAAATCTATGCTGTTAACCGTTCCGCCGCTTGAAATTGTTAACCGTGAAATAATCCCCGCGTTTGATATTGTGGGTGTTGGTTTTGAAAAAAAGACAATATATCTGCCGTCATTGCTTATGAGCGCGGAAGCGGCAAAAAGCGCTTTTGAAGTTATTAAAACTTCAATGACCGACAGCAATAAAAAACCCGACAAAGGCATTTTTGTAATTGCAACGGTTCATGGTGACATACATGATATAGGCAAAAACATTGTAAAACTGCTTCTTGAAAACTACGGTTTTAATGTTGTTGATTTAGGAAAAGATGTTCCCCCGGAAGTTATTGTCGCAAAAGCCGTTGAACTGCATGCCCCTATCGTAGGTCTGAGCGCACTTATGACCACCACCGTACCTGCTATGGAGGAAACAATAAAACAACTCAGAAAAGATGCACCATGGTGCAAAATAATTGTCGGCGGCGCTGTTTTAACAAAGGAATACGCCGATGAAATCGGTGCCGATAAATACGCACGCGACGCTATGGAAACGGTAAGATACGCCGAAAGTATTGTAAACGAGGTATAAGTATAATGATGATATCTACTAAAGGCCGATATGCTCTAAGGGTTATGATAGACCTTGCCGAACATCAGAATAACGGGTATGTTGCTATGAAAAACGTTGCCGAACGGCAGGGAATCTCGCTTAAATATATAGAAAAGATTATGCCTGTGCTGTCTAAAAACAATTATGTTGAAGGCGTGCACGGCAAAGGCGGCGGATACCGGCTGTCAAAAAGTCCGAAGGATTATAAAGTCGGAGATATTCTTCGCCTTACAGAAGGCGGTTTGGCACCTGTTGCCTGTCTTGAATGTAACACCGAGAAATGCGAACGCGCCGATAAGTGCCCTACCCTGCCTATGTGGAAAGATTTTTACACAACGGTAAACGATTATTTTGATAAAATAACCCTTGACGATCTGATAAAACAACAAAGTTGTAAATAAAACTTTAAAATGCCGCGTTCAACAGTATAATTTAAACTGTTGAACACGGTATTTTAATTTTCAGATTTAACTTTCGGTTTCTAAAAGGTATTGACAAAGCAATTTTGTTGTAATATAATATTTGAGCGTTGTGTTTTAACTAATTATCGCTTATCGAGGTGTAGCGCAGTTGATAGCGCGCCGCATTTGGGAGCATAGATGGCATTTCTGACGTTTATCGGTGCCAACCGCCGAAAGCCCTTCAACCGTGCGGATTTTGGGCGGTTTGGCAAATGAAAAAAGGCAGTCAAAACTGTGTTTGACCACAGATTTGACCACCTACACGACCACAATTTAATAACTATCGGGGTGTAGCGCAGTTGATAGCGCGCCGCATTTGGGATGCGGAGGCCGCG
>CAKSDJ010000018.1 GCA_934445015.1 uncultured Eubacteriales bacterium | reverse complement strand
GTTTATTTATATAATTTGGAGGTTTAAAAATGAGTCCGTGGGAAATAATTTTGGGAATAGCAATGATTTTGGTTTGCCTGGTTATTATAGGCGTTATACTTTTACAGCAGGGTCACCGTTCGGGTGTTAACGGCGCTATTTCAGGCGGAGCCGACACTTTTCTTTCAAAAAACAAGGCACGCACGGTTAATGCAAAACTTGCCCGTTTTACAAAGTATATTGCAATTCTGTTTTTTGTTCTGGCACTTGTTGCAAACATCATTTCTCTTAAAAAATAATTTTTATACTTATAAAAAATTGCCTTTCGTTTTGAAAGGCAATTTAATTTTAGTCGGTATTCGATTTTTTAGGTATGTAAAATACGTCTATTACGGTTTGAAGCAGTGAGTTTTCATCTGCCGTGAACTCTACCCATTTTTCGCCCTGCGCCAAAGTACCTTCAATGTTTTTATACTCAAGCGAATCTCCTAAATTCAGACTTAAAAAATTTTGTGCCAGATAGGTTATCTGTGCAAATGAGATGTTGGTGGAAAAATAAGGGGTAAGGTTGGTATAATATGTTGCAAGATTTGTAAAATCGCTTAAAACTGAGTTGCCCGTTTTTGAAATAAGAGCCGACAAAAACTGTTTTTGCCTTTGCATACGGCGATTATTCGCTTCTAAATCGGTTCCGCGATTTCGAACATAATCCAGCGCTTTACTGCCGTTAAGCGTAAGTTTTTCGCCTGCATTTACATATTTTCCGCCGACTTTTATATTTTCAAGGCAATTTACCTCAATTCCGCCTACCATATCGGTGAGTTTGCTTACGCCGTTCATATCTATTGTTACGTATGAGTCAATATTTATTTCATACAGCAGTCTTTTTACCGATGTCATTATATTTATGCTGCATTCTTCAGGTGTGTTGCCGTATGCGTATGCAAGGCAAAGGGGTTGTTTTTGTGTTCCGGCAAAGGTGCCGTCTGTGGTGTATATGTTTATATCCGTAATAGTTTCTCTTGAAATGGGGATAATGCTCATCTTTTTTGTTTTTGTATCAACCGTTGCCAAAAATATTACATCGGCCTGACCGTTGCTTCCGGCACCGAAATCTTTTTCCAAACTGCTGCGGTCAACACCTATAACAAGCATACTTATAATATTTTTATTAAGCACATATTCATTTTCGTTATAGGTTATTGAATCTTCATCATCTATTACTACATTTTCATTTACAATATGCTTATCTTTTTTATGAAATTGTTTTTTACCAATATAACTTAAAATAAAAAACGCCGATGTCAGCAATAAGGCGATTGCAAGAATAACACTTATTATGATTACGGCAACTTTTTTGTTTTTTTTCATATAATAATCACCGCTACAATTATAAAACCATATATAAATAAAGTCAATGTAAAAAAAGTGTGGAAAAGCTCAGTTATATATAGTATAATAAACTGACCGTTTTATCAGAAGAGGGGAACTTAATGAAAATAGTTATTGTCGGCTGTGGAAAAATAGGCACAACCATTATTGAAAGTCTTGAGAGCGAAGGTCATGATATTACCGCTGTTGACGTTAATCATAAGGTTACGGACGACATCGGCAGTATATATGACATTATGTGCGTTTGCGGAAACGGCGTCGATTATGACACTCTTATGGAGGCCGAAGTTCCGAAGGCGGAGTTGCTTATTGCGGTTACAAATTCCGACGAGATAAATATGCTTATATGCTATATAGCCAAAAAGATGGGCGCGTCGCATACGGCGGCAAGGGTGAGAAATCCCGAATATAATTATAACAAGTTAGATCAGTTAAAACAGTATCTTGATCTGTCACTTACAATAAATCCGGAATTTTTGGCGGCTCAGGAGGTTTTTAATATTTTAAAACTCCCTGCGGCTCTTAACATTGAAACCTTTTCAAGAAGAAATTTTGAAATGGTTGAACTTATATTGAGGGAAGAGGCGCAGCTTGACGGAATAAGCCTTGCAAATCTGAGAAAAAAGTATAATAAGGCGAACTTTTTGATATGCGTTGTAAAACGCGGCGAAAACGTATATATACCCGACGGTAATTTTGAACTTAAAAACGGCGACCGCATTTGCATCACGGCCGACTACTCTGAAATTCAAAAACTTTTGAAGATGTTGGGACTTGCAAAAAAACATTCAAAAAATGTTATGATTTTAGGTGCCAGTACAACGGCGTACTACCTTGCAAAAATGCTGTTGCGTTCGGGAAGTAATGTCACCATAATAGATAAGGAACTTGAACGTTGCGACCGTTTCGCCGAGATGTTGCCGGGCGCGGTTGTTATAAACGGCGACGGCAATCATCAGGAAGTTCTGATGGAGGAGGGTATAACTTCGGTAGATGCGTTTACCGCGCTCACCGGAATTGATGAAGAAAATATTCTTATATCGTTTTTTGCAAAATCGCAGAATGTTTCGCGTGTTATAGCAAAGATAAATCAGGCAGAACTTGCATCTATGGCGCAAAAATTGGGACTTGATTCCATAGTTTCGCCTAAGCGTGCCGTTTCAAATGTTATAACAAGTTATGCACGGGCGCTTCAAAACACCCTTGGCAGCAATATTGAAACGATGTATAAACTTATGGACGGCAAGGTTGAGGCGCTTGAATTTAACGTTCAATCCGACTTTAAAAATCAGCATATAAAGCTTAAGGATATGCGTCTTAAAAAAGACGTTCTTATAGCAGGAATAATCCGAAAGCGCAATGCCTTTATCCCAACAGGTGACGATGAGATCATTGCGGGCGACAAAATTATAGTAATTGCAAAGGAATCGGAACATAAGATGAACGACCTTTCCGATATTTTGAGGTAACGTTTATGAACAAAAAAATGTTGCTCAGAATGACGGGCAAAATCTCACAAATAATAGCGCTTATTTTACTTTTGCCGGCAATTGTTGCGGTAATTTACGGTGAGGGGGAGCAACTGTTCTGCTTTTTGGTAACAGCTGTGGGCTCATTTGCAGCAGGCACATTGATTATACTCTTTGTGCGCACAGAAAATCGTGTGATATATGCAAAAGAGGGTTTTGCAATAACTGCCCTTGCGTGGATAATATTGGCGGCAGTCGGCGCATTGCCGTTTGTTATATCCGGTGAAATACACTCTTATATAGACGCGCTTTTTGAAACTGTAAGCGGATTTACAACCACGGGTGCTTCAATTTTAGTCAATGTTGAAGCAATGAGCAAAAGTATGCTTTTCTGGAGAAGTTTTACACACTGGATAGGCGGTATGGGCGTTTTGGTATTTATAATGGCTGTTGTGCCTAACTTTACCGATCGTTCAATGCACATAATGCGTGCCGAAGTTCCGGGTCCGGTAAAGGGCAAACTTGTGTCAAAAACCAAAGACACCGCAAAGATACTTTATATGATATATATAGGTCTTACCCTTTTGGAAATGATTTTGTTGCTTGCGGGCGGTATGTCAAGGTTTGACAGCATAGTACATTCATTTGCAACTGCCGGTACAGGCGGTTTCGGAATAAAGGCAGACAGTGTTGCGTCATACAGTCCGTATTGTCAGTGGGTAATAGCAATATTTATGTTTTTGTTCGGCGTGAACTTTAATCTTTATTACCTGATTTTGTTGCGCAAGGTAAAGACGGCACTTAAGAGCAGTGAACTTTGGTGCTATGTTTCAATAGTTGCGGTAAGCGTTATATGTATCACCGCAAACATAATGCCTATTTATAAAAACTTTTCGCTGTCTTTAAGAAATTCATTTTTTCAGGTTACGTCAATTGTTTCGACAACGGGTTTTGCTACAGCGGACTTTAATTTATGGCCCAACCTTTCAAAAACAATACTTTTGCTGCTTATGTTTTCGGGCGCGTGTGCAGGTTCTACCGCAGGCGGACTTAAAATTTCAAGGCTTGTGATGCTTTTTAAATCGGTGTCTAAACAGGTAAAAAAGATGATACATCCACGCTCGGTGGGCAGAATACACTTTGAGGGTAAAGCCGTAGATGAGGAGACACTCAACAGTGCAAGCACATACTTTGTTGTTTATATGATATGTTTGCTTACGGCATTTCTTTTAATATCATTTGAACCGTTCGGGTTTGAAACCAACTTTTCGGCGGTTGTGTCTTGTTTTAATAATATAGGTCCGGGTTTTGGCGCTGTGGGACCCGCATCAAATTTCAGCGCCTACACTGATTTTTCAAAGTTAGTTTTAACATTTGCGATGCTGTTCGGCAGGCTTGAAATATTCCCGCTTATAATATTTATTTCTCCGAGCACATGGATAAATAAAAAACGGTAGTATATATCTCAGGAGGTTTATGCGGGTGAAGAACTGCCGTGGGCTTTAATTTTGATTAACTGAGATTTAAAACAAATAAAATTTATATTTGCTTGACAAAGTTTGTAAAAAATATTAGAATATAATTGTGTAGCGGCATTTGAACTGTGCCGCAACAAGAAGTTGAATTTGGAGGAAATAATAATGATTAGTGCCGGCGATTTCAGAAACGGTGTAACCTTTGAGGAGGATGGTCAGGTTTTACAGGTTGTAGAATTTCAGCATGTTAAACCCGGTAAAGGCGCTGCCTTTGTCAGAACAAAAACAAAAAATGTAATTACGGGTTCTGTTGTTGAAAAGTCGTATAACCCGACTGCAAAGTTCCCGACGGCTTATATTGAGCGCAAGGATATGGAGTATTCATATCAGGACGGTGATCTTTATTACTTTATGGATCAGGAAACATATGAACTTGAACCTATCAACGCATCGGAACTTTCAGACAACTTTAAGTTTGTTAAAGAAAATATGGTATGCAAGGTTCTTTCATATAAAGGTAAGGTTTTCGGTGTAGAACCGCCAACTTTTGTTGAACTTACCGTTACAAAAACGGAACCCGGTTTTGCAGGCAACACTGCTACAAATGCTACTAAGCCGGCAACACTTGAAACCGGTTGTGAAATTCGTGTTCCGTTATTTATCAATGAGGGCGAAGTTGTTCGTATTGACACCAGAACCGGTGAATATATGGAACGTGCATAATTTTTATTTCAGGAGGAAAAACCAATGGATATTTGTGAAAAGATTTCTTATATAAAGGGCCTTGCCGAAGGTCTTGAACTTGACGGAGACACTAAGGAAGGCAAAGTTCTCAATGCAATTATCGACCTTTTAGGCGATATTACCGCTGAAATATGCGATATTGAGGACGCTTGCGACGATATGAGCGAGCAGATAGATGCTGTTGATGAAGATTTATCGGCACTTGAAGATGTTGTTTACGAATGTGAAGACGATTGCGATTGTTGCGATGATGATTGCGATTGCGATGACGGTCTTTATGAAGTTGAATGTCCGAATTGCAACGATGTGATCTATCTTGATGAAGATATGTTGGAAGATGGGGGTATAGACTGCCCGAATTGCGGCACACATCTTGAATTTGATTTTGACGGTGACTGTGACGGCGATTGTGATTGTTGCGACAGCGATTGCGATTGCGGCAGCGATAAGTAATTATTATAAAATGTTAATTGCGCCGCACTTGTTCCGTGTGCTCGGAATAGTGCGGCGTTGTTTTTAAAGGAAAATTTTATGAATGTTACCGAGTTAAAATTGCAGTATAATATATGCGAAAACAGCACTGACGGAATACCCGTAATTATTGTTGCTGCCGGTAATTCGAGCAGAATGTGCGGAATAAATAAACAGTTTGCATTATTGCTTGGTATTCCCGTGATAGCAAGAACCCTTATGGCTTTTGAAAACTGCGCCGATGTATCTAAAATAATAATTGTAACGGCCAAAGACAGCGTAAAAGACATTCAACTGATCTGTGATAAGTATATGATAAGCAAGGTTTCGGACATAACGGTAGGCGGCGACACAAGACACAGTTCGGTTATGTGCGGAATGTCACGCCTTGATGTAAGTGACGAAAAGGTTCTAATACATGACGGCGCACGTCCGCTTGTTGATGCCGATACGGTAACCGCCGTTGCAAGAGCACTTAAAAATTACGACGCCGCAGTGTGCGTAAATAAGATAAATGACACGGTTAAGTCTGTTGACAAAAACGGAATGGTTGCGTCAACTGTTGACCGCAGTTGCCTTTATGCCGCTCAAACTCCACAGGGTGTAGATGTAAAAAAATATGTTAAGGCTTGCCGTGAAATAAAAAACGCGTCGGAATTTACCGATGACGTATCAGTTATGGAGGTCGCAGGTCTTACAGTTAAAGCGATACAGTCAAGCGTTAAAAACATAAAAATAACGACGCCCGAAGACATTATTATTGCAGAGGCGTTGTTGAAAGGCGGCAATATATGCGAATAGGTCACGGTTATGATGTCCATTGCCTTGTAAAAGGCAGAAAACTGATTTTAGGCGGGGTTGAAATTCCATTTGAATCGGGTCTGCTGGGGCATTCTGACGCAGATGTATTGCTTCACGCTGTGTGCGATTCTTTGTTGGGTGCAGCGGCTTTGGGCGATATAGGAAAACATTTTCCTGATACAGATGAAAAATACAGCGGAATAAGTTCAAGGTTGCTGTTGAAACAAACCGTAAGACTTATAAAGGGAAAAGGGTATAATATTGAAAATATTGACTGTACTTTAATTGCACAACGTCCGAAATTAAAAGATTATATTGATATTATGCGCAAAAACATTGCGGACGATTGCAATGTTGATATATCATGCGTCAATATAAAGGCAACTACCGAAGAGGGACTCGGGTTTACGGGTGACGGAAGCGGAATTTCGGCACACGCGGTATGTCTTATATCATAATTTTTTGAATTGCCCAATATAATTTAAAGGGTGATTATTTTGCGTGCGTATTTTATATTTAACCGCAGGGGACTTACTGTTTTACTTTTGATAATTACGGCTGTATTTTTGGTTTGTTGTGAGGTTTTTGCCGCCGGTGAGATAGATGAAAACGCAAAAACAAACAGTGACCGTATAACGTTTATTGAAAATTCGGGATACGAATTGCTTTTGAACGAGCCCACTGTTAAAACGGTTACTATACCCGAAAAGTTTTCGAGCGTTTATAATAATTATAACGATCTGCAACGAGAGGCCGGTTATGACCTTTCGGACTATAAAGGATGCAAGGCTACGATTTATACGTATTCGGTCGTTCCGCCCGAAGATTACAGCGGTGATTGTGTGTTTAATATGATTGTGTATAACAACAGGGTGATAGGCGGTGACGTATCCTCACCGTATCTGAACGGTTTTATGCTGCCGATAAAAAGTGAATGAAAATGAAAAAACAAAGACTTGATAAATTTATATCTAACCAACTTACGGTTTCAAGAAGCACTGTTCGAACTGGCATACAGCGCGGACAGGCTTTGGTCAACGGAAATATTATTACCGATTCCGGATTTATCATAGATATCGATTCCGATACAGTGGTTTATAATAATATTATTGTAAAGTATAAGGAATTTCTGTACATACTAATGAATAAGCCAAGCGGAATTTTATCGGCATCAAACGATAAGTCGCGAAAAACGGTTGTAGATCTGGTTGTTGAAAAGTTTAACCGCAAAGGGCTGTTCCCCGTGGGGAGACTTGACAAGGACACTACCGGACTTTTGATTATTACCGATGACGGTGTTTTTGCACATAATTGTATTTCACCGAAAAAAGGGATACCAAAAACATATATAGCCGAATTAGACGGCGATTTTGACGGCAAAACGGTTGAAAGGTTCAAAAACGGCATTGTTCTTGCGGACGGTACGGTTTGCAAACCCGCGCTGCTTGAAAGGGTGTCAAAAAATGTTGCCAGACTCATAATAACCGAGGGCAAATATCATCAGATCAAGCGTATGTTCGGTACAGAAAATCTGGGCGTGAATAAATTGCACCGTGAGTCGATAGGCGGTTTGAAACTGCCTGAAGATTTAAAAGAGGGCGAATACGTTGAAACAAACCGGGCTGAGCTTGAAAAATTGATTTTGTTTAGCGACAAATAAGAAAGTTATATCTTTTCACCAAAAGGGTTTGAAAAACATTGTGGAATTTAGTTATAGCATTTTGGGAATAATTTTGTTATAATGCTAAGAGTAATTTAGTTATTTATCAGGAGGTCCATTTATATGGCAAGTCTATCACTTCGCAACGTTTATAAGAGATATCCCGGCGGCGTAACCGCCGTGTCTGATTTTAATCTTGAAATTAAGGATAAAGAATTTATAATTCTTGTAGGTCCTTCGGGTTGCGGTAAATCAACAACACTTCGTATGGTTGCAGGCCTTGAAGAAATTTCAGACGGTGAAGTTTATATCGGCGATCGCCTTGTAAACGACGTAGCACCTAAAGACCGTGATATAGCAATGGTTTTCCAGAACTACGCTCTTTATCCGCATATGACAGTATTTGACAATATGGCATTTGGACTTAAGCTTCGCAAAACACCTAAGGATGAGATTAAGCGTCGCGTTGAGGAAGCAGCCCGCATACTTGACATTGCACATCTTCTTGAACGTAAGCCTAAAGCTTTGTCGGGCGGTCAGCGTCAGCGTGTTGCGCTCGGTCGTGCTATCGTTCGCGAACCTAAGGTATTCTTGCTTGACGAACCTCTTTCTAACTTGGATGCTAAACTCCGTGCACAGATGCGTACCGAAATTTCTAAACTTCATCAGCGCTTGGGTACAACGTTTATTTACGTTACACACGACCAGACTGAGGCTATGACAATGGGTACCCGTATCGTTGTTATGAAGAGCGGTATTATTCAGCAGGTTGATACTCCTCAGAACCTTTATCTCTATCCTTGCAATTTGTTTGTTGCAGGCTTTATCGGTTCTCCCCAGATGAACTTTATTGAATCTAAACTTCTTAAAGAAGGCGATGATTTTTATGTAGAGTTCGGATCAGAGGATACAAAGACACGTGCAGGCGTTAAGTATAAAGTAAAACTTCCGGCAGAAAAGAATAAAGACGATCGTCTTGTTCCTTATGTAGGAAAAGAAATTATTATGGGTATACGTCCTGAGCACGTCCATAACGAGGAAGAGCTTTTGGCTATTCATACCGACGGTATAGTTGAAGCCGATGTTGAGGTTACCGAGCTTATGGGTGCTGAAACATACCTCTATATGAATTGTGAGGGTCAGGCTATTAACGCACGCGTTGCTCCTACAAATACTGCACGCCCCGGAGACAAGATTAAAATTGCATTTGAAACATCAAAAATTCATTTGTTTGATAAAGATACAGAAATCACTATCTGCAACTGATTTATTAACTGCACCGTATAACGGTGCAGTTTTTTTATACAGTTAATAATACTTATATTAAGAAAATCAAGACTTTTTTGTGAAATTGCAAAAAAAGTCTTGATTTTTTCTTTTGGGGGTAATATAATACAATTAAGTGGTGAAAAGTGTATCAAAAAACCATAAATGTACATCAAAGTGGTGAAAGTGAGGTGGCAATTATGTTTTATGGCGGTTACGACCACACAATAGATAAAAAAGGCAGAATTGCCATACCCGCAAAGCAGCGCGATGAGTTGGGCGAATCGTTTATGATCTGTCGCGGAATATACGGCAAAAACTGTATTTGTGTTTATCCGACAAAACAGTGGAATACGCTTGTTGAAAAGATAGGCAATTTGCCGTCCGCAAAATCAAGTGTTGTAAAACGTTATCTTTATGAAGGTGCGTTTGAGGTTGCTTTTGATTCTCAGGGCAGAATTTTAATACCTGCCGCTTTGCGTGAATTTGCCTCTCTTGAAGATGAAGCACATATCATCGGCGTAGATACAAATCTTGAAATTTGGAACAAAGAACTTTGGCAACAGGAAAAATCGCAGTACACGGCAGAATCTATTGCTGACATAGTTAACGAGCTTGATTTTTAATTATGGAATTTAAACATATATCTGTTTTGCTTAATGAAACAATAAACTCTTTAAATATAAAGTCGGACGGCGTTTATGTTGACGGAACTGTCGGCGGCGCCGGTCATTCTGCAGAAATTGCAAAACGACTTACAAAAGGCAGACTTATTTGCCTTGACAGAGACCCGGAGGCCGTTGTTACCGCCCGTGAAAGACTTAAGGGCTATAATGCAACAGTTGTACAGGCCAATTTTTCTGAAATGGGACAGGTTGTAAAAGGCATGGGATTTAACGCTGTCGACGGCATACTGCTTGACTTGGGGGTTTCATCTTACCAACTTGATAACGGTGACCGTGGCTTCTCATACAAATATGATGCTCCGCTTGATATGCGTATGAGCCGTTCCGGCGTCACTGCCGCTGATTTGGTTAACAGTTTATCGCCGGAAGAGCTTGTAAAGATTTTTCACGATTACGGTGAAGAAAAATTTGCGTATAAGATTGCCGATAATATTGTGAAATTCAGAAAAGATAAAAAAATCGAAACAACACTTGAACTTGCAAATATAATTTCTTCTTCATATCCCGCTGCCGCCCGAAGAGACGGTAATCCGGCGAGAAAGTGTTTTCAGGCATTGCGTATTGCCGTTAATGACGAACTTGGTAGCCTTGAAAGGGCTTTAGACACGGCGTTTGATATGCTTAATAAGAACGGTGTGCTTTCGATAATTACATTTCATTCGCTTGAGGACAGAATTGTAAAACAGCGTTTTAAGGAGTATTGCACGGGTTGTACCTGCCCACCGGATTTTCCGATATGTGTATGCGGAAAAACACCGAGGGGTAGATTGCAATTCAGGAAGCCCGTTGTTGCTTCAAAAGAAGAACTTGAACAAAATTTACGCAGCAGAAGCGCAAAATTGCGCTCTGTGATTAAATTGTGATACGGAGGATTTATACGGTGGATAACTTAAAGTATTATAACGACAGTTTGGCGTATGACTATGAAATGTTTATGCCCAAAACCGCAGAAAAAGTTAATAAAGACAATATAGTAAAACTGCCGCAGAGAAATCCCCGTAACAAGGAGAGACGCAAAGCGGCCGTAAGGTCAATATCTGTTTCGGCATTTGCTATTATGGCGTCTGTTTTTATGCTTGCCGCAATGTGCGGAAATATATTTTTAAGGCTTCAGATAAATGAGGTTGATTCTCAGATCAATGATATTAAAAGCGAAATAAATACTTTGCAAAGTCAAAGGACAAGCCTTGAGGTTGAACTTGAAAGGGTAATATCCTATTCAAACATTGAATTGGAAGCAACCGAAATAGGTATGCAAAAAATGGATAAAAGTCAGGTGAACTATATTCGTGTAAACGATAAAAACACAGCGGTCACCAAAGACGGAAAAAGTTTGTCGAGTAATGAGAACTGAAGTTATAGTTTTATGGCAAGGGTAATATAATATTAACAATGAATACGAGAGTTGCAGCAAAATGCTTACTCTCGTTTTCAAGCATAAAATCGACATATTTTAAACATAAGAAAGGTAGGGTATAATGTCCTTAAAACCGACAAAGCAAATGCTTAAAAGAACAATTTGGGTTATGGTTATAGTTGTTTTATGCCTTACCTTAGTGTCGACTACAAGCCTTGTAAAAATTATGGTTGTTAACGGAGAAAAATATCAGGCAAAAGCTTCTGAACAACAGCTTTATGACAGTTTAATAACGGCACCGCGCGGTAATATTTATGATAATAATATGAATTTGCTTGCAACAAGTTCGCCTGCGTGGACCGTTTATCTGACTCCAAACGGAATAAATAAGGAAAAGGACGCCGACAAGGCAGAAAATATACGCAAAGTAATATCTACCGGATTATCTGAAATTCTCGGAATGGAATACGATAAGGTTTATGAGCTGACCAAAAAGAGTACATATTATGTTATTGTTAAAAAAAAGATAGAGCAGGACACTGTAGACCAAATAAGACAGTTTATTTTGGATAACGACAAACTTGAAATTGCTAACTACATAGGAATCGATGAAACAACAAAACGTTATTATCCTAACGATACGCTTGCTTCTACCGTGATTGGATTTGTAGGTGACGATAATCAGGGGCTTGCTGGTATTGAAAGTTATTATGACAATGAACTTACCGGTGTAGCAGGCAGGGTTGTTGCCGCAAAAAACGCAAAAGGCACAGATATGCGTTTCAGTTATGAAAAAGTCGAAGCGGCAAAACAGGGCAATTCACTTGTGTTGACACTTGATTCGTACGTGCAGTATGTATGCGAAAAGTACCTTGATATTGCAGTTGAACAGGAGCAAATCAGAGAACGCGGTGCGGTTGTTGCTATGAACGTAAACACCGGTGCGATACTCGGAATGGCGGTAAGCGGTGATTTTAACCCGAACGAGCCGTTTAAACTGTCGACAGAAGATCAGGCCACGGTTGATGCGATTACCGATGAAACTGAAAAAGCAGAGAAAAAAACAGAGTTGCTTAACCGCCAGTGGCGAAACAAAGCGGTATCGGACACATATGAACCTGGTTCTGTTTTTAAAATATTTACCGCAGCGGTAGCACTGGAAGAAAATCTTATAAATGAAAACAGCACATTTACCTGTAATCATACTTACATAGTAGCAGGAAACCCGTATCACTGTCATGACCATAAGGGCGGTCACGGAACGCAGCTTTTAAAACAGGCTATATCCAATTCGTGCAACCCTGCGTTTATACAAATAGGTCAATTGATAGGCGCACAGTTGTTTTCAAAATATTTCGGGGCGTTTGGACTTAACAGTAAGACCGGAATAGACTTGCCGGGTGAAGCGGCACCGTATTATCACTCCGAAGAAAGTATGGGTCCCACAGAACTTGCGTCATCCTCTTTCGGTCAGACATTTAACATAACGCCAATACAAATGATTACGCTTGCGGCAACTGCCGTAAACGGCGGATATTTAGTAAAACCGCATCTTGTAGATAAGATAATTGATGAGGATAACAACGTTGTTGAAACCACTAATACCAGTAACCGCCAACAGGTTATATCTGAAAAAACTTCGTCGGTTATGCGCTCTTTGCTTGAATACGTAGTGCAAAACGGCGCAAAAAACGGTATAGTTTCAGGCTACAGAGTAGGCGGTAAGACCGGTACGTCGCAAAAGGTTTCAAAAATACTTTCTACAGGTAATAAAGGGCTGTACATCGGTTCTTACGTAGGAATAGCGCCTATAGACGACCCGGAAATAGCGGTATTTGTAATGCTTGACGAGCCGGGCGGCAATAAATATTACGGAGGCGTTATTTCTGCGCCTGTGGCTTCAAAAGTTATGACTGATATAATGCCGTATTTGGGATATGAACCCCAATATACAGATGAAGAACTTGCAAAAATTTCAGTTTCGGTGCCGGATGTTACAGGTGACGAAATTTCTGCTGCAAAAACACGTATTAACAACACAGGTCTTTCTTATAAGACAATCGGTTCGGGCAGCACAGTAATAAGACAGTTGCCTGAGGCCGGTAATTCTGTGTTTAACGGCGGAACGGTAATTCTTTATACAGAAGAGAGCGACTCGCAAAACACGACAGTTCCTAATCTTGTGGGTCTTACGGCAAATGAGGTAAACAGTGCTGCTGCCGCTGCCGGAATTAACATCGAGTTTTCCGGAAGTATTTCATCGTCGGCAGTAAAGTCATACAGCCAAAGCGTTTCTGCCGGAGAAACAGTTTCATTGGGTCAGATAATTACAGTATATTTCCGCGATGAGACTTCGACTGACCTTACGGTAGAATAACAGGTTTGTTTTCACAAAGGAGTTAAAAATGTTATTAAAAAACCTGATACCAAATATAAACAGTGAATATGGCGATGCTGAGATAAGCGGTATAACAAGCGACTCAAGACTTGTCAGGGCAGGATATGCTTTTGTTTGCATATCCGGCGTTACAGGTGACGGTCACAACTATGCCGTAACGGCAGAGAGGGACGGAGCAGCTGTTGTAATTGCTGAACACAAAACCGGTGCCTTAAATGAGATTGTAGTGCCTGATACACGCGAATTATACGCAAATATGTGTGCTAAATGGTTCGGTGACCCGGCAAAAGATCTTAAACTTATCGGTGTTACCGGCACAAACGGTAAGACCTCTGTAACTTATATGCTTAAAAGCATACTTGAAAAGGCAGGTCACAAAGTAGGTCTTATAGGTACAATTCAGAATATGATAGGCGACGAGATATTGCCTGCAAAAAATACAACGCCCGGTGTATATGAGTTAAATCAATTGTTTTTGCTTATGAAGGAAAAGGGTTGCGATTATGTTGTAATGGAAGTTTCTTCACATGCACTTGATCAGAAACGAGTATGCGGACTTTGTTTTGAGGCAGCGGTTTTTACAAATCTTACGCAGGATCATCTTGACTATCATAAGACTATGGAAAATTATCTTGCCGCAAAGAAAAAATTATTTAAAATGTGCAAAACCGCCGTTGTAAACATTGACGATGAATACGCATCTGCAATTACCGAGGGACTTGATTGTCGGGTTGTGTCATGTTCTATGGGGGACAGTGCAACATACAGTGCAAAGGCCGTAAGGTATATGCCCTCAAGTGTTGAATATGAGCTTGTAAGCGATACTATTTTAAAACATATCAAATTTAATACCGGCGGTAAATTTTCGGTATACAATTCAATGTGTGCGGCTGTTACCGCTATTGAATTAGGCGTTTCGGTAAATGATGCGGCAGACGCGCTAAGCACAATTAAGGGTGTTAAAGGTCGTGCCGAATCCGTGCCGACAAACCGTGATTTTACCGTAATTATAGACTATGCTCATACGCCTGACGGACTTAAAAATATTTTACTTACCTTTAAGGAATGCAAAAAAAACCGGCTTATAGCGGTGTTTGGTTGCGGCGGTGATCGCGACAAGACAAAGAGACCCATTATGGGCAATATTGCGGTAAGGTATGCAGATTATGTGATTGTTACAAGCGATAATCCGCGCAGTGAAGAGCCTATGGCTATTATAAATGATATTTTGGCAGGCACAAAAGGTATCAGGACTCCGCTTAAAGTTATAGAAAACAGAATTGATGCAATAAAGTATGCTGTTTCAATAGCGCAGAAGAATGATATAATAGTTCTTGCAGGTAAAGGTCATGAAACATATCAGATTTTAAAAGACGGTACAATTCATCTTGATGAGCGTGAAGTGGTAAAGGACGCACTCTCGCAACTTGAAAATTAAGGACTAATTTAATACGAGGAGAATTTATATGAAAGACTATACTGCAGTAATTGTTGCCGTGATTGCGTTTGCGGTAACCGCGGCTTTGGGCTATATAGTAATTCCTTATTTAAAAAAACTTAAATTTGGGCAGACTATACTTGAAATAGGTCCTAAATGGCATAAAGGTAAGCAGGGTACACCGACCATGGGCGGTGTTATGATGGTTGCCGGCGTGCTTGTTTCAATGGCTGTCGGATTTTGTTTTTCATATTTTACCAAGGGCGCTTATGCGGCAGAAATGAAACAACCTTACACACTTACCGTTATGATAGCGGGGGTTGTAATGGCACTTTGTATGTCTGCAATCGGTTTTTTTGACGATTATATCAAGGTGGTTAAAAAGCGCAATTTGGGACTTACTGCAAAGCAGAAAACATTTTTGCAATTGCTGGTATCGGCAGCATACCTTGTTACGCTTGCACTTGCCGGAATGCACACAACATATATACCTTTTATAGGTGAAATCAATATTGTAAACGGTGCAGGTCTTTTATTCTGGCCGATAGCACTGATGTTTATATACGGATTTACAAACGCCGTTAATCTTACCGACGGACTCGACGGTTTGGCTGCTACCGTAACTCTTGTTGTGGCTTGCGCCTTTATGCTGGCTTCGGGCAGACTCGGATTGGGTTACGCTAACAGTCTTTCATCTGCACTTGCCGGTGCCTGTGCCGGATTCATTGTGTGGAATGCAAAGCCTGCAAAAGTATTTATGGGCGATACCGGATCTATGTTTTTGGGCGGAATGGTAGTTGCGCTGTCTTTTGCAACGGGCAGGCCTGTGCTTTTAATTGTTATAGGTTGCATATATTTAATCGAGGCAATATCGGTAATGCTTCAGGTGTTTTGGTTTAAGTGTACAGGTAAGCGTCTGTTTAAAATGGCGCCGCTTCATCATCACTTTGAAATGTGCGGTTTTTCAGAACAAAAAGTTGTATTGCTGTTTTCTGTTATAACATTTGTAGGTTGTTTTATTGCACTGCTTTCGATAATTTTAAATTGGTAACAAAAAAATATTAAAACAAGGAGGAAAAGTTAATGGCAAGAAGCGCTTCAAAAAGCAAAAAAGCCGAATTTATACAACAGGGCAAACTTGACATAACATTTCTTTCCTTTGTGTTTATATTGCTAACAATCGGACTTGTAATGCTGTTTTCAGCAAGCTATGCCTATTCGTTTGAAAACTACGGTAACAGTTATAAGTTTATTGTAAAACAGTTTATGTTTGCGGTAGCCGGAGTTATCGCAATGTTTGTCTTTTCTCGAATAGATTATCATTTTTGGAGAAAAGTGAGTTGGCTGGTTTATATTGTAACCTTTTTAATACTTGGATTTTTGCTTGTTGTTCCGCCTATGGTAAGCGGTATGAAGGTTAAAAGGTGGTTTGCAATAGGGCCTATAAGTTTTCAACCGTCAGAGATTGCAAAATTTGCAATAATAATTTTGTTTTCGACTCTAATAGCCGCTAATCAAAAACTTATGAACAGTTGGAAATTTATTGTAGGTTTATTTGCAATATTGGGTGTGACCTGTGCACTTGTTTTGCTGGAGCCGCACGTATCGGCTACTTTGCTTATTGCGGCAATCGGCGTAGTGCTTATTTATGTGGGCGGTCTTAACCGCAAGGTTGTAATAGCCGGTATAATAATTGCGGTTGTAGGCGTAGTGCTTGTTATTGTTACAGAGTCTACGGGATTTATAAGTTACGGCGCGGACCGAATTAAATATTGGCGTGATCCGTGGTTAGACGCCACAGGCGAAGGATTTCAGACTATACAGTCGCTTCTTGCGATAGGTTCGGGCGGCGTGCTAGGCAGGGGACTCGGTCAGTCGCGGCAAAAATATCTTTGGGTACCTGAACCGCATAACGATTTTATTTTTTCAATTGTGTGCGAAGAGCTGGGACTTGTAGGTGCAGTGATAATTATTTTGCTGTTTGCGCTGTTGGTTTGGCGCGGATTTACAATTGCTATGCGTTCATCCGATAAATTCGGTTCTATGATTGCCATAGGTCTTACGTTTCAGGTGGGGCTTCAGGCGATGCTTAATATATGGGTTGTAACAAATACCATACCTAACACGGGTATAAGTTTGCCGTTTTTCAGTTACGGCGGAACTTCGCTTTTAATTTTACTTGCTGAAATGGGTATTGTGCTTTCGGTATCGCGGGGCGCAAACATTGAAAAGCTAAAATAGAAAGGAACATAGTAATGCATATACTTTTTGCGGGCGGCGGCACAGCGGGGCATATAAATCCAGCGTTGGCGATTGCCGGATATATCAGAGAAAAACATCCTGACGCGCATATCAGTTATATAGGTACACCCGACAAATTGGAGGCAAAGTTAGTGCCTGAAAAAGGCTATAATTTTCGCACTATCTCGGTTGCGGGTTTTCAACGTAAAATTACGCTTAAAAATGTTGGCAAAAATATATCTGCCGCGTGCAAAGCGGTTACGTCTTCTTTAAATGCAAGGAGAATTTTAAAAGAAATTCAACCCGATGTTGTTGTCGGAACCGGTGGCTATGTAAGCGGACCCGTTTTACGCGAAGCGGTAAAATTGGGTATAAAAACAGTTATACATGAACAAAACGCTTTTCCGGGTGTGACTACAAAAATGTTGGCTCCGAGCGTTGATGCTGTTCTTCTTGCTATGCCTGAGGCTGAAAAGTATTTAAAACTAAATAAAAAACCGATTATTACGGGTAATCCCATTCGTAAAGAGCTTTTAAATATGACATATGAGGATGCCAGAAACAAACTTGGATTTGATTCGAGGCCTATGATACTCTCTTTTGGGGGCTCTTTAGGTGCGCGGCATATAAACGAAGCTGTGTCGGGACTTATTGAATGGCACAACGGAAGTGAAAGATTTTATCATATTCACGGTACGGGTAAATCGGGATATGACAGCGTTATAAATTATTTTAAAGAAAAGAATATAACCCTTTCTGACAAAATCGATATACGCGAGTATATTAAAAATATGGATGTCTGCATGGCGGCCGCCGACCTCGTTATATGTCGTGCCGGTGCTATAACTTTAAGTGAACTTTCCGCCTGCGGAAAGCCTGCCGTGCTTATACCGTCGCCGTATGTTGCCGAAAATCATCAGTACCATAATGCTATGACTCTTAAAAACATCGGTGCGGCAGAGATTATTGAGGAAAAGGACCTTACGCCGCAAAAACTTATTGATGTTGTATCAAAACTGATAGACAACAAAGGCAAACTTTCATCAATGTCGGCGGCGGCAAAAAGCAACGCCATAACAGATGCAAATGAACGGATTTATGAAGTAATTATGCAATTATATACGGGCGCTTAATCAAAAAATAGCAAATTTTAAAGTTTTGAATAATATGACAGTGTAGCACAAATATTTTATGGGGGCATTGTCAATGTCAAAACTTATTGTAACCGGTGAAAAAAGACTTTCCGGAGAAATTAACATTCACGGGGCAAAAAACAGTGTTTTGCCGATTTTGGCAGCAACTGTTCTGTGCGGCGGAAAAAGTGTTATACATAACTGTCCGCGCTTGTCGGATGTAGATGCCTCACTTAATATATTGAAGCACTTAGGCTGCCGTTGCACTTTTGAAAAAAATACGGTTACGGTAGATACCGCAAAATTCGGTTGCAGCCGCATACCTGATGAACTTATGCGTGAGATGCGCTCGTCGGTAGTTTTTTTGGGTGCAATTTTGGGAAAATGCGGTAATGCAATAATAAGTACCCCAGGCGGTTGTGAATTGGGACCACGCCCGATTGACCTGCATATATCGGCCCTGATCAAATTAGGGGCAGAGGTATGCGAGAAGCATGGGTTTATTGAGTTTTCTACACCGCACGGACTTAAAGGTGCAGAGATTAACTTGTCTTTTGCAAGTGTAGGAGCAACTGAAAATATTATTCTTGCTGCTTCAACCGCACAGGGAACGACCGTAATAAACAATGCTGCAAAAGAACCGGAGATATGTGATCTTGCAGACTTTTTAAACAGTTGCGGCGCAGAAATTTACGGCTGCGGTTCAAGCACTGTTATAATTCACGGTGTAAAAAACTTAGAGGGTTGTACGCATTCGGTCATACCCGACAGAATAGCGGCGGCGACATATATGGCAGGGGCAGCGGCGACCAGCGGAAAAATCACTTTGAACAATGTAGAACCTTTACACCTTGCCGCAGTTAATTCGGTATTTCAGGAAGCGGGTTGCAATATAGACAGTTACGGCAACAGTATCACAATTGCAGCACCTGAAAAACTTAACCGTGTTTCTATTGTAAGAACAGTGGTTTATCCGGGTTTTCCTACCGATGCCGGTCCGCTTATACTTGCTATGCTTGCGGTGGCAAACGGAACTTCAATAATTGTGGAAAATATTTTTGAAAACCGGTTCAGATATGTTGATGAACTTAAACGTTTTGGTGCAAAAGTTAAAATAGAGGGCAGAGTCGCTGTAATAGAAGGGGTAGACCGCTTGTATGCGGCCTCGTGCAAATGCACGGATCTTCGCGGCGGTGCGGCGCTTGTAATAGCGGCACTTTGTGCACAGGGAACATCTGTGATAGAAGATATACACCATATAAAGCGAGGATATGAAAATATTGCGGAAAGGTTTAACGCTCTTGGCGGAAATATTTATGAGGAGTTATAAAAAATGCAATCGGATGTAGAAAAACGGAGGGCGGCACGCCGAAAAAAGATACATCGCCGCCGTGTTAAAGCAGTGTTGATATTTTTTATTATAATTGCGTTGATTGTTTTTGCTGTAATGTGCTTTACAGTGCTTTTTCCGATAAAGCGTATTGCCGTTACTGGCAGTAAAATATATGATAAAAATGAAATCATTAAGGCTTCGGGTCTTTCAACCGATGATAATCTGTTTGTTGTATCCGAGGATGATATAGAGAATAAGATACGAAAAGCACTGCCGTATATCGACAGCGTCAAACTGAAGCGTAATTTGCCGGATGCAGTGGTTTTAACAGTGACAGATGCCAAAGAATTTGCTTGTTATAAAACGGATGATTCGTATGCGGTTGTAAGCGAAAAGGGTTATGTTGTAAATATACAGAGTGAATGTCCGGAAAACGTTTTTGAAATAATTACAAGCGGCGTAAAAGCGAATTTAGGCGAACAAATAATATACGATAATAAATCCGAGGAAGAGCTTGTAAATGACATTGCGGCATTACTGAAAGAGAAAAATATAAATATAGATATGATTGATGCAACAAGTGTTTTAGATATTAAAATCGGCGTTGAAAACGGATTTGACGTATCGCTCGGAACACGTGATTATTTAGAAGAAAAAATAACTCACCTTTCGGGAATGATAAAGTCCATCGGTGATCGCAGGGGCGAAATAAATTTAAGTATGTGGACTCCGAATAACACGCAGGGTTCATTTGTTGAAAACATTGAATAAAAAGTTACAGTTTTGTAAGAAAAACTATTGAAATTTGTTTTGAATTGTGATAATATGTATTTGTGTATTATTGCGTATTACTATAAATGTATAAATATGGAGGAATTCTAAGATGCCATTCGAAGTTGCAGATGAGATGGAAAATGTAGTTCAAATTAAGGTAGTCGGTGTAGGCGGCGGCGGCGGTAACGCAGTTAACCGTATGGTCGCAGCAGGTGTCCGCGGTGTTGAATTTATTGCTATTAACACCGATAAAGCGGCATTATTCCTTTCAAAAGCCGACCAAAAAATACAAATCGGTGAAAAATCTGCCGCAGGTATGGGCGCAGGCGGTAATCCTGATAACGGTCGTGCTGCTGCAGAAGAGTCACGCGATGAGATTGCTGCGGCACTTCGCAGTGCTGATATGATATTTATTACAGCCGGTATGGGCGGCGGAACAGGCACAGGTGCCGCTCCGGTAGTTGCTGCCATTGCAAAAGAACTCGGTATCCTTACAGTGGGCATTGTTACAAAGCCGTTTGCTTTTGAAGGTAAAAAGCGTATGACACAGGCAGAATCCGGTATTGCTGCATTGGGCGAACAGGTTGACAGTCTTGTTGTTATCCCCAATGAGAGACTTAAATTTGTATCAGAACAAAAGATTACATTTAAAAATGCCTTTAACATTGCAGATGATGTTTTACGTCAGGGTGTTCAGAGCATTTCTGAACTTATCAATGTTACTGCACTTGTCAACCTTGACTTTGCCGATGTTAAAACCATTATGGCAAATGCAGGTTATGCTCATATGGGTGTTGGCGTTGCAACAGGCCGTGATAAGGCAGAGCAGGCGGCACGTATGGCTATTACAAGTCCGCTTATCGAGACTTCTATGGATAATGCACGCGGCGTAATCATCAGTATCACCGGTTCAGATGATATCGGTCTTGAAGAGGTTGAGCAGGCATCTACTATTATTGCCGAGATGGCTCACCCCGATGCTACGATTATTTGGGGTGCACAACTTGATGACAGTATTGAAGATACAATTCGCGTCACGGTTGTTGCAACCGGCTTGGGCGATGACAAACGCAACGAGAAAAAAGACGATCTTGCAGCATTGCTTGGTGATACCGGCGATGATAATGACGATTCTTTCGGTGAAGTTTTAAAGTTCTTTGATAATAATAACAACTGATTTGTTATACATAAAAAGTCCGGCGATGTTATCGTCGGATTTTTTTTATAACTATTTGTTGTCGGTTACTAAAGTGATTTTTAAATGCAATGCGGCGTATCAATTCAGCGCTCTACTTTAATGAAGTAATATTGCACAAAAGTTATTACGATTTTTGTGCAATAAGCGGAAATTTAAAATTTTTTTAAAAAACACTTTACAACTTCAGTGTAATGAAGTATAATAGCAACATCAAATAAATCCGAAGAGGAAAAAGGAGTAATTATTATGAAAAAAATTATTGCACTTATTGTGGCTGTTGCGATGCTGCTGTGTTTTGCAGGTTGCGGCTCAAAGGGAACAAGCTCTGACAACACCAATACGTCTGACTTTGAGTATATTAAAGAAAAGGGCAAATTGGTTGTAGGTGTTACAGATTTTGAACCTATGGATTATCAGGATGAAAACGGCAAGTGGATAGGTTTTGATGCTGACCTGGCAACAAAGTTTGCAGAATCACTCGGAGTTGACGTTGAAATTGTTGAAATCGACTGGGATAACAAAGTTTTTGAATTGTCGGGTAAAACGATTGATGTTGTTTGGAACGGTATGACGCTTACAGATGAAGTTACAAGCGCAATGGATTGTTCAAACGCATACTGCAATAACGCTCAGATAGTTATTGTTAAGGCAGACGTTGCTGAGAATTATAAAACTATTGAAGATTGCAAAAAGCTCAACTTTGCTGTTGAAGCAGGCTCAGCGGGTAAAAATGAGGCTGAGGCAAACGGTTTTAATTTTACTGAGGTTAAGGATCAGGCAACAGCACTTACTGAGGTTAAATCCGGTACAAGTGATGCCGCTATAATAGATTCGCTTATGGCAGCAGCAATGGTTGGTGAAGGCACCGGTTATTCAGAACTTACATATACTGTTCCGCTTAACAGTGAAAAATACGGTGTTGGTTTCAGAAAAGGTTCTGACCTTGTAGAAAAACTCAACAAATTCTTTAAAGACAGTTATGAAGACGGCACTATGATGAAAATTGCAGAAAAATACGGTGTTCAGGCTTCGGTTATTGAACAGTAATTTTTAAAACCTTGCCATAACAGAGAGCGCTTTGAACAGGCGCCCTCTGTTTTCGGCATATATTATATTTTAAAGGAATGTATTTATGATACCAAGTAATATTGCAGAACAGTTTCCGGTAGTATTTAACGCTTTAAATATAGGTTTTTTGCAAACTCTAAAATTATTTGCGGTAACCCTTTTGGGTGCATTGCCTTTGGGACTGTTGATGTCTTTTGGCTCAATGTCAAAATTCAAACCGCTCAGCGGACTGATAAAATTTATTGTTTGGATAGTACGCGGATCTCCGCTTATGATACAACTGCTTATAATATATTATTTTCCGGGATTGGTTTTTAAAAATAATATATGGGGCAGCGGTGAAACAGGAAGATTTGTTGCTTCTGCGGTGGCGTTTATATTTAATTATGCCTGCTATTTTTCGGAAATCTACCGCGGGGGAATACAAGGCGTGCCAATCGGTCAGCAGGAGGCGGGCCAGGTTTTGGGACTTTCAAAAACACAGATATTTTTTAAGGTAACTTTACTTCAAATGGTTAAGAGAATCGTTCCGCCAATGTCAAATGAAATTATAACACTTGTTAAGGATACATCGCTTGCGCGAATTATTGCTTTGCAAGAGATTATTTGGGCGGGTCAGGCATTTCTTAAAGGTTCGCAGGGAATTTCGGGCCAGATATGGCCGCTGTTTTTCACGCTTGTATACTATCTTGTGTTTAACGGATTACTTACGGTTCTATTTGGAAAAATAGAGAAGAAATTAAGTTATTTTAAAGTATAAGGGGGAAATTTTATGTCACTTCTCGAGGTTAAAGGTATCTCAAAGAAATTTGGTAAGACCGAGGTTTTAAAAGACGTAAGTTTTTCTCTTGAAAAGGGAGAAGTTTTGTCAATTATAGGTTCATCCGGCGGAGGAAAGACCACACTGCTCAGATGCCTTAATTTTCTTGAAACGCCGGACAGCGGAGTAATCAGCGTGAGCGGCAAAGTTTTATTTGACGGCACAAAAATCAGCGACCGTCAAATCAGAGAAAATCGCCTGCATTTCGGACTTGTATTTCAGTCGTTTAATCTTTTTCCGCAATACAATGTATTACAAAACGTAATGTTGGCACCTTCGCTTCTTAAAAACACATCACAGACCGATATTAGGAACAATGCTTTAAAACTTGTGAAACAAGTAGGACTTACCGATAAAGTCAACAATTATCCGTGTGAACTTTCGGGCGGTCAGCAACAGCGCGTAGCAATAGCGCGTGCGCTGGCACTTAACCCGGATATACTCTGTTTCGATGAGCCTACAAGCGCTCTTGACCCCGAACTTACAGGCGAGGTGCTTCGCGTTATAAAAAATCTTAAAGAGTCGGGCAGTACTATGATTGTTGTTACTCATGAAATGGATTTTGCCAAAAATGTTTCGGACAAAATAATATTTATGGCCGACGGTGTTATTGAAGAAATGGGAACGCCCGAACAGGTTTTCAATGATCCAAAAAGCGAAAAAACAAGAAACTTTTTAAAACATTCATATGAAAAAATATAAAACATTGTATTTTAGTGACAAATATTGTCAAAGTTAATAAAAATACTTGACAATTTTAAGCAAATAATGTATAATTGTTATCATAGATTATTTAACTTGGAGTATTGATGCGGAGCAGTTTTTTAAACAGCAAGTCAAATATAAGTGACAATGAGCTGATTGCACTTATAAATAACGGCGAGTACAAATATTTTCAGATTTTGATTAACCGTTATATGCCGTATATAATCAGTGCGGCTTCACATTATAAAACAAGCGGTTTTGATACTGATGATTTTATACAGGAAGGAATACTTGCAATTTTTTCCGCAGTCAAGTCGTTTGACGCCGATAAAGCGTCATTTAAAACGTTTGTTACAATTTGTATAAACAGGGCGATGTCTTCTGCGCTTACACGCGTTGCAGGATCTGCCAGGCATATACCGGATGTTTTGCTTACCCCGATTGACAGTGTTGATTTGCCTGATATGAATAATCCCGAAAGTATACTTATTGAAAAAGAAGATTATTCTGATTTAGAACGCAGTATTAAAAATGAACTTTCGGACTTTGAATATCGAGTGCTTTGTGAATTTTTAACTGGTAAAAGTTATGCCAATATTGCAGAAACGTTGGATGTTTCCGCAAAATCTGTTGACAATGCGCTTAAACGTATACGTTCAAAAATCAGGAACAATTGATTATTTAATTAAGCGGGGCAACCCGCATATATGCCCAAGTAGTTTAAAGCAGAGCGTTGTGTAAAAAACAAAGATGTCGGTGCGATTCCGTCCGCGGGCTAATAACCAAAATCAAGAGAGGTAAAAAAGATGTTTGAAGACAAGACCCTAGTTTGCAAAGAGTGCGGTGAGGAATTCGTATTCACAGCAAGAGAGCAGGAATTTTACGAAGAAAAAGGCTTTGTAAACGAACCCCAGAGGTGTAAACCTTGCCGTGACAAGCGCAAGAGTGCCGGCAGAGCTCCGCGTGAGATGCACGAGGCTACATGCGCAGCATGCGGCGGTGTTGCACGCGTACCGTTTGTTCCGCGTGATGATCGTCCGGTTTATTGCAGTGAGTGCTTTGCAAAAATGAAGGAAGAAGAAGCTGCAAAAGAAGCAGAATAATTTTAATTTATTTGTAAACATTTAAAGTTGAGTGTTTTATAAGAGAGTGTTCGTAACATATTGGTTAAGAACTCTCTCTTTTTTTAAAATTTTAACACTTTCTTAATACAATTATTGAAATATTGTTTTATTATTGTATCAGTAGATTATGATAATGCTGATAATTGTATTATATTTGCTTTTTTTTTTGAGGAGGTTTATTAAATATGGATAACAAAAAAATTCTTGTAGTTGATGATGACGTTAATATTTGCGAGTTGCTGCGGCTTTATCTTGAAAAAGACGGTTTTGAAGTTGTAGTGGCAAACGACGGCAGCGAAGCGCTTAAGTGTGAGCAAATACATAAGCCGGATTTGATTTTATTGGATATAATGCTTCCGAAACTTGACGGTTGGCAGGTTTGCCGTGAAATACGGAAAACCTCAAATGTACCTATTATTATGCTTACTGCAAAAGGTGAAACATTTGATAAGGTATTAGGACTTGAACTTGGCGCTGACGATTATGTTACAAAGCCGTTTGAAACCAAAGAGGTTGTGGCGCGTATTAAGGCGGTTCTTCGCAGGACGGGTGAAAATGAAAAAACCGAAAACATAAAAGAAGTACGCTATGATAAATTGCGTATAAATATCACGAATTATGAACTTGTAGTAGATGGTGTACAAATTGATACGCCGCCTAAAGAGTTGGAGCTTATTTATCACCTTGCAAGCAATCCGAACCGTGTCTATACGCGTGATCAATTGCTTGACGAAGTTTGGGGATTTGATTACTACGGTGATTCACGTACGGTTGACGTTCATGTGAAAAGGCTGCGTGAAAAACTTGAGGGAGTTTCTGATAAGTGGTCGCTTAAAACCGTTTGGGGCGTAGGATACAAATTTGAGGTAAAATAAGTATGAGGCAAAAACTTTTCAGAAAACAGTTAGGTGCGATTGCGTTAATAGTTTTTTTAAGTTTGTCATCTGTTCTTATAATACTTACTTTTATATTTAATAATTATTTTGCCGATGAAAAGTATAACTCACTTTTAAAATCCTGTAATTCGGTATCGGATTTTATAGATGATATAACTGCAGACGGTGATGCCGTTGACAGCAACGCAGTGTATTATATAATGCGGAATATATCTAATGTTTCGAATTTTAATTTGTATATGACCGATGCCGACGGCGTTATATTGATTTGCAGTTGTGATGATTGGGGCAGGGACCAAAGATGTGAGCATACAGGTACCCAAATTGATAAAAACTATATAACGGATATTTCAGGAAAAGGCGGAAAGACAATAAGCAAATTAGGTATTTACAGTAATCCGCATTACACTGCTATGATAGAACTGAAAAATTCCGGCGGAGAAAAAACGGGATATGTTTTTGCGACTTCTTCTATAAATGAAGTTACAAATTTAATGAAAAAGGTAGCGCAGATATATTTGATTTCGATTATTATTCCGTTAGTGCTTACGCTGGGTGCGATGTCGGCTATGACATATCGCTTGATAATGCCGCTTAAACTTATGTCGGAAGCTGCAAAAGCAATGGCAAAGGGCGACTTTTCACGGCGTATACCGGTAACACGCGATGATGAAATAGGTGAACTTGCGGTATCATTTAACCAGATGACAAATTCATTGGCGCGGTTGGAAGAAGTAAGAAAAAGTTTTATAGCGAATATATCGCATGAACTTAAAACACCTATGACAACAATAGGAGGCTTTATTGACGGAATTATCGACGGTACGATAGAACCCGATAAGCAAAACTATTACCTTAATATTGTAAGCAGTGAGATCAAAAGGCTTTCAAGAATGGTTGAATCAATGTTGAGTGTGTCAAAACTGGAGTCAAATGAATTTGTTTTAAAACCGGAAGCGTTTAATTTGCGTGAACAGGTTCTTGATATAGTTATCGCACAGGAACAGCGTATTGAGAAAAAACACTTAAATATAGTAGGTCTTGATGAACTTACCGATGTAACCGTTAACGCCGATAAGGATTTAATCCACCGTGTTGTTTATAATCTTGTAGATAATGCAGTTAAGTTTACAAATGACGGCGGAGAAATAGAATTCAGGATTAAGTTTGATTCCAAAAATGTAACGTTTATTATTAAAAATACGGGTAAGGGCATACCGGAAAATGAGTTACCGTATGTATTTGACCGTTTTTATAAAGTCGATAAATCACGCTCTGCAAATAAAGAGAGCACCGGTCTTGGACTTTATATAGTTAAAACAATCGTTAAAAATCACGGCGGTATTATTTCGGTTTCAAGCGTTGAAAATAAATTTACTCAGTTTGAATTTACTATACCGATAAGCAGATAGGAGTTAATATTATGGATGATTTTAATGAAAAAACAAACACTGAAAACAATGAATTGAATGATCAAACGCCGGAAACGGACGACTTTGAAAAAGGGGAACAACCGAATGGCGTTGACAGTGTAACAGACATTGAAAACGACAATGATTTTGCCGGTGAAACGGGAAATGTAAATAACACAGTCGAAAATGAACCTCCTGTTTGGAACAAGGTGAGTTACAAAGAGCCTGCTCCTATTGCCGATTATAAACCGATGAGCCGCGGAATGAAGATATTCTGTGTGATAATGGCAGCGGTAATATTGCTTACTGCGAGCTGCACGACAGGTTATTTTATTGGC
>CAKSDJ010000017.1 GCA_934445015.1 uncultured Eubacteriales bacterium | reverse complement strand
ATTTAACCCAGCCCGGTGAGCAAGAGGTTATCATTGGCAATGTACCGCCGTTTTTAACTCTCTCAATAAGTTCGTTTGCCTCTTCTACTATTGTGAGGTCGGCTCCGAAGTCGGTGTCAAACACTTTGTTAAAACCAAGACGTTTAAGAGCCGCCACCATTTTGCCCTCAACGTTTGTGCCTATCGGCATACCGAAACATTCGCCTAAAGTTGCGCGTACCGACGGAGCGGTCTGAACGACAACGGTTTTTGTCGGGTCTGCAAGGGCATCCCAAATTTTGTCGGTGTCATCTTTTTCGGTAAGTGCGCCCGTTGGGCAAACAGCGGTACACTGACCGCACGAAATGCAGGGTGTGCTGTTAAGCGACAGTTCAAACGCCTGACCTATATTTGTGTCAATGCCACGGTCATTTGCGCCTATAACGCTTACGTACTGCTCTTTACAAACGGCAACACAGCGGCGGCAGAGTATACACTTGTTATTGTCGCGAACCAGATGCGGCGTGCTGTAATCAAGTTCATAAACAGGCTTAAATCCTTCAAATGTGTCGTCTTCAACGCCGTAATCACGGCAAAGCTTTTGAAGTTCGCAGTTTGTTGAACGCGCGCAGGAAAGACACTTTTTATCGTGGGTTGAAAGAATAAGTTCAAGAGTTGTCTTTCTTGATTTTTGAACCTTTTCGGAGTTGGTTATAACCTCCATACCGTCTGAGGCAGGGTATACGCAGGCGGTAACCATACGAAAACCGCGTCCTTCGTTAACCTCTACCATACAGATACGGCAGGCGCCTATCTCGTTTTTATCTTTCATATAACAAAGCGTAGGTATCTCTATACCGGCTTTACGGGCAGCCTCTAAAACAGTGGAGCCCTTTGGCACGCTTACTGCTAAGCCGTTAATTTTTACGTTAATCATATCCATTGTGTTTCGGCCCCTTTCTTATACTTTGGCAATTGCCTTGAATTTACAGTTGCCCATACATACGCCGCATTTGACGCATTTTTCAGAGTTGATTTCATAAGAAGGCAACTTGTGTCCTGCGGCAACATAATCTGTTTTTGTTATAGCGCCGACAGGGCAGTTTCTTGCGCACATACCGCAGCCTATGCATTTATCTTTGTCAATTTTATATGTAAGCAAATCTTTGCAAACACCTGCGGGGCATTTTTTATCAACTACGTGCGCAATATACTCTTCACGGAAGAATTTAAGTGTTGCAAGCACGGGGTTGGGCGCTGTCTGACCGAGACCACACAGCGAGTTCTGCTTTATATATAAGCAAAGTTCTTCAAGGCGGTCAATATCTTCAAGGGTGCCTTTGCCCTTTGTTATTTTATCAAGCATCTCAAGCAGCCGCTTTGTACCTACACGGCAGGGCGTGCATTTACCGCAGGATTCATCAACGGTAAATTCAAGGAAGAACTTGGCCATATCAACCATGCAGTTATCTTCGTCCATAACTATAAGTCCGCCCGAGCCCATCATACATCCTATAGCGGTAAGGTTATCGTAATCAACCTTAGTGTCTATAAGCGAAGCGGGTATACAGCCGCCCGAAGGTCCGCCGGTTTGTGCTGCTTTAAACTTTTTGCCGCCGGGTATACCGCCGCCGATGTCTTCAATAATGTGGCGAAGCGTTGTACCCATAGGTATTTCAACAAGACCGGTATGTTTGATTTTGCCGCCCAGGGCAAATACCTTTGTACCTTTGGATTTTTCGGTACCCATTGATGCAAACCAATCTGCACCGCGAAGAATTATCTGCGGAATATTTGCAAACGTTTCAACGTTGTTTTCAACGGTAGGCGAGTTATAAAGGCCTTTAACGGCAGGATAGGGGGGACGCGGACGAGGTTCGCCGCGATTGCCTTCAATAGATGTCATAAGGGCGGTTTCTTCACCGCAAACAAACGCACCTGCACCAAGACGAATCTGAAGGTCAAAATCAAATCCCGAGCCGAATATATTTTTGCCGAGCAGACCGTATTCTTTAGCCTGATCAATGGCAATCTGCAAACGTTTAACTGCTATTGGGTACTCTGCACGAACATAAACGTAACCCTTGGTTGCACCTATTGCGTAGCCGGCAATAGCCATTGCCTCAATAACAGCGTGAGGGTCTCCTTCAAGCACCGAACGGTCCATAAAAGCACCGGGGTCGCCTTCATCGGCATTACATACAACATATTTTTGAGGTGCCTTATTGGGAGCACAGAGCGACCATTTGAATCCTGTGGGGAAACCGCCGCCGCCGCGTCCGCGAAGACCCGAGTCGGATACAACTTTTATAACTTCATCAGGTGTCATTTCGGTAAGCACTTTACCGAGTGCGGCATAGCCGTCCATAGCGATATATTCATCAATATTTTCAGGGTCAATGACGCCGCAGTTGCGAAGAACAACTCGGTTTTGCGATTTGTAGAATACGGTATCACCCAATGAAACTGTAGAAACGTCGACTTCTTCGTCTGAGCCTGTATCGCTGTAAATAAGGCGTTCAACAGGTCTGCCTTTAAGAATATGCTCCTCAACAATTTCTTTAACATCATCTGTTGTGACACGGCTGTAAAACGTACCGTCGGGATAAACTATAACAACCGGACCGAGCGCGCAAAGACCGAAACAGCCCGTCTGTATAAGTTTTACTTCTTCGGTAAGGTCGTTTGCTTCAAGATTTTTTGCAAACGCTTCCTGTATCGATTTACTGCCTGATGAGGTACAGCCCGTACCGCCACAAATAAGAATGTGTGCACGAATCATAAATTTTCCTCCAATTATTTACAGTTGTCAAGGGTGTATTCTGCAACAACCTTGCCGCCCTTAAGATGTTTTTTAACAACTTCTTTTGCCTTGTCAGCGTCCATATTAACGTATGTAACCTTATCTTTGCCATTTTCAAAAATCTGAACTATTGGTTCATATTGACAAAGTTCAATACAGCCTGTCTGCGTAACCGAAACGCTGTCGGCAAGGTCTTCGTCGTTTACCGCCTGAACAAAAGCATTAAGCACCGAACGTGCGCCTGCTGCGATGCCGCAGGTAGCCATACCCACAACAACGCGCGTATCTTTCATACCTTTGCGAATGATTATTTTGTCTTTCATACTGTCTTTGATTGCCTGCAATTCAGCCAAAGATTTCATTAGGTATCTTCCCTTCTGAAAATATTTTTTGATTTATCTGTATATATAACAGTTTATACTGCTCATCAAGATACTCTTTTATCCACTTGAGTACATCATAGGTGTCAAGCGGAACACCTTTTAACTGTTTACGGATCGCGCGTGTGTCAAGTATAATCTTGCCGCTGTTTGTTTTATGAATAAAGCAAATGTCAATTTCAGGATGCCCCGTAATAATTGACGTGATTGTTGACCCGACATCACCGAGCGGTTTAAAATCCAAGTGATCTTTATAAAATGTTGCGGTTATTTCTGTGCCGTGATGTTCGGCTGATTTTTTTAAAGATTTTGAGACTGTTTTTAAACAACCGCCGGTTTGCTCTGCCGCGAGTTTAAAAAGCGGGATACCCATACCTACTTTTCGCGTTGTTCTTGTGGTAAAAAACGGGTCTTCGGCCCTTTTTAAAACTTCGGGTTCCATACCGCAACCGTTATCTTTAACTGTGACGGTCAATATGTTATCGGTTTCATTGATAAGTATTTCAATAAGTGTTGCACAGGCGTTTATTGAATTTTCTGCAATATCAAGAATATTAAGTGATAATTCTTTCATAAAGCACCTGTTTTTGCTATTAAAACCGACGTGTCAAACGCGCCCGGTTTTGCGGATAAAACATTTACGCCGTTTCGGTTCGCCGCAGTTTTCGCATCGGCGTCAAGCGCACCGTTTTCAACAAGAATAACGCAGGCGACATCGGCGTTAAATGCCACGGCAACAACATTTATGTTGCATAAAGCGGTTAACCACACGTTGTCAGGTTTTAATTTGCTCATAGCAAGACTTAAAATATCACCTGTATACGCACCGTTTATCTCACGGTCGGGACGCGGCATTGATAAAATGTTAAACTGCCCGTACTCGGATAACTGTTCAACCGTCAAACCGTATCACCCCGTATTTATTACATAACATATAACAGTGCAAAAATTTTATCAGTCGGCATACTTTGCAAGTATTTCATCCACATCGTCAACGGTAAGGCGTCCGTAAACTTCATCGTTTACAGTAAGTACCGGAGCCAGACCGCACGCACCTATGCAGCGGCATGCCGTGAGCGAGAACTTGCCGTCGGGTGTGCATTCATCCGCGCCTATGCCCAATTTTTTGCTTATGCGGTCAAACACGTTGCCCGAGCCTACAACATAGCAGGCTGTACCAAGACATACTGAAATGTTATATTTGCCTTTTGGCGAGAGCGAGAACTGCGCGTAGAATGTGGCAACACCGTATACTTTTTCAAGTGATACGCCCATACCCTCTGCAATCATCTCCTGAACTTCAAGCGGCAAGTAACCGTATATGTCCTGCGCCTTCTGCATTACAACCATAACGTTGCTCTGATCGTGGCAGTTCTCGGCTATAACGGCTTTTAACTGTGCTTCTTGTTCGGCAGTTCCTTTAAACGGAAGTTTGCTTAACTTTTTTTTCATTATAAAGTATCCTCCTTAAAGAATATTACAAACACAACCGACCTATTATAAATAAAGATAACAGGAATTGTATTATTTGATAATATCATAAAAATTTGATTTTGAAAAGGGGTTTTGTTAAAAAAATCACATTTTTTTGACAAAAATGTGATTTAAACCTAAAAAAACACGGTAAAACGGCACATTATAAAATAATACCCAAGTATATTACACACTTGGGTAATAAAATTCAACCTTTGAGATTTCTTTCAAGCCAGGTAAAACCGAGATCCAAAGCAGAAAACAAATTATCTTTTGTGCTGTCTTTTATAATGCGATCTTTCAAGTTTTTGTCGGTGTTGCTGTCAAGCAACTGAACCGAAACCTTATCGGCTATATCAAGTTTACCGTCTTTTTTATATGAAAGTATTTCAAATCTTACAACGTATTTTTCGCTCATATCGCCGTAGTAAATTTCTTTGCCTTTACGTACAAGCGGTTTACCTTTGTAGGTTAAAAAGTTTGTTTCTGACATATTATATCTCCCGAAAGTTAGTTAGGCATCTCGCCGTACAAATTGAAACGGAAGATCATTGACTCATCGTTTTTATTTGTGCAGCGTACCCACGCTTCGCCTATTTCTGTGCTTGAAAGTATTGTGCTGAGACCCAACATCTGGCACAGCCGAGATTTAAGATTGAGCGAGTCACCCTCTTTTGTTTCAAGGTAAACATCGCCTGAACATTTGTCAATTACCTTTATAAGGTCTTCAAGATCTACATTATGAAGTTGAATTTTTTCAAAATCCATATAAACATACCTCCGATTATTTGCTTATTTAAAGTATAAACCATACGTATAAATATGTCAAGAATATTAAAGTGTTAAAAACGGGAGTCTAAAAAATTTATACTTTTTAACAGTTGACATTTGCTGTTATTTTTATTAGTATTATATGTGTAAGAATAGCATTTGGAGGATGCAAAAAATGGATAATGCACAAAAGACTATGGATATGATAGTAAACCTTGCAAAAGGCAGAGGATTTGTTTACCCCGGCAGTGAAATTTACGGCGGTCTTGCAAATGCTTGGGATTACGGTCCGCTGGGCGTTGAACTGAAAAATAACATTAAACGCGCCTGGTGGAAAAAATTTGTTCAGGAAAATCAGTACAATGTCGGACTTGACAGCGCTATAATTATGAACCCCGAAACGTGGGTGGCGTCGGGTCATCTGGGCGGTTTTTCGGATCCTCTTATGGATTGTCGCCAGTGCAAAACCCGTCACCGTGCCGATAAACTTATAGAGGATTACGTTGCCGAAAATAATTTATCCGATAATCCGGCGGCCATGACCGATGCAGAAATGATGGATTATATACACGAGCATAAAATTGCCTGCCCGTCCTGCGGTTCACACGATTTTACCGACATACGCAAATTCAACCTTATGTTTAAAACGTTTCAGGGCGTTACCGAGGACAGTTCTTCAACACTTTACCTACGTCCGGAAACCGCACAGGGTATATTTGTAAACTTTAAAAACATTCAGCGCACAACACGCCGCAAACTGCCTTTCGGCGTAGGTCAGATAGGTAAGTCCTTCCGAAATGAGATCACCCCCGGTAACTTTATATTCAGAATACGTGAGTTCGAACAGATGGAACTTGAATTTTTCTGCAAACCCGGCACTGACTTAGAGTGGTTCGACTATTGGCGTGGTTTTTGCCGTGACTGGCTGCTCAACCTCGGCATGGATGAAAAAGCGCTTCGGCTTCGCGATCACGATAAAGATGAACTTTGTTTCTATTCAAAAGCGACTACCGACTTTGAATTTTTGTTTCCGTTCGGTTGGGGTGAACTTTGGGGTGTTGCCGACCGCACGGATTATGACCTGACTCAGCATGCGGAGCACTCCGGCGAGTCTATGGATTACTTTGACCCCGAAACAAATGAAAAATATGTGCCTTACGTAATTGAGCCCTCGTTGGGTGCCGACCGCGTAACGCTTGCGTTTCTTTGCAACGCTTATGACGAGGAGGTTGACGATAAAGGCGATAAACGCGTAATACTTCGCCTGCATCCAGCTCTTGCACCGTTTAAGGCGGCGGTGCTTCCGCTTTCTAAAAAACTTTCTGATAAGGCAATGGCAATCAAAAACGATCTGGCAAAAGAGTTTATGGTTGATTTTGATGACACCGGCTCAATAGGTAAACGCTATCGCCGTGAGGATGAAATAGGTACTCCGTTTTGCATTACCTATGATTTTGAGAGCGAAGAAGACGGTTGCGTAACTGTTCGCGAACGCGACAGTATGGAGCAGGTTCGTATACCTGTAAGCGAATTGAAGGATTATATTGCGGATAAAATTAAATTTTAATCCCGGGGGATAATATGGAGACACAGATTTTAACTATGTTTGCTATGCTTGTAGGCGGCCTCGCGTTCTTTTTGTACGGAATGAGCACAATGTCATCCGGACTTGAACAGATGGCAGGCGGCGGCCTTGAGCGAACTATGAAAAAGGTAACCTCAAACGACCTTTTCGGTTTCTTTTTAGGCGCCGGAATAACCGTTGCAATCCAGTCGTCGTCTGCTATGACGGTTATGCTTGTGGGTCTTGTAAACTCAGGCATAGTAGAGTTCGGCAATACATTCGGTATGATTATGGGTTCCAATGTAGGCACTACGCTTACCGCCTGGATACTCAGCCTTACCGGAATAGGCGACGGCAATTTCTTTATAACTTTGCTTCAGCCTATGACTTTTGCGCCTATTCTTGCGTTTGTGGGCATAGTGCTCAGAATGGTGTCAAAAAGCGACAAAAAACGCGACCTCGGAATAATATTTATAGGCTTCGCGGTGCTTATGTACGGTATGGAACTTATGAGCGATTCTATGGTTGCTGTGCGTACACTGCCCGGATTTGACAAATTTTTGGCAAGTCTTACAAGTCCTATCATAGCATTACTTGTATCTACCGTATTTACTGGTATAATACAGTCGTCAGCCGCTACAATAGGCGTGGTTCAGGCATTGGCGCTTTCAGGCTGCATAACGTGGCAAATGGCAATACCGCTTGTGCTCGGTGCAAATATAGGTACCTGTATGACCGCGCTTATTTCAAGTATAGGCACAAACAAAAATGCAAAACGCGTAGTTGTAATGCACTTTTTTGTAAACGTATTCGGCTCGCTTATATGTATGATTGTTTTATACGTTGTAAAAGCGTGCGGCGTTACATTTTTGAGCACATACGCAAATATGGTTGACATAGCAATCATTCACACTATGTTTAATATTGTTGCTACGGTCATTTTCTTCCCTATAAAGAAGTTGATTATTAAATTCTGCACATTTGTTATTCCGAATACAGATGAGAAAAGGCATACCGCATTTTTGGACGAGCGTATATTCAACAATACACCGCTTGCGATAAGCGAGTGCCGCCGTCTTGTAAACGAAATGGCGGATTATACAAAAGAGGCGATTATGACCTCGCTTGAACTTATAGGTAATTATGACGCGCAAAAAGCCGAGTTTGTAAAAACTACCGAAAATATCACCGATAAATACGAGGACAAATTAGGCACGTATCTGGTGCGGCTCAGCAGCAATAACCTTTCTGAAGAGGATTCGCACGCTGTATCGCGAATGCTGCACTCTCTCGGCGATTTGGAACGCATAAGCGACCACGCGCTCAATATAAGCAAAACTTCACTTGAAATAAAAGAAAAAAATATTGTCTTTTCAGAAAGTGCAAAACATGAACTGAATGTTATGATAAGCGCTTTAAAA
Organism: uncultured Eubacteriales bacterium; assembly: GCA_934445015.1. Lineage (GTDB taxonomy): Bacteria > Bacillota > Clostridia > Oscillospirales > Acutalibacteraceae > UBA737. The sequence goes on along the minus strand of CAKSDJ010000017.1, from coordinate 20,100 downwards.
GAAATTATAGAAATTACAATTGGTTCATTTGAAAACGATGATTTTGATATGGCATCAAAGGTCGAACCTATTGAACAGGTAATAGATAAACTTAAAGACGAACTTAAATCAAGGCACGTTGACCGCCTGCAAAAAGGCGAATGTACCATTCAACTCGGATTTGTATTTTCGGATCTTCTTACCAATATTGAAAGAGTTTCGGATCACTGCTCAAACATAGCGGTATATACCATAAAACAGGATTCGGATAAACTTGATACGCATAAATATTTAAAAAAGGTAAGAGATGCCGCAATAGGCAATTTCGCTAAAGAGTATAACGAGTATGAGAAAAAATATTCGTTAGACAAATTACAGTAACCATTTTATCTTATAAAAATAAAACTTTGCGAGGTTACTATGAAAACTTTTAAAAAATCTGTTTGCCTGTTACTTGCGTTTGCAATGTGCTTTACGGTGACCGCTTGCCGAAGACTGAGATCAAACGGAAGTTCTTATCTTTCGGATTCGGATTCACAGGTTATTATGGGCGAAGTTGAAATAATTGAGGATAACGGCGGCACTGCAGCGTCAACAGGCGGCAGTAAGGGTTCAAAAGGCAGTAATGATAAAACAAGTTCATCGCATACATCGGGTTCGCAAAATCACTCGTCTTCGGGTGATGGCGACGCTGCATATTCACAGGGCAAATTGCCGTCGTTTTCAAAAAAGCAATTTGACTTGTCGGGTTTCTGGGCTCCGTATGATATAAGCGAAGCGGGTCTTAAACTTTATAAAGACGTCGGTTTTACAACACTTGCTATGATAAATCATTCGGGTGAGCGTACAAGCGATGAGCAATTTTATCTTGGCTCTAATCGCACTCTTAAAGCGCTTGAGGGCTGTAAAAAAGTAGGACTTAAGGCAATTCTCAATTACAACGATTGGATAGCAATTTCTTCTTCGGGCAACAAAAATTATTATTCAAACAAACCCTTCAGCCAGTACGATATTTACGGCGAATATAAGGATATTATAACAGGCATTCACATTGTTGATGAACCGCATAAAAAAGATCATTTTCCGGTTTACAGTCAAAAAACGCTTATTGATGACTTTAAAAACGTTTATCCAAATGCGGATTATATAGTTAATCTTATACCTTACACTGCTTATGCCGATCGTGGATTTTCTTCTTATGAAGAAATGATGGAAATGTATGAAAATTTATATATGAGCCAGACAAAAAATCCCTATGTTTCGGTAGATGTATATCCGTTTCATGAAGGTAATACCCGCGATGACCAAACGCTTGCGATGAACTATGAGTACATTGCCGAAGCAGCAAAAAAATACGGTGTAAAGCCCTGCTTTATTTTGCAGGCAAGTGTTGGCGGCGGCGAGTTTGAAATGCCGCTTGATGAAAACGATTTGCGTTGGGAGATAAATGCCGCTCTTGCGTTCGGAGCCGATAAATTGCAGTATTATTGCTACTCCGTGCCGAGATCGTATGAAAACGGCAAGTATACATATATGTATGACAACTGCATACTCAATCAGGACGATACACCAAGCCAGGTGTATTATGACCTGCAAAAGCTGCATAAAGAGATACAAAGTTTTGCGGACGTTATTTTGTCTTACGATTGGGATCAGTCTATAGGCGTTACGAGCTTCAGTGAAAAGACTTACCGTGTAGGCTCGTTTAAGTATTATGATGACCGCGAATACGGCAAACTTCAAAACGCAAAATATTTTGCTTCTGCCACAGCAAGCCGCGATTTGGTTATAAGCCGTTTCGAAAGCAAGCAGCACGGCGAAGCATATATGTTTGTAAACTTTACCTACAGGGGAAAAATAAATAACGTTGTTGCCACATTTAAAGATTGCGGATATGTTGCGGTCTACGGCGGCTCAAAGTGGAGTTCGACCCCCAAAATTGAAAAACTTGACAAAGACGGAAAACTTAAACTTGACCTTAAATACGGTGAGGGTGCGTTTATAATTCCGCTTGTCTGATCTGAATTTATTTGGAGTTAATTATGAAAAAATTATTTTGTTTAATACTTGCGCTTGCGATGTGTCTTACGGCAACAGCTTGCAGAAGAATGAGATCAAACGGAAGTTCCGATTTGTCCGATATTTATTCGAGAATTACCATAAACCCCACCGAATCCACAGACGGTTCGTCCAATTCTGCAACAAGTTCCGGCGGTGCTTCGTCGGGCAATAAAAAGCCGCAAACAAGCACGTCGGGTACACAGGGCGGCACTTCTGCGCCTGCGGCGTCAACAACGCAGGATTACCCGATATCCGCTATGGATAAATTACCGAATTTTTCGCACAAAGAGTTCGATATTTCGGGATTTTGGGCCCCGTATGAAATAAGCGAAGAAAGCTTTAAAACATATAAGGGCGCAGGCTTTACAACGCTTGCTATGATAAATCATAACGGTGCACAAACAAGTGATAACCAGTTTTATCTCGGTTCTAACAGAACTCAAAAATCACTTGAATTATGCAGAAAAGTCGGTCTTAAAGCAATTCTCAGTTACAACGATTGGATAGCGATCGGCTCTTCGGGCAACAAAAATTATTATTCAGGCACACCGTTCAGCCAGTACGATATTTACGGCGACTACAAAGACATTATAACCGGAATTCATATTGTTGATGAACCTAAAAAAAGCAGTATGAATCTCTACTCGGCCGGCACGTTTATAAACGACTTTAAAAACACGTATCCCAATGCCGATTTTGTGGTAAATCTTACACCAAAATATGCCGGCGCTACACCGTATGAGTTTGTTACCTATGATCAACTTGTTGATTATTACGGTGAACATATAATGAGCAAGTTTAATAAGTCGTATATTTCGGTAGACTATTATCCGTATCCTCAAAAGGGTAAAAGCGGTTATCCGCGCAGGCAGGATATGCTTTTAACTTATGACATTATTGCAAATGCGGCAAAGAAATACAATGCGGTAAAAACGTTTATTTTGCAGTCAAGCGCCGGATGCGAATTTAACGATGAACTGACCGAGACGGATATGCGTTTTCAGGTCAATATGGCACTCGCATACGGTGCCGATAAATTACAGTATTATTGCTACTCTGTGCCGGGCGGCGATTTGTACAATTACAACTACTGCGTATTAACACGAGACAATAAGCCCAGCAAGTTGTACTACTATATTAAAGATATCCACAAAGAAATACAGAGTTATGCCGACGTAATACTCTCTTACGATTGGGTTGATTCTACCGCCATAGCCGGAAATGATTTCAGCATAAATTATGATATTAACTCTATTAAAATGAAAGATTTAACGGTGTTTGAATCAAGCAAAAACTATGCTTCGGCAACCGCTACAGCAGATTTGGCTATAACCAGATTTGAGAATAAGGAATACGGCGAGGCATTTATGCTTGTAAACTATTCGGAAGACCACAGCAAAACAAATTCGGTCAATCTTAAACTTAAAGGTTGCAGAAGGGTTGCCGTGTACGGCAAAAACGGTTTTAACGGCACACCGCAGATTGTAAATCTTGAAAGCGACGGCAGTTTTAAAACCGATTTGACCTACGGCGAGGGTTGTTTCTTAATTCCGCTTGCCTGATTTTAAAAATAGAAAACAGCTTCAGGTTTAAACCTGAAGCTGTTTTTTTACCCGTGTTATACACGGTCCTTGATTTCGGTCGTGATTTTGGTTACAAACTCATCAAGCGGCATTGTAACGGTTTGGTCGGTATCGCGGTTGCGAACTGAAATGACGTTGTTTTCAATTTCTTTTGCGCCTATGATAATCATATGCGGAACACGGTTGACCTGACGTGCTTCGCGGATCTTGTAGCCGATTTTTTCATTGCGGTTGTCAAGTTCGCACCTTACTCCTGCTTTGCGTAAAACGTTATACAGATTTTCGGCATAAGTTTCATCGGTGCCGGGCAGGGTCATAACCGTTGCCTGAATAGGCGCAAGCCAGGTTGGGAACTTGCCTGCAAAATGCTCGGTTATAATGCCTATAAAGCGTTCAATGGAGCCGTAGCACACCCTGTGAATCATTATCGGGCGTTTCTTTTCGCCGTTTTCATCAATGTAGGTAAGATCAAAATTCTGCGGCATCTGAAAATCAAGTTGTATTGTGCCGCACTGCCATGTTCTGCCTATACTGTCACGCAGGTGAAAATCGATTTTAGGACCGTAAAACGCGCCGTCGCCCTCGTTTACAATGTATTTTAAGCCTATTTTGTCAAGCGCTGCTATAAGACCGTTTGTGGCGGCTTCCCAATCCTCATCACTGCCCATACTGTCTTCGGGGCGGGTAGAAAGTTCTACAAAATACTCAAAACCGAATTTGGTGTAAACTTTGTTTATAAGGTCTACAACGCCTATAATCTCATCGGTTATCTGCTCGCGTGTCATAAAAATATGCGCGTCATCCTGAGTAAAGCATCTTACGCGGAAAAGTCCGTGCAGGGCGCCCTTTAACTCGTGGCGGTGAACAATGCCGAGTTCACCCATTCTTATAGGCAGTTCACGGTAGCTGTGCGGACGGTTCTCATAAACCATAACGCCGCCGGGGCAGTTCATCGGTTTAACGCAATATGTCTCATCGTCAATAACGGTTGAATACATATTATCTTTATAGTGATCCCAGTGACCGCTGGTCTCCCACAACTTGCGGTTCATAATAAGAGGGGTAGAAACCTCAACATAACCTGCTTCGCTGTGTATTTCACGCCAATAGTCTATAAGCGCGTTTTTTATCTGCATACCGCGCGGCAAAAAGAACGGAAATCCCGTTGCTTCATCACGGAACATAAACAATTCCATTTCTTTGCCTATTTTGCGGTGGTCGCGGCGCTCGGCTTCTTCAAGAAGTTTGAGGTGTTCTTCAAGTTCTTCCTGAGTGCGAAAAGCAATACCGTTAATGCGGGTGAGCATCTTATTGTTTTTGTCGTTCTTCCAATAAGCGCCCGACTGACCTGTTATTTTAAATGCTTTAAGTGCCTTTGTGTAGCACAAATGCGGACCTACGCACATATCAACATATTCGCCCTGCTTATAAAAACTTATCTCGGCGTCGGGGTCAAGGTCGCCTATATGTTCAACCTTGTATTTTTCGCCGCGTTCCTGCATATGGGCTATTGCCTCTTCACGCGGAAGAATATACGGTCTGATAGGCAGGTTTTCCTTTACTATTTTACGCATCTCATTTTCGATTGCCTGTAAATCCTCATCTGTGAGTTTTTTATCACCCAAATCTATATCGTAATAAAAACCTTTTTCGGTTGCCGGTCCGTAACCGAAATCCGCTTCGGGATACAACCTTTTTACCGCCTGAGCCATAATGTGCGCGGCTGTGTGACGAATAATTTCAAGTTCCTGCGCTTCCGGTGCTTCGGCAACAGTTCCGTCTTTGTAAATAACCTTCATAATATTTTCCTCGCTTCAATAAAAATAAAAACTTCGCCTCTGTAAAAACAGGGACGAAGTTAACGGTTTAAACTCCGTGGTTCCACCCACATTCCGTAAAAATACGGCACTCTTTACGCCTTAACGCGGCAAATACGGCTGCGGTTTTTTACCCCGCGGCACTCTAAGGCGGTGTTCACCTTTAATGCCTTATGCCCATCGCAGCAAACAGGGCACTCTCTGAAAAAAGGATGTTTAAAGGTTACTGTCCTTATCAACGCTTTAATATAATGATACTCACTGTAATTGAATTTGTCAAGAAAAATTCATTAAAAACCGTAATTAGTGTAAATGCAGATAAAAAAGTAAAAACTATTTCGCTATAAATTTTAAAATATCGTCTGTCATTTGATCTCGGCAAGAGTCATTATGAATTTCATGACGGCAGTTTTCATACAAAAACATAGTTATGTTTTCATTTCCGGCAGATTTAAAATTACGGTAAACCTGCCGCACGCCTTTTCCGTAATTGCCTACGGGGTCCATATCACCCGATACCAAAAGTATGGGCAAATCGTTTCTTGTCTTTAAAAAACATTTTTTACTGTTGCTTACTTTATTAAGTTTTACAAGATCGTGCATAGCCGAAACCGTAAAATGAAATGTGCAAAATTTATCGCTTGAGTATTTTTGAATTACCTCGCGGTCCTTTGTAAGCCATTCATATTTTGTGCCGCCGTCAAAGCGTTTGTTATAGGTTCCGAAAGCCATATTTTCAAGAAAAGGCGAGATTTTCCGTTCGCCGCAAAATGCTTTAATAACATCGCAAATAACAAGTCCTATACCGGCAAAGGGATTGCGTCCGCCGGTTCCGCAGCATATATATTTGTCGGCAAGGTCCGGGTATTTTGAAACGGCAATTCGGGTTATAAAAGAACCCATGCTGTGACCCATTAAATAATAAGGCAGGTCGGGATAATCCGATTTTACCGAGTCTGCAAAAACCTTAACGTCGTCTACAAGATGTTTCCAGCCGTCTTTTGAAGCAATAAACCCAAGATCGCCCTCTTTTGCAGTATATCCGTGACCTAAATTATCATAACCTACGCACAGGTAGCCTGCACCGGCAAGTATGTTAAAAAGAGGTTCATATCTGTCAATGTATTCTATCATACCGTGAACCAAGTGAAAAACGCCGCGTATTTCACCTTGCGGAATATATACCATGCCGGCAAGAGTATTTTTGCCGTCGCTTGACAAGACGCTTTTTTTAATTACATCATATTTCATAATAATCAGTCCTCACTAAATGAAATCGTGCTTTTTATTACTCTGGACCAGCCGTCAAGTAAACCGTTTCTGACTGCCGGTTCTATGTGCGAAACAAATGTTGTTGTGCCTGAGTTTATATGCGCAATATCATCTTGCCTGCAAATCGCACCCGACGTAATGCCTGCAAGCAGGGCGGCACCCAGCGCGGTGGCTTCGGCATTGTCGGGGCGTATCACCGAAAGGTCAGAAATATCCGCCTGAAACTGCATCAAAAAATCATTTCGGGCAGCGCCGCCGTCGGCTTTTACCGAAGATACTTTTATACCTGAATCTTTTTGCATAGCGGTTATAAGGTCGTTTGTCTGATATGCTATTGATTCAAGCGCGGCGCGCACTATGTGGTTGCGGTTAACGCCGCGTGTAAGTCCGCATATCGTACCGCGCGCATACATATTCCAATAAGGGGCGCCAAGCCCGGCAAATGCAGGTACTATATATACTCCGGCACTGTCGGATACGGCATTTGCACATTCTTCGCTTTGGGGTGCGTTTTCAATAAGTTTTAACTCGTCACGCAGCCACTGAATGACCGCTCCGCCTATAAACACACTGCCTTCAAGCGCGTATTGTGTAGGCTGATTTTGCAGTGTAGCGGCAATTGTTGTAAGCAGTCCGTAATTGCTTTTTACCGCCGTTTCACCTGTGTTCATAAGCAAAAAACAACCCGTGCCGTAGGTATTTTTGATGTCGCCTATGTTTGTGCAGTGCTGACCGAACAGTGCCGACTGTTGATCACCGGCAACGCCGCAAACGGGAATTTTTGCGCCCATAATGTCAATTTCACCGAAATAACTGCCGCTTTTTTGAACTTCGGGCAACATATTTTGCGGAATATCAAGCACTTTTAATATAGTATTATCCCAACAAAGGTTATGTATGTCATAAAGCATGGTTCGCGACGCGTTTGTTTCATCGGTGGCAAAAATTTTACCGCCCGACAGCTTCCACATAAGCCATGTGTCTACTGTGCCGAAAAGCAGATCACCGCGGTTTGCGGCGTCACGCGCGCCCTCAATATTGTCAAGTATCCATTTTATTTTTGTTGCGCTGAAATAAGCGTCAATTTTAAGACCTGTGGTGTCGGATATGTATTTTTCCAATCCCTGAGATTTTAAATTTTCGCAAATATCGGCGGTTCGTCGGCATTGCCACACTATTGCGTTGCATATAGGTTCGCCCGTGTGCCTGTTCCATACAACGGTTGTTTCACGTTGATTTGTAATGCCTATTGCAGCAATATCGGCGGCATTAAGCCCTGCTTTGATTATACATTCGGTTACGGCAGAGTATTGCGCCGACAGTATTTCTATCGGGTCGTGCTCAACAAAACCCGTTTTTGGGTAAATCTGCGTAAATTCATTTTGCGCAAGCGACACAGCATTACCGGCACAGTCAAATATGATTGCTCTGGCGCTTGTGGTGCCTTCATCTAAAGTAAGAATGTATTTTTTCAACCACTTAAACCTCCATTTGTATGTGCAAAAAAAACGGCAATACCCCCTTGGTATTACCGCTGTTCCTTTAAAATTCTTTTAACACGGCTTGACACACCGCAAATTATCTCATAATTTATGGTACGGCATAAATTTGCCAACTCTTCAACCGGCAATTCCTTGCCGAAAAGCAAAACTTCATCACCCTGATTTATGTCAGGCAGATCACTTACGTCAACGCAAAACTGATCCATACAAATACGCCCTATTATAGGCGCGCGTTTGCCGTTTATAATTACATATCCCTTGTTTGAAAGTAGTCGGGGATAGCCGTCGGCATAGCCTGCCGCAACTGTTGCAACGGTCATAGGCTTATCTGCCTTAAATGTTCTGCCGTAACTTACCGTGTCACCTGCATTTATTTGTTTTACAAACGATACAACCGATTTCAACTCCATAACAGGTATAAAATCCTGCGGCAATTTAAGATTTGACGACGGTGTAAGACCGTAAATAATTATTCCTGCCCGGCATAAGTTTTGGTGCTTTTCGGCGTCGTTGCATATCGCCGCAGAATTGCAGCAATGCCTGTATTCAGGCGAAAGTCCGTTATCTTCAAAATATTTTACGGCACTGCAAAACCGTTTGTATTGCTCGTCTGTAAAACCGTCTTCCTCATCGGTGTTTCTGTCGGATACGGCAAAGTGGGTGAATATACCTTTAAAGTCAAAACCGTCAAGTTGCGCTGAGTCAAACGCGTCTTTTATGCCGTTCAGTCTGTCATTGCGGCAGTCAAAACCAAGCCGTGCCATACCGGTGTCTATTTTAATATGTACTTTAATTTTTTTGCCGCATTTTACCGCTGTTTCAGAGAGTTTGCGTGCGTAGTCAAGCGAGTACACACACTGCGAAATATCATACTCAATAAGTTCGGGCGCGTTGTCGCAGGGGGTGTAGCCGAGTATAAGTATAGGTTTTGTGATACCGTAATCGCGCAGCTCGATTGCTTCTTCAATATTCGACACGGCAAATGAGTCGGCGCCGTTTGCCTGAAGTATAGGTGCCACAACATCCGCACCGTGACCGTAGGCGTCGGCTTTTACTACTGCCATAACAGGTGTAGATGCAGTGCTTTTAATTATATTAAAGTTATGTATAAGGGCGTCTTTATCAATTTCAGCCCAGGTTCTTCGCAAAAAATTCATATTGCTCAATCCTCCAATATGTTATGCAGTTTGTTTGCAAGAGGTATAAAAAGCAGGCTTAAAATAAACCAAAAAAATGAGTATAAAGCGCATATTTGTCCGCTTAAATTAAGCGGCATTTTACTGTAATTCCAAACATTTTTGCCTAAAATCTTGTTAAATACAATGCCGTAAATATACTCAATTACAGTGATAAGACCGCAACCCAAAAACGCTTTTTTTACAAGCGGCAGCCTTTTTAAATTTGTTGATATGCGGCAAAGTCCCCAAAATGATATGCCGCCTGCGGTAAGCATAGACCAGTGAGTGCGTCCGCGCCATAAAATTTCTATTAAGCCGTACCCTAAAGCACCTATTGAAAAAACAATCAGGTTGCATTTTATTTTTTTCAAAAATATCACCGCAAATTAGTTTTGGTGATATTATCGGCATTATACTTTTATTATACGTTAAATCTGAAAATAACTATGTCTCCGTCGTTCATAACGTATTCTTTGCCTTCGCTGCGAACAAGACCTTTTTCTTTTGCTGTTACCATATTGCCGCCGCAGGCGATAAAATCGTTATATGCTATAACTTCTGCCCTGATAAATCCGCGTTCGAAATCGCTGTGAATTTTACCTGCAGCCTGTGGCGCCTTTGTGCCTTTTTTAATGGTCCACGCGCGCACCTCGGGTTTGCCGGCGGTAAGGTATGAAATAAGTCCCAAAAGGCTGTAACATTTCTGTATCATACGGTCAAGACCCGAACGCTCAAGTCCTAAATCTTCAAGAAACATAACCTTTTCTTCATCCGAAAGACTTGCAAGTTCAGATTCCAATGCGGCGCAAATCGGTAAAATTTCTGCATTTTCTTTTTCGGCAGCCGCTTTTACGGCGTTATAATTTGCGTTAGCGTCTATTCCGTTTTTAAAATCCTCTTCACTCATATTGCAGGCATAAATAACCGGCTTTGCAGAAAGCAGTGACGTAGTGTCAAGAACTTCCTGTTCGGTATCGCCTGTTATTTCAACAGAGCGCGCAGGCAGACCTTTTTCAAGGTGTTCGATAAGCCGTTTTAAAAAGTCAACTTCTGCCTGCATAGATTTGTCGCCCTTTAGTGCTTTGATTGCTTTATCAAGCCGTCTTTGCACGATTTCCAAGTCCGACAGTATAAGTTCAAGATTTATTGTTTCGATGTCGCGTATAGGGTCAACCGAGCCTTCTACATGGATAATATCGGTACTTTCAAAGCAACGCACCACATGAACTATTGCATCCACTTCGCGGATATTGCTTAAAAATTTATTGCCGAGACCTTCGCCCTTTGAAGCGCCTTTTACAAGACCTGCAATGTCTACAAACTCAATGACTGCCGGTGTAAATTTATCCGGTTTATAAATTTCGGCAAGTTTTTCAAGTCTTTCATCCGGCACGCTTACCATGCCTACATTCGGTTCAATCGTGCAAAACGGATAATTGGCAGACTGGGCGCCCGCGTTTGTTATTGCATTAAAAAGGGTTGATTTTCCGACGTTCGGCAACCCTACCATTCCTAATTTCATATATTGTAAATCTCCTTATTTTCGGCAATTTTCAATATACATTATACTTTATTTTGTTTTATTTTTCAATACAAATGTATAACAGTTTTTACATCATTTGCTTGTTATATAAACAAGCGGTGCGGATAAATTACTAATGATGAAAAAACAAGTGAAAAAAGTGTTAAGCACAATGTTTGTGTTTTTGGTAATTATAAGTATCGGCTTTGTGCTTTTTGCATACGGTGACGAGGTAAATAATACACATTTAAAATGCAGTAAAAGCGGTGATTTTACAATTCTTATTGTGTCAGACCCTCAATGCGACAGTAAAAAACAGTGGCAGGAAGCAAAAGATGAACTTGAAATACTGGTTAAAAAATCAAATCCCGATTTTGTTGTAATCAACGGTGATATGAATTCGAAAAACTGCATACCGGCCGATATGTGGGATATTTTTATTTCACCGCTTACAAAACGCGGAATATATTGGTCCACAACAAACGGCAATCATGATCCGTTTAAATATGAATACTATAAAATGTATAAAAGTTATGATAAATGTCTTAACTCTACAGTAAGCGCGCTTGATAAAAATTATGATTTCACAAGACCTATGAACTATGTGATTCCGGTTTATGGCAATGACGGCAAAAAAATCGTGTTTGCAATTTATTGTATGGACAGCGGACAGTCGGGGTATTACGGATATGAGGGCGTGACAAAGCGGCAGGCGCAGTGGTATACAGCGCAGTCAAACAGACTTAAAGAATTGAATAAAGGTGTAAAGGTTACGTCTTTAATGTGTATGCACATACCGTTTGTGCAAACTCTTGATATGTATTACAGCACAAACGGTGCCGGCAATGTAAGCGGAGAAAAATGCGGTGATGTTTACAAAACATACGGAGTTGCAAATGAGCCTAATTTTGATTACAAATCATACGTTTGCGAGAACAACACAGTTTTAAGTAAATTTAAAATTCATACAACCGCCGCCGAATATGATGTTAAAATGTTTGACCGGATTTTAAATCAGGGCGATGTCAAGGCGGTTATTTTCGGTCACGACCATCGCACAAACATTATAGGCAGTTATAAGGGGGTACTGCTGGGCTTTGCCGGTAAAATTTCAACAGGATGTTACTGCGATAATCTTTGCCGCGGGGGCAGGGTAATAAGGTTTAACCAGACGTGTCCCGAAAAGTTTACGGCAGAATGGATAGGTTCGATTGAAACATCAATAGATCAGCCGGCTATTTATTCCGACGCTACCATAGCCGAATAGTTCACAAACAAAAACGCACCTGCCGTTTTGTCGGCAGATGCGTTTGATAACAAATTTTTATTTTGATTTTTTGTCGGTTTTTTCTTTGTACTTAACCCACAACGGACCTGCCACAAACAGTGATGACAAGCAACCTGAAATCAAACCGAATGTCATGGGTATTGCAAACGAGCGCAGCGTAACAAGACCGCAAACTTCGGATACGACAACAATTGTAAGTACGGCGCAAACAGTTGTAACGGTTGTAACAATATTGCGGACAAGTGTGCTTGAAATGCTAATATCCATATTTTCCGCAACCGAAAGTTCTGGGTATAATCTTTTGTTTTCACGGACTCTGTCATAAACAACGATTGTATCGTTGAGCGAATAACCGAGTATTGTAAGAACAACTGCCATAAAATTCATATCGATCTGCAATCTGAATATAACGCAGGTAAAAAATGCAACCAAAAGGTCAAGCACCAATGCACAAAGCGCTGTAATCGCCGCAGATACGCCGCCGATCTTTTTGAAACGGATACCTACATAAAGCACAACCAACGCAGCGGTTATTATAACCGCAACAAGACTTTTTACAAAAAACGAACCTGCAATGGTAGGACTTACCGAGTTTGAGTTGTAAAGGGTAATGTCGTTGCCGGTAAATTTTTCTGTTAAAGCGGTTGTAATACTCTCTTGAGTTTCGGCCGATATTGACTCTTTACCCGAAAGGTTTATAACATAAGACTGAACATCGCCTGCAAGAGATGTGTTTTGGCTTACTGTGAAATCGTTTTTAAGAACTGTTGCTACGGTATCTTTAAAATCGGATTCTTTAATATCGCCTTTGTATGAATAAGATATCTGTGTACCGCCGCTGAAGTTAATGTCAAGTTTAGGACCAAAAACAAGCGTAACAACTATGCCTATTACAATAATAACCGCATAAATAACAGCACATACTTTAAATGCTTTTTTAGTGTTTATTGTTTTATTAGTCATTTTTCTTACCTCCGTAAAGAGCGGGCTTTCTCATAAATTTAAGTTGAGAGATGCTCTTAAGCATATACTTGGAAGCAAGAACGCCCATAATAAGGTTGAATATAACGCCTATAAGCAATGTGTATCCGAACGAGTAAATTGAACCCGTTATAGATGAGCCGAACAGCGACATAAGCGGTGAGAACAGTTTTCCTAAGAAGCTGTCGGGCGAACCGAAAGCGCCCATAAGAACTATTGATACAATAACTATTGTCACGTTGCCGTCAATAATTGCCGACAGACTGTTCTTAAATCCTGAATTGATAGCGGCATCAATCGTTTTGCCTTTTCTGAATTCATCGCGTATACGTTCCGACGCAATAACGTTGCAGTCAACACCTACGCCTATTGAAAGTATAATACCCGCAATACCCGGAACCGTAAGCGTAAAACTTGACGCCGAGGGGAAAAATCCCGAAATGCAGGCGATTGAACCGGCAAGCTGACCAAGCAGTGCAATAGCCGCAACCACGCCGTTTACGCGGTAACGTATTATCATAATGGCACAAACTATAACAAACGCAACAGCACCTGCCAAAACCATAACGTTAAGCGCATCAGAGCCGAGTGAAGGTGAGATGATCTGTAATTTGCTCTCATCAACAGAAAGCGCAAAAGGCAACGAGCCTGCGTTTATTTTGTTTGCAAGATTTGTTGCCTCGTCGGCGTCCTGAAGACCGGTTATTGTTGCAACACCGCCGGTTATAACCGTGTTTACCGTAGGTGCCGAAATCATATCGTCGTCCATCCAGATTGAGATGGTCTTATTAAGATAAGTTTGGGTAGCAGCGGCAAATTTTGATGTGCCTTCGCTTGTAAGTTCAAGATAAACTATGTAGTTGTTGTTTTCATCAAGACCTGCCTGCGCTTTTTTAATATCCTGCGAGCCCTGAAGAATTACGTTTGTTTTATCTTCACCGCCGCAAAACTTAAGCATTGCAGTTTCGCCGAGTTCCTGAATTGCAGCCTGCGCGTCAAAATCGCTTTCATCGGCAGCCCAGGGAAAACGTACTATTATCTGATGATTGTGAGAGTCTGCGTAAACCTCGTAGTCGGTTATGTTATTGTTTACAAGACGTGTTTCAATAACCGATTTTGCGGCTTCCATATCGGAACTTGTGATTTCGACGTCATCCTTATCCGGTGAAAAAACCGCCTCTACACCGCCGCTGATGTCAATGCCCCAACGAATATCGCCGGCGCCCTTAACATAAACTTTTCTGGTATCGCCGTAGTAATTTTCAACTCCGAAGAAAGCAAGGTAAGAAAGTGCTAAAATCAGAGCGAAGATTACAAAAAAGGTCGATTTGCGTGAACGTTTGGACTTCATTTTGAATCCTCCATAACAAATGTGATTTAATAATTATACTAAATTAAGACAACAAAGTCAAATAAATTAGTTTATTTTGTTTTATCATCGATAAGTTTTTCAAGAGCGGCAAGTTTAACTGCTGAACAAAGCACTACCGCCGCGGTTTTTATCTCTTCGGCACTCGGATATGTGGGCGCTATTCTGAGGTTTGAATCGTCGGGGTCTTTGCCGTAAGGATACGCCGCGCCCGCAGGTGTTAATATAAGTCCTGCATTTGCACAAAGCTGCTCAACGCGTTTTGCACAGCCGTTAAGCACATACAAACTTATAAAGTAACCGCCTTTCGGGTTGCTCCAGTGGGCAATGCCCGTGTCTTTTACACGGTTTTCAAGTTCGGTAAGCACACTTTGAAATTTGGGTCTTATGATTGCCGCGTGTTTTTTCATGTGGTTATAGAGGTCATCGGTTGTTTTGAACATTCTTGCGTGACGCAGCTGGTTTAATTTGTCGGGACCTATTGTCTGATATTTCATTCTGCTTTTCAAAATCGCCACATTGTTGGGGCTGCCTGCCGCTACCGAAACGCCCGCACCCGGAAAACTTACCTTTGAAGTAGAAGCGAAAATAATAGGCAGATCGGGGTTGCCCGCTTTAAGACATTCATCATAAATATTAAGCAGTGAGTCACCTTCGTCATAAAGGTCGTGTATGCAGTAAGCGTTATCCCAAAATATCTTAAAGTCTTTTGCAGCCGGTTTAAGACGCGCAAAACGTCTTACAACTTCATCACTGTATGTTGTTCCTTCGGGATTTGAGTATTTGGGTACGCACCAGATACCCTTGACTTTTTCGTCTTTTACAAGTTTTTCAACAGCGTCCATATCGGGGCCGTAGGGGTTCATTTTTACCGGAATAAGTTCAAAACCGAAATATTCCGTTATCGCAAAATGACGGTCATAACCCGGCGCAGGACACAAAAATTTAAGACCGTCCTGCTTGCACCACGGCTCGGCACCCAAACCGTGAGTCATAGCCTGTGCTATGGTGTCAAACATCATGTTAAGCGACGAGTTGCCGCCTACAATAATCTGATCGGGTTCAAGGCCCAAAACTTCACCGAACAGATTTTTAAGTTCACGCAGTCCGTCAAGGCCGCCGTAGTTGCGGCAGTCGATGCCGTCAATGTTTTTAAAGCCTGTATCGTTGCCTACAAGGTCAAACATTTTTTCGCTAAGGTCCATATTGTCTGCGCCGGGTTTGCCGCGCGACATATCAAGCGAAAGGTGAAGCGACCGCAGTTTTTCATATTCGGCTTTTACCGAACGGTATTCCGCCTTCAATTCTTCTTCGTTCATTTTTAAATAGTCTGACATATAAAAGCCTCCGTAATGTATAGGTATAATTAACAATATTGAATAACCGATTATATAATATAATACATTTTAAAATTTTTTTCAAGTGTTGCGTATAAAATACTTGACAAATATTACAATGCGTGGTATGATGTAGAAAATTAAACCGATGATTAAGAGTAGTAACCTTGTTCTGAAACTTTCAGAGAGTTGCCGGCGGTGTGATGGCAATAGCGGAGTTCAGGGTGAATGGACTTATGAGGGCGACCGAAAGAGCGTAAGTTCGAGTAGCAGTCGACGGGGTGTACCCGTTACAGTACAACTTGCATATTGGTGCGAGGCAGAGTGGGCAAGTTTATTTGCCAAATCAGGGTGGTACCGCAGGTATTGTTATTTACAACTCCTGTCCCTATGTGTGTAGGGGCAGGAGTTTTTATTTTTATTCAAAAGGTGATATTTATGAAACTGTTAACAAAGCGATGGCGATGGCGTACTTAAAAGCCGAAACTTAAAAATCAAACTTTAAACCGTAAATATTAAAACAATTATTAAAATTATTTGGGAGTTGGTTAAAATGAAAAAAATTATAGGTTTAATTCTTGCAATGACAATGGTGCTCGGACTTGTTGCCTGCGGCAGCGATAACACAAAAAATTCAAATGTTTATAAAATAGGTATATGTAACTACGTTGATGACGCATCACTGAATCAGATAGTCGACAATATTAAAACTCAGCTTTCTGAAATAGAAAAAGAAAAAAATGTAAAATTTGAAGTGTCTTATGATAACTGCAACGCAGACCCTAACGTAATGTCGCAGATAATCGCAAACTTTGTTGCAGATAACGTTGAACTTATGGTTGGCGTTGCAACTCCGGTTGCAATGGCAATGCAGACCGCTACCGAGGAAAATGGCATACCGGTTGTTTTTGCCGCTGTTTCAGACCCTGTTTCAACAGAACTTGTAGACTCACTTGAAAAACCCGGTGCAAATATTACCGGCACATCCGATTACCTTGACACAAACTCTATTATGAATTTGATTTTTGCACTTGATAAGGATGTTAAAAAGGTCGGCTTGCTTTATGATGTAGGTCAGGATTCTTCTACAACACCTATTGCAGCAGCAAAAAAATACCTTGAGGACAACAACGTTAACTACGTTGAACGCACCGGAAAAACCGTAGATGAAGTCGTTATGGCGGCAAATGCACTTGTAACCGACGGCGTAGATGTTGTATTTACTCCGACCGATAACACGATTATGAAGGCAGAACTTTCAATTTATGAAATTTTTGCAAAGGCAGGAATAAAACACTATACCGGCGCAGATTCATTCGCATTAAACGGCGCATTTCTGGGTTACGGCGTTGACTATGCAAATCTCGGCCGTGAAACCGCAAAAATGATATCTGAAATATTGGTTGACGGCAAAGATGTTTCAACAATGGCAGTAAAAACATTTGATAACGGAACCGCAACCGTAAATTCGGATATATGCAAAGAACTGGGTCTCAAATTTGAAGATGTTGCCGAAGTGTTTAAACCGTATTGCACAGCCGTAAACGAGATAAAAACCGCAGACGATTTTGAAAAATAATTAAATACAAATTTACTTATTAACGGGGATTTATTATGAACATAACTACAATATTGGGATTGGGGCAGACTGCCTTAGAGTTAGGGCTTATAAGTTCTCTCACGGTCCTGGCGTTGTTTCTGAGTTACTCAATGCTTAATGTATGCGATCTTTCAACCGACGGTTGTTTTACTTTCGGCGCTACCGTGGGCGCGGTTGTTGCAATATCGGGTCATCCTTTGCTTTCAATACCTGCAGCAATGCTTGCAGGCGTGCTGTCGGGCTTTGTAACGGCATTTTTGCAGACCAGTATGGGCATTGACAGTCTGCTTGCCGGTATTATTGTAAATACCGCACTTTATTCGGTAAACATCGCGGTAATGGGCAACACGTCACTGCTTAATATGAACCGCACCGAAACCGTGTTTACAAAGGCAAAAACATTGTTTGAAGGCACGTTTGCGGCAAAGCAGTATAAACTTATAGTTATACTTATCGCGGTGGCGGCAGTGGTTTTGTTTCTTTCTCTGTTTTTACGTACAAAACTCGGCCTTGCCATACGCGCTACGGGCGATAATCCCGATATGGTACGCTCGTCATCAATAAATCCGCTCTTTACCACAACAATAGGTCTTTGCATTGCCAACGCTTTTACTGCGCTTTCGGGTTGTCTTTTGGCTCAGTCGCAAAAATCCGTGAATATTGATATAGGTTCGGGTATGGTTACGGTAGCCCTTGCTTCGCTGCTTATAGGCAGAGCGTTTATGGGCAAAGGCAAAATTGCGCTGCGTGCAATCGGAGCGGTTCTGGGTTCGGTTATATTCAGGTTGGTCTACACGGTAGCACTACGGCTCAATATGCCCGCATTTATGCTCAAAGCGGTATCTTCGGTCATAGTTATAATAGCAATATCATGGCCTTATCTTAAAAAGCAGTTGCCGAACATTAAGCGCCGTATGTTGCTCCGCCGTGAAAGGAGGTCTGCCTGATGCTTGAAATATCTAAAATCACAAAGACTTTCAATCCGGGTACGGTTAACGCAAAAACTGCAATAAAAGACCTTTCGCTTTATGTGAACAAGGGTGATCTTATCACTATTATAGGTGCAAACGGCGCAGGTAAATCAACACTGTTTAATGCCATTGCAGGCAGTTTTTATACCGACAGCGGCACAATTTTGCTTGACGGTGAAGACATTACGCTTATGCCTGAATTTAAACGCGCGCGCAGTATAGGCAGACTTTTTCAGGACCCTATGCGCGGCAGCGCGCCCGGTATGAGTATTGAAGAAAATCTTGCTTTGGCGGCAGGCAAGGGCGGATGGTTAAGCCACTTGTCAAAGTCTGACAAAAAAGAACTTCGCGAACGTATAGCGCAACTTGATATGGGACTTGAAAACCGTATGAAACAGCCTGTAGGTCTGCTTTCGGGCGGTCAGCGACAAGCGCTTACGCTTATGATGGCAACATATAATCCGCCTAAAATTCTGTTGCTTGACGAACACACAGCGGCGCTTGACCCTGCAACAGCCGAAAAAGTGCTTTATATAACGCAAAAAATAGTGTCTGAAAATAGCCTTACCTGCCTTATGATAACCCATAATATGGAGCAGGCACTGCATCTGGGCAACAGAACTCTTATGATGAATGACGGTAATATTATTTTTGATACGTCAGGCAAACAACGCGAAGGGCTTACGGTCGGCGATCTGCTTGACAAGTTTAAAGAAGTATCGGGTAAAACGCTTTCAAACGATCGTATGTTGCTTTCGGATATTCAATAAAAAAATCAAAGGACTGTAAATTTTTTTACAGTCCGATTTTTATTTATTGACAGTGTACTTTGCAGAACGTATAATTAAAGCGGTATATATCATACTAAGTGTGTTTAAAATTTATATTGGGTGTCTGACGTGAAAAGAGTATTTAAAATTTTATTTTCTGTTGTTATAATAATATCGCTTACCGTCTCCTCAGCAGTTATCGGCGTATCTGCGGCAAGTGCTTCAATATCCGGCGAAGAGGAGTACAAGGTCGGCGAGTCTTTCAGCATAACAATACGTTTTAACGCCGATGCTGTGCTTTATGCTGTTGAAGCCGATGTAGAATATAACGCAGGCGTGCTGCGCCTTGACGGCGTCAGCGGCGTTTCGGATACCGATTACAACGATTCAGGCGGAAAATTAAAAATAGTCGATGATATTTTTTATGCGGATAAACCTGCAAAAACAAGTGCTTACACGCTGAAATTCACTGCAATATCCACCGGCAGTTCGCCGATATCAGTATCGCTGCTCGGTGCCGGCGAGGGTGTTTCCCGAGCGTCGGCTTATATAAATATTCTTGTAACCGCACCTGAATCTCAAATCAAAAAAGGCGATATTAACGGTGACGGAATTGTCAGCACACAGGATCTGGGATTACTTATGCAGTATCTTAACGGTTGGGATGTAAAAATCAGGACCGACAAGGCAGATTTAAACGGCGACGGAATAATAAGTACGGTAGACTACGGTTTGCTTATGCAATACCTCAACGGTTGGAATGTACCGCTTGCATAAACTTAAAAATCGCAACCCCAAATGAAGGGTTGCGATTTCGTTTTTTGAATTTATTTAAGTTCGTCAAGAGTCAGCGTAAAACTGTCTAAAAAC
>CAKSDJ010000016.1 GCA_934445015.1 uncultured Eubacteriales bacterium | reverse complement strand
GGTCGGGGTAATTAACCCTGACGCTGTTTGTGCTTGGGGTTCTCACAGATTACCATGATTTTACCCTTGCGCTTGATAATTTTGCATTTTTCGCAAATCTTTTTTACAGAAGGTCTGACTTTCATTTGGATTTTACCTCCTTAAAATTTAGGGGTATGACTTTTTTCAAGTCACACGGTTTTCTGTCAATTATTTTGAACGCCAAGTTATGCGTCCTTTTGACAGATCGTACGGCGACATTTCAACCGTAACCTTATCGCCCGGAAGAATGCGGATGAAATTCATACGCAACTTACCGGAGATGTGGGCCAATATTTGATGTCCGCCTTGAATTTCTACTTTGAACATTGCGTTAGGCATTGCTTCAACAACGGTGCCCTCAAGTTCGATCATATCCGATTTTGACATTTATTCTCCTCCTTATAACCGCTTGCAAAAATTTTAAGTGTTTTTCGCAACGCGCGGTTTGATTCAAACTGGTGTGGCTTAATATAAGTATCGGTAAAGCGAAGATGCTTCGGGTTTTTGCGCTTTGGGCGCTCAACCGGCCGTTCTTTTCCGTCACACACTAACAGATAGTTTTCGGTCTCTTTTACTATTACCATTGGCTTATCGCGGTCTCTGCCCGCAGCCGAGTATACAATTTTTCCTACCATAGGCGCCTCAGGGTTTTGTTAAAATCTGCGGGCCGTCAGGCGTAATTACTATTGTATGCTCGAAATGGGCTGAAAGTGAACCGTCTTTTGTAAGCACTGTCCAGCCGTCAGGCATTACCTTTACATCATAGTGACCTGCGTTAACCATAGGCTCTATGGCAAGTGTCATGCCCGGCATAAGTCGGATTCCCCTTCCGGGAATGCCATAATTGGGTACTTCGGGGGCTTCATGCAGTTCGGTGCCTATTCCGTGACCGACAAACTGCCGTACTACGGAATAACCCCTCCGCTCGACATACTGTTGCACAGAATGACCTATATCACCCAATCTGCCGCCGCATACCGCCGCTTCAATGCCTTTATAAAGACTTTCACGCGTGGTATCCATCAGCCGCTTTGCCTCGTCGGATATTTCACCGCAGGCAAAAGTGGCGGCATTATCGCCGTGATAACCTTCAAACTTTGCGCCCAAATCAATTGACACAATGTCACCCGATCTGATAACGCGTTTTTTTGACGGTATGCCGTGAATTACCTCATTGTTGATAGATATACATGCGGTTGCAGGGTAGCCTTCATAATTTTTAAAGTTGGGAACTGCGCCCTGACTTAAAATATAATTTTCGGCTATTCTGTCGAGCTCGGCAGTTGTAACGCCGGGCTCTACCGCATTGCCGGCTAATCTTAATGCTTCGGCCGATATTCTGCAAGCTTCTCGCATTACTTTAAGCTCGCGGCCGGTTTTAAGAACTATCATAACTTATATCTCCGAAAGTGCCTTTAAAACAAGGGCAGTTGTTTCATCAATTTTATCCTGACCTTTAACTGTGAGCAGTTTGCCGGCAGCACTATAATAACTTTTAAGCGGCTCGGTTTGTTCGTGATAAACTTTAAGCCGTTCAAGAACCGTTTCGGGTTCGTCATCCTTGCGGATAACAAGTTTGCCGCCGCAGGCGTCACACACGCCCTCATTTGCAGGCTTTTTATAGTCGGTATGATAACTTGCACCGCATTTTTCACAAACGCGTCTGCCAGACATACGTTTAACTATTTCGGAATCCTCAACTTCAATTGAAAGTGCCGCATCAATCGCGATACCCATATTGTCGAGTGCTTCCGCCTGCGGAATTGTGCGCGGAAATCCGTCAAGTATAAAACCGTTTATACAGTCTTTCTCGGCAAGGCGTTCCTTGATAATGCCGATAACGACATCATCCGGAACCAACTTACCGTTTTCAATATAAGTTTTTGCCTTAATTCCCATCTCGGAACCGTTTTTAAGTGCAGCACGTATTATGTTGCCGGTAGAGATGGTAGGAATATTATATTTTTCAGAGATTATCTCTGCCTGGGTGCCTTTTCCGGCACCAGGGGCTCCTAAAAGAATTAGGTTCATTTTAATACTCCCTTAGATCATCAATCCAAAAATCCCTTATAATGACGCATCATCATCTGAGATTCAAGGTTTTGAACTGTATCAAGTGCAACACCAACCATAATCAGTACAGAAGTACCGCCGAGTGAAATATTTATTCCGCCGACAGAACCTACAATTATAGGAAGTATTGCGATAACGCTCAAAAACAGCGCGCCCATCAAGGTTATTCTTGACAAAATTTTGGAAATAAAATCCGAAGTGGGCTTACCGGGTCTGATACCGGGTATTGCGCCGCCGTTTTTGCGCAGGTTGTTGGCCATTTCTACGGGATTAAACTGAATTGTTGCATAGAAATAAGCAAATGCAATAATCATTATAAAGTAAATCACTGCGTAGAAAGCACCTCTTGTGCTGAAAAGCGCCAAAAACTTAGCAAATGAAGAGGTTGTATTGCTCTTGAAACTAAGTATCATAGTCGGAAGCATCAATATAGATGATGCAAAGATTACCGGCATAACACCGGACATATTAACCTTTATCGGAATATGTGTATTCTGACCGCCGTACATCTTGTTACCGACAACACGCTTTGCATACTGAACGGGGATACGGCGTTCTGCGTTTGTCATCCAAACAATGAATGCGATTATGAGCAGGAACGCAATAACGATACCGATTACCGCGAAGTAGCGGTCCAATTCTTTCCAGTAGTACCACAGTGCCTGAAAAGCCTGCGGACCGCGTGAAAGAATACCTGCAAAAAGCAGTATAGAGATACCGTTGCCTATACCCTTAACATCAATCTGTTCACCGAGCCACATTACAATGGCAGAACCTGCCGTAAAGGACAAAACAATAACGATTGCCGCAAACCAGACGCCCTTTGTCACATTAAGATAATTGCTTGCTTTAAGATAGAAGAAATAAGCGATACCTTGTATAAGTGCCAAAATAACCGTTGTGTATCTGGTAATGGTAGCAAGTTTTTTCTGCCCCTCCTCGCCCTCTTTTGAAAGGCGCTCAAGGTAGGGAATTGCCACGCAAAGTAACTGTATGATAATTGAGGCGTTGATATACGGAGTAATTGACATAGCAAAAATAGCACCGTATTCCAAACCGCCGCCTGTCAGGATTGACAGGTAACTGAAAAACTCATTTGTTGTGCCGCTCGACTTTAAAGCCGCAACATCGATATACGGAACAGGGATAACTGAGCCAATGCGGAAAATTGCGATTATAAAAATGGTGAAAAGAATTTTATTACGAATTTCCTTTACCTTCCACGCGTTTTTAATTGTTTCCAACATTCTCAGATCACCTCAGCCTTTCCGCCGGCAGCGTTAATCTTTTCTGCAGCAGACGCAGAAAAAGCATTAAGGTTAACCGTAAGCTTCTTTGTAAGTTTGCCGTTACCGAGAACCTTTACGGGTTTTTCAGCGTTTTTGATAATGTTTTTTTCTGCCAAAGCCGCAGCATCAACTGTGGCGCCGTCCTCAAATACTTCGAGAGCAGCCACATTGATTGCAATCCACTCTTCAGCAAAAATATTGTTAAAGCCACGCTTAGGTATACGTCTCTGAAGAGGCATCTGACCACCTTCAAAGCCTATTCTCATACCGTGACCGGCACGAGCTTTCTGACCCTTGTGACCCTTTCCGGCAGTTTTACCGTTGCCGGAACCATGACCTCTGCCTATGCGCTTTGACTCTTTTGTTGAGCCGAAAGCGGGAGATAATTCATGCAATTTCATTGTTCGCACCTCCTTGCTTAATTGACGACAGGAATTTCACCTGACGCCGTGCAAAATCTTTTAGCCCTCAATTATTTTCACAAGGTGAGATACCTTGTTGATTTTACCTCTGGTCTGTGCGTTGTCAGGCTGAACCTTAACATCGCCGACTTTGTGAAGACCTAAAGACTCTATGGTTGCAATCTGGTCTTTTTTAGAACCGATTGTGCTCTTTACGAGTTTTACAGTAAGGCCGGCAGCCTTTTTCTTTGTTGCCATAGTGCTGCTCCTCCTTAACCTATAATTTCTTTAACGTCTTTGCCACGAACTGCAGCAACCTGGCTTGCATCACGAAGAGCGGCAAGGCCTGCAACTGTTGCACGAACTACATTGCACGGATTATTAGAACGAAGTGCTTTTGTACGAATGTCTTTAATGCCGACCATTTCAACAACTGCACGAACAGCGCCGCCGGCGATAACGCCGGTACCGGTTGCGGCAGGTTTAAGAAGCACGCGGCCTGCACCGAATTCTCCAATAATTTCGTGAGGGATAGTAGTACCCTTAAGTGAAACCTTGATAAGGTTCTTTTTTGCATCCTCTATACCTTTGCGTATAGCATCCGGAACTTCACCGGCTTTACCGAGGCCGTAGCCTACTATGCCGTTGCCGTCGCCTACTACAACAAGAGCAGAGAATTTCATAATACGTCCGCCCTTAACGGTTTTGGATACACGGTTTATAGAAACTACGCGTTCCTGTAAATCTAATGTTGATGCGTCAATATTTGTAGCCAAAAGTATTCCTCCTCCTTCTTAGAACTTGAGGCCGCCCTCGCGGGCACCTTCGGCAAGCTCCTTGACACGGCCGTGATAAATGTATCCGCCACGGTCAAAAACAACCTCTGTGATACCTTTAGCAGCAGCGCGTTCAGCGATTAACTGTCCAACCTTGCGGGCACCCTCGCAATTGCCGCCGTTTTCACCGAAATCTTTTTCGTTAGAAGCGGCTGCAGCGAGTGTAACGCCGTTTACATCATCGATAAGCTGGGCGTATATATTGCTGTTGGAGCGGAATACATCAAGGCGTGGACATTCTGCTGTGCCGTTCACTTTAGCGCGAACACGGGCATGGCGTTTAAGTCTTGCCTGATTACTGTTAGGTTTGCTAACCATATTACATACACTCCTTTATTACTTCTTAGAGCCCTTAGCGGCCTTACCTTCTTTGCGGCGGATGTGCTCGTCAGAGTACTTGATACCTTTGCCCTTGTAGGGTTCGGGCGGTCTCTTTTTGCGAACATCGGCTGCAAACTGGCCTACCAACTGCTTATCCGCACCGCTGATAACGATTTGGTTAGCAGCAGGTACATCAATCTTTATACCTTCAACTTCAGGAACGATTACCTGATGTGAATAACCCAGGTTCATAACAAGGTTATTGCCCTGTTTTTGTGCACGGTAACCTACACCGTTGATCTCAAGTGTTTTTGAATATCCTTCGGAAACACCTTTAACCATATTTGCAACAAGTGTGCGTGTAAGACCGTGCAAAGAGCGATGCTCCTTGTCGTCACTGGGGCGGGTAACGATTATCTCGTTTCCCTCAACTGCAACGGTGATGTCTGCGTTATGGGTGTAACTTAATTCACCCTTTGCGCCTTTAACGGTAACTGTGTTGCCGTCAATTTTAACCTCAACACCTGCAGGTATTGTGATAGGTTTTTTACCTATTCTCGACATTCCCTTGCACCTCCTTACCAAACGTATGCAAGCACTTCGCCGCCTACGTTGGCGCGTCTTGCCTGCTTGTCTGTCATAATTCCCTTAGAGGTGGAAAGAATTGCTATACCAAGGCCTTTCATAACCTTAGGCATATCCTCTACATTTGTGTAGATGCGCAGACCGGGCTTTGATACACGGCGAATGCCTGTGATGGTCTGTGCTTTATTGGGGCCGTATTTCAAACTGATCTTAATTACGCCCTGTTTACCGTCATCAACAACGGTAAAACTGCTGATGTAACCCTCGTCAAGCAAAATCTGGGCTATTGCCTTTTTTACTTTGGACGCCGGTACATCTACCGAATCATGTTTTGCAGAAGATGCGTTACGAATTCTTGTAAGCATATCTGCTATTGTATCGGTGATTTGCATACCGTAAACCTCCTTAGACTATTCTCGCCTTACCAACTTGCCTTCTTAACTCCGGGGATCTCGCCTTTATAAGCAAGTTCTCTGAAGCATATACGGCAGATGCCGTACTTGCGAAGATAAGCATGGGGACGGCCGCAGATTTTACATCTGTTGTACTGTCTTGTAGAAAACTTAGCGGGACGTGCCTGCTTAACTTTCATAGATGTTTTAGCCATAATTCCTTACTCCTTATCTCGCAAACGGCGCGCCCATGAGTGTTAAAAGTTCACGAGCCTCTTCATCTGTCTTTGCGGTGGTAATAAACATAATGTCCATACCGCGCACCTTGTCGATTTTATCATATTCAATTTCAGGAAAAATCAACTGTTCTTTAACGCCCATAGCATAGTTGCCGCGGCCGTCAAAAGAGTTGGGGTTGATGCCTCTGAAGTCACGAACACGGGGTAGTGCCGCGTTGAAGAGTCTGTCGACAAATTCATACATTTTTTCACCGCGAAGTGTTACCTTTGCGCCTATCGGCATACCTGCACGAAGTTTAAAGTTTGCAACCGACTTCTTTGCACGGCATGGAACGGCCTTCTGACCGGTGATTAAACCTAAATCGCCGATTGCGGCGTCAATAACCTTTGAGTTATCTTTTGCTTCACCGCAACCTACATTGATAACAACCTTTTCGAGCTTCGGAATCTGCATGACGCTCTTATAGCCAAATTTGGTCATCAATGCAGGGGCAATCGAATTTTTATATTCGTTTCCAAGCGTTGACATAAGTCATGTCCTCCTTATCTCTTAAAAAGTTTCTCCGCATTTTTTACAAACGCGATTTTTTGAGCCGTCTTCGTTGATCTTTGTGCCAACGCGTGTCGGCTTATTGCATTTAGGGCAAACTACCTGTACTTTGCAGGCATAGATTGCGCCTTCTGTTTCGATTATGCCCGAAGGGTCGCCGGCTTTGCGGGGTTTAACGTGTTTTTTAACCTTGTTAAGACCTTCAACAATAACCTTGCCCTCGCTGGGACTAACCTCAAGAACCTTGCCGGTCTTCTTGCGGTCCTTAGCATCTCCCGTAAGGAGAACTACAGTATCGCCGGTTTTAATGTGAAGTTTACTCATAATTACCTTACCTCCCATTAAAGTACTTCCGGAGCAAGTGAAAGAATTTTTGTATAATCCTTTTCACGCAACTCACGGGCTACCGGTCCGAAAATACGGGTACCTCTCGGGTTCTTATCATCACGGATAATAACTGCCGCATTTTCGTCAAATCTAATGTATGTGCCATCATTACGGCGAAGACCTTTTGCAGAACGAACTACAACAGCCTTAACGACATCGCCCTTCTTAACTGTACCGCCGGGCGCAGCCTTTTTAACAGAAGCAACGATAACATCACCGATGTTGGCATACCTCCTTTTGGAGCCTCCAAGAACACGGATGCACATAATTTCTTTAGCACCTGTATTGTCGGCAACCTTGAGGTAACTCTGTTGTTGTATCACAGTGGTTTCCTCCCTTTGACTACTTAGCCTTTTCGATTATTTCGGCAACGCGCCATCTCTTATCCTTTGAGAGAGGTCTCGTTTCCATAATGAGTACTCTGTCGCCAACGCCACAAGAGTTGTTCTCATCATGAGCCTTAAGTCTGATAGTGTTTTTAATAATCTTCTTGTAAAGCGGGTGCTTAACGTTGTCTTCAATAGCAACTACAACGGTTTTATCCATTTTGTCGCTTACAACCTTGCCCACTCTTGTTTTACGAAGGTTTCTTTCGCTCATTCCAGTTTACCTCCCTTAAGCGTTAGCGCTGTCTTTAAGTTCTGCTTCGCGAATGATTGTTTGTACGCGTGCAATGTCTTTCTTGACAGCTTTAATGCGCATGGGGTTGTCGAGCTGGTTAATGGCGTGCTGGAAACGGAGTTTATAAAGTTCGTCCTTTAAGTCGGCCAATTTTTCATTAAGTTCGGCTACGGATAATTCTCTGATTTCCTTTGCATTCATTACTGCTCACCACCCATCTCTTTGGTTACAAACTTACATTTAATAGGAAGTTTGTTTGCCGCAAGACGCATAGCCTCGCGAGCGAGTTCCTCTGATACGCCGCCGATTTCAAACATTACGCGACCGGGTTTAACAACCGCTACCCAATACTCGGGTGAACCTTTACCTGAACCCATTCGGGTTTCGGCGGGTTTTTCGGTTATCGGCTTATCGGGGAATATCTTGATCCAAACTTTACCGCCACGTTTGATATAACGTGTCATAGCAATACGGGCTGCTTCTATTTGGTTTGAGGTGATCCACGCAGGCTCTAACGCCTGAAGACCGAAATCACCATGTGTTACGGTTGTACCGCGTGATGCGGCGCCGGTCAAACGTCCGCGCTGAACACGACGGTATTTAACACGCTTAGGCATTAACATTAGCGTGAACCTCCTTGTCTTCTGTTTGTGCGGCGATTTTCATTAAGAACTTCGCCCTTGTAGATCCAAACCTTGACGCCGATAATACCGTAGGTAGTGTTTGCCTCGGCAAAACCGTATTCAATGTCGGCTCTGAGTGTCTGAAGCGGAATAGTGCCTTCATGGTACTGCTCGCTTCTTGCGATTTCGGCACCGCCCAAACGACCCGAAACCTGTGTTTTGATGCCCTTAACGCCAAGACGCATTGCTCTGCCGATTGAGAGTTTCATTGCGCGGCGGAAAGATACACGCTTTTCAAGCTGTGCAGCAATGTTTTCTGCAACAAGCTGTGCGTTTGCATCGGGGTTTTTGATCTCAACAATGTTGATGATAACGGGCTTACCGAGCATATTCTGACAAGTTGTCTTTAATTTCTCGATTTCGGCACCGTTGCGTCCGATTACCATACCCGGTTTTGCACAGTGAATGTGTAATCTTACGCGCTTATCGTCACGTTCAATTTCGATTTTTGCAATACCTGCAGTGAAAAGAGTTTTCTTGAGGTATTTACGGAGGTTATAGTCCTCAACCAATGTGTCGCCGAAATTGCTGTCATTGGTAAACCAACGTGAGTTCCAGTTTTTGATAATACCTACACGGTAGCCGTGCGGATTAACTTTCTGACCCATAACTTAACCTCCCTTTCTTATGCGTCACGTTCTTTAAGAACGATTGTCATATGGCTTGTTCTTTTGAGTATGCGGTGTGCGCGGCCGTGATCCTTAGGACGTATTCTCTTAAGAGTAGGTCCGGGACAAACGAGGCATTCCGCAACATAAAGACGTGCCATATCCATATTTTTTTCTTCGGCATTCGCCATTGCTGAATGAAGCAACTTCTCTAAATATTCACAAGCGGATTTAGGAGTGAATTTGAGTATAGCCATAGCTTTTTCAGCATCTTGGTTTCGGATAAGATCCAAAACAATTTTCACCTTACGGGGTGAAATACGGGCGTATTTCAGTGTAGCCCTTGCTTCCATAGTTAACTCTCCTTTCGGCCGCTTACTTACCGGTAGTTTTAGAACCGGCGTGACCCTTGAATGTTCTTGTAGGCGCAAACTCACCGAGTTTGTGACCAACCATATCCTCAGTTACATATACGGGCACATGCTTGCGACCGTCATGCACTGCAAAAGTATGACCGACGAAATCGGGGAATATGGTAGATGAACGGCTCCAAGTTTTAAGCACGCGCTTTTCACCGGCTTCATTCATTTCTTGAACTCTTTTAAGCAACACAGGTTGCACGTAAGGTCCTTTTTTAATGCTTCTTCCCATGATTGATTCTCCTTTCGTCGACTTCCTTAAGGCGTTTTACGATATTCTTATCGCTTGCCTTGTTTTTCTTGCGGGTCTTATAGCCCAATGTAGGTTTACCCCAAGGGGTAACAGGGCCAGGACGACCGATAGGTGATTTACCTTCACCACCGCCGTGGGGGTGATCGCAGGGGTTCATTACAGAACCGCGAACTGTAGGTCTCCAACCCATGTGACGCTTACGGCCTGCTTTACCGTAGTTAACGTTGGCGTGCTCCGGATTTGAAACGGTGCCAACGGTTGCCATACAGTTTTCAGGTACGTTGCGAAGTTCGCCCGAAGGCAAACGAAGCAGTGCCTTGCCGTTTTCTTTAGCCATAAGCTGTGCCATATTACCGGCACTGCGTGCAAGCTGCGCGCCTTTTCCCGGGTAAAGTTCGATATTGTGAAGGAACGTACCAACCGGAATGTTTACAAGCGGAAGTGCGTTGCCGGGTTTAATATCGGCATCGGGACCGCTTACTACAACATCGCCCACTTTTAAATCCTGAGGTGCGATGATGTATCTCTTTTCGCCGTCCTCATACTGAACGAGGGCGATAAATGCAGAACGGT
Organism: uncultured Eubacteriales bacterium; assembly: GCA_934445015.1. Classification (GTDB taxonomy): domain Bacteria; phylum Bacillota; class Clostridia; order Oscillospirales; family Acutalibacteraceae; genus UBA737. The sequence continues at coordinate 19,376 of CAKSDJ010000016.1, read as the reverse complement.
TAGGGTCATACTCAAGAGTTAAAACCGTAGCGGGTATACCGAAACGCTCTCTCTTGAAATCGATGATTCTGTACTTTCTGCGGTTGCCGCCGCCTCTGTGGCGGACGGTGATGCGACCGTAACTGTTGCGGCCGGCATTCTTTTTAATAGGTTCAAGCAAACTTCTTTCGGGCGCTACTTTTGACAACTCTGAATAATCCATTGTTGTCATATTGCGGCGGCCGTTAGTAGTCGGCTTATAATGCTTTATTGCCATTTGTTTCACTCTCCTGTTTTGGCTTAGCGAAGCGCGTTTTACGCTTCATACATCACCGGAAATTTCAAAAAATCTCCTGTTGCGGATATTACATCAAACCGTCAAAGAATTCGATTGATTTGGAATCGGCTTTAAGAGTAACGATTGCTTTTTTCCAGGAAGCGGTGTAACCCTCATAGCGGCCCATTCTTCTTTGCTGTCCGCGTACATTTATGGTGTTTACCTTGGCAACGTCTACCTTGAACAACTTTTCAACTGCGTCTGCAATTTCAAGTTTGTTAGCGTCCTTGGCGACCTTGAAGGTGTATTTTTTGTCGGCAATACCCGACATACTTTTTTCGGTGATTACCGGAGCAATAATGATGTCCTGCGGAGCTTTCATTATGCGTACACCTCCTCAATTTTTGCTACGGCGTCTTTAACGATAACAATTTTGTCTGCGTTAATGATGTCGTAAGTATTGATTGTGTTAACCTGAGCAGCTTTAACGCCTGCAATATTTGCAAGGCTTTTTACCGCAAAGGGATTGTTGCTGTCAAGTACAACCAATGTTTTTTTACCGGCGCCGATTGCATTAAGGCAAGCGACTGCGGTTTTTGTTTTGTATTCGTCCATCTTAAATTCATCAAGAACTATAAGATTTTCACCCAAAACCTTGTCAGAAAGCGCAGACTTTAAGGCAAGTTTGCGAACTTTCTTGTTAAGAGAATATGAGTAATCTCTGGGCTTCGGTGCGTGTACGATACCGCCGTGTCTCCACTGAGGTGCTCTTGTAGAGCCCTGACGGGCATGGCCTGTACCCTTTTGTCTCCAAGGCTTTTTGCCGCCTCCGGAAACTTCTGTACGAGTCAGAGTGGACTGTGTGCCCTGACGTTTGTTTGCAAGGTAGTTAACAACTGCTGCGTGCATAACTACCGCATTAGGCGCAATACCGAATACGGCATCGCTGAGGTCAATTGTGCCGACCTTTTTACCTGTCATATCAACAACTGCAACATTTGGCATAGTTCAAACACTCCTTCCCTTACGCTTTTACGCTGTCGAAAAGCACAACAATGCCGCCCTTAGGACCGGGAACCGCGCCCTTAACAGCAATTATGTTCTTTTCTGCGTCAACCTTAACTACGCTAAGGTTCTGAACTGTAACTCTTTCGTGGCCGAGGTGACCTGCCATCTTTTTACCCTTGAATACACGTGAAGGGCTTGAGCAAGCACCGAGTGAACCACCGTGGCGGTGAACAGGGCCTGTACCGTGTGATTCTTTAAGACGGGCAAAGTTCCAGCGCTTGATTGTGCCGGCATAGCCCTTACCTTTAGAAGTACCGCGTACGTCTACTGCATCGCCTTCGGCAAATACATCTGCCTTGATTATGTCGCCCACATTAAGAATGCTTGTGTCTTCAAGACGAAACTCGCGAAGCACCTTTTTGGGAGCAACGTCGCCTTTTGCAAAGTGACCCTTTGCAGGCTTGCTTACCTTAGAAGCCTTCATATCGCCGTAGCCTACCTGAATGGCTTCATAACCGTCGTTCTCGGCTGTCTTTTTCTGTGCAACTACACAGGGACCTGCTTCAATAACAGTAACCGGAACAACATTACCGTTTGCATCAAAAAGCTGGGTCATACCAAGCTTTTTGCCAATGATTGCCTTTTTCATTGATTTTTCCTCCATTTTGGTTATTGGTCAGCACCGCTGACATGACCTGCGGTATTAAATGAAAACATAACAATAACACATATACGTAATGTATATTAGAGTTTGATTTCGATTTCAACACCGGCGGGGAGCTCAAGCGAAGTAAGCGCTTCAACTGTTTTGTTTGAAGGTCTTATTACATCTATGAGCCTTTTGTGTGTCCTCATTTCGAACTGTTCACGGCTGTCTTTGTATTTATGAACAGCACGCAAGATTGTTACGATCTCTTTTTCGGTGGGTAGCGGCACGGGACCTGAAACCCTTGCTCCTGTACGTTTAGCGGTTTCCACTATTTTTTCAGCGGACTGGTCTACAAGTGCGTGGTCGTAACCTTTAATACGAATTCGGATTTTTTCTTTCACTGCCATGTGAACTTTCGCCTCCTTGATTAGTTGGCGGGCAAAACTTACACCGTGCCGTGTTTTTCTTTACAGCACAACATAAAACCGGCAATTGCTGGGGTTAACGCAATTCCGGAGCAGCGATTCGCATCGCCGCGACACCTACGGTTTCGCAAGTAACCGAGAGTGCCTCCAAGTTCTTTCGCCCGGTTTTAAATCGGACATACTCCGCGGAAATTTCCCCATTCGAGATGGGCCACCTCCCGCATCAACGCATGTATTACGCCGCATTTTCGCAGCGTGCCTTATGATAATAACACAAGTGTTGCATAAATGCAAGAAAAATTTTAAAATTTTTTCTTATATTTTTCACGAAATATTTTTGCGCTTTATGTGAAAATGTTACAAAGATTTTTTGAGATATATTTTATGTAGCGGTTCATCGCGTCAAAAACACTATATATAGTGACGGTGAAATTAACCGACAGGTGTTAAATTGTATTTTTTGCTATGTTTGCGGCTTAAATCCCGTACCTATAATTTCGCCGGCATCGCAAACTACTATAAACGCACCGCCGTCAAACTCGCGCACAATATTATGCACCGCCGCTGCCTCGTGGTTGCGCACGGTACACATAAGCATTATATGTTCTTCGCCCGTATATCCGCCCGTTGTCGAAATCCTTGTTACACCGCGGTGCATTTCTGTGTTTATTGCTTTGCATATTAAATCGGCGTTATTTGTAACTATATAAATTATTTTTCCTTTATCGGCGCCGTAAAGCAGCAGATCCATTATGCGTGTTGAAACGTATATTGCAACAACCGAGTACAAAGCGCTTTCAATATTTTTATAAACCGCGGCATTAAGCATTACAACAAGCCCGTCTGCCGCAAGTATTATTTTGCCTACGCTTATATGTCGGTATTTTGAATTAAGCAGTTTTGCTATAATATCAATACCGCCGGTTGTGGCGCCCCTAAGAAGCACAACGCTTAGCCCAAGCCCCATAAGTATGCCGCCGAAAACCGAAACCAAAATTCCGTCGCTTTTAAATGGCGGTAAAATACGCGCGGTAATATCAAGAATAAGTGAGAGTATTGCCGTAACAAAAGATGTTTTAAGTATGAATATACTGCCGATTTTTATATATCCCAAAATCAAAACCGGCAAATTAAGAACAAAAAGAGTTATGCCTGTCGGTATTGAAGTAATATAGTTTATTACCGTTGCTATACCTGTAAATCCACCTGCCGAAATGCCGTTTGGCAATAAAAAGACATTAACCGCAACCGAGTATATAAATGTTCCGAGTATAAAATACATTATATCGGCAATAAATTTTGAAATGCTCTTTTTCATATAAAAACCCCCGTGCATATATTTTGCACAAGGGGGTTTATTTATATTCTTTGATTGTTCCAAATCATTTGGAACAACTCGTTTACGCGGTCATTTTGATTTGACAAATATAAAAATCCGAACAAACATTCAAGCCCTGTTGCGGTGTGATATTCGCCGCCGGTAGAATTTTTAGGTGTGTTGCCCGTATGAAAATTTCTGCCGCGTCTGAATATCGCAAGTTCTTTTTCACTAAGACACGGTTCAATGATTTTCAATGCTTCTGCCTGTGCCGAGGCATTTACATATTTAACCGAAAGACTGTGCAAATCGCCCGAAGAACGGTTTATCTCGGCAAGTTTTGTACGTACCATTAAGCCGTAAACCGCATCGCCCACAAAGGCAAGCGCCGACGGGCTTAACAGATTAACATTTTCCATATACTATCACACCCACAAGCACCTGCAAGCCGGTGCCGTTATTCTTAAAAACTAATCCACAAAGTCAAACTCAACATCATAAACGCTTACGGTGTCGCCCTCTTGTACACCGGCCTTTCGTAAAGCGTCTATAATACCGGTCTGCCGCAATACACGCTCAAAATACTGAAGCGATTCGTAATCATCAGGATCTACCGTGTTCATAACGTCCATTATCCACGGTGCGTCTTCTACAAAATACACGCCGTCGCAAACGCGTATATTAAACGTGCGCTTTTTGTCCGCCGTCAAATCGACTTGAGGCTTAGGTTCTGCCTCGTATACCTTTATTGCCGGAAGCGTTGCAAGGCAGGAGGCAACATAATTTATAACAGCTTGCGTACCCTCGGCAATAGCCGCCATAACGGGGAAAAATTTATATCCTTTGTCCTCAAAATACTTCGCGATTTTTTCAATGTCTTTTTCATCGCAAAGGTCACACTTGTTGCCGACAACTATCTGCGGTCGTTTTGTAAGTTCGCTGCTGAAAGCCGAAAGTTCAGAATTGATTTTTTCAAAATCGTCTATGGGGTCGCGGCCCTCACTGCCCGAAATATCAATGATATGCACAAGCATACGGCAGCGTTCAATATGACGCAAAAATTCGTGGCCCAGACCCACGCCCTCGCTTGCGCCCTCAATAAGACCGGGTATATCTGCCATTACAAACGAGCTGCCCTCGCCCATTCTGACTACGCCGAGCACAGGGGTAAGTGTGGTAAAATGGTAATTTGCTATATTAGGTTTTGCCTCGCTTACAACCGACAAAAACGTAGACTTGCCTACATTAGGAAAACCTATAAGGCCTACATCGGCAAGCAGTTTAAGTTCAAGCGTTACGTCAAGTTCCTCACCGGGGTTGCCGTTTTTTGCAAACCGCGGTATCTGGCGTGTTGCCGTTGCAAAATGCGTATTGCCCCAACCGCCGTTGCCGCCTTTTGCTATAACAACAGGTTCGCTGTCTGACAGATCGGCTATTATTCTGCCGGTTTCGGCTTCTTTTACAACGGTGCCGCGCGGAACTCTTATTAAAAGAGCTGGCGCTTTTTTTCCGCTGCAACGCCCCGCTTTTCCGTTTTCGCCGTTTTCGGCACAGTATTTGCGTTTATATCTGAAGTCGGCAAGCGTTGATAAATTATCGTCTACCTGAAAAATTATATCGCCGCCCCGACCGCCGTCGCCGCCGTCGGGTCCGCCTGCGGCTACATATTTTTCACGGTGAAAAGACACCGCACCGTTGCCGCCGTTACCCGCTTTTAAATGTATATTTGCTATATCTACAAACATTTTAATCTCCTAAAAAAGAAATATGTTTTATTATTCTTCCTCAAAACCTTCAAAATCATCATCGTCAAAATCTACCTGAGCATTTACAACGTTTTCATAGAGTTGTTGTGCAATTTCAAGGTCTTTTTCGTCGACGTATATTTTTTGTGCGGTCAAATTGCCGCCGAACATTATATGAATACCCTCGTCACTCTCATCACAGGTAAAATGAATATTGCTGTCACGGAGAACATCCTTATAAATTTCTGCCGCAACAATATTTTCAACACTTGCCGCAAGCACTGGATTTTTTATAATAAGCGCTTCGGCAGCCTCCTCTTCGGCGGCACGCTCTTTTTCGGCTGCTATCTCCTTTTCATAAGCCTCAAAAGTTTTAAGCTCGGCTCCGCAAACGGGGCATATATCCGCATCGTTTTCACAGGAAAATCCGCATACATGACAGTTTTTCATAATATCACCTTTTTCTGTATTGAATATTAAAAAAATCGGGCGACTGTACTTTTAAAAAGTTCGCCGCCCAATAAAAATTAAATTTTAAGATTACTGCTCCACAGCGTAGATGCTTACCTGCTTGCGGTCTCTGCCTACGCGCTCAAATTTAACCTTACCGTCTATAAGTGCGAACAAGGTATCATCAGAGCCACGGCCAACGTTATTGCCTGCGTGGATGTGTGTTCCTCTTTGGCGAACGAGTATATTGCCTGCAAGTACGAGCTGACCGTCTGCACGCTTAACACCAAGACGTTTTGACTCACTGTCACGACCGTTCTTGGTTGAACCCATACCTTTTTTATGAGCGAACAACTGAATGTTTAACTTTAACATTATCTACACCTCCGTGATAATTCGAATTCGATTGCCATACTGTTTTGAAAGCTCGGTTATATGAAATCTGAAACCCTTTAACACGGCAACTGTTTCGGGTGAGGGGCAATTGACCTTAAAAAACATTTTTGCGTCTTTAACGTCAACCTCACACTTGTCGCCTATTATCTCAATTACGGTATTTGCCGCCATATATGCCGCACTTGATACTGCAGAGCAAACAATTTTGCCCTCGGTATCATCACAGTTTTCTGAACTGTGACCCGTAATTTCATACCCGATAATACTTTCACCGTTAAACAGAAATTTTACTTTTGTCATACACGATTAACCGATCTCGGTAATCTGTACTTTTGTATAAGGCTGTCTGTGACCCATTTTGCGTGAACTGCTCTTTTTGGGTTTGTAGGTAAATACGGTTACCTTTTTGCCCTTGCCGTTTTTAAGAACGGTGCCTTTTACAAAAGCATCTTTAACATAGGGCTTACCAACCTTTAAGGTTCTGTTGCTGACAGCAACAACCTTATCAAAGGTTACCTCTGTGTCAACGTCTGCGTTAAGTTTTTCCACATAGATAACATCGCCGTTTTCTACGCGGTACTGCTTACCGCCGGTCTCAATAATTGCGTACATCTTTTTACACCTGCCTGATATTTTACAGTCTCGCTAAAGATAGGCGCGCGCCAAAAACAAAGCGCAACTTAAAAAGCCCACAATATGCGGCTTGAATATTCTATCACAAGCGTCATACTTTGTCAAGATTTTTTTAAAACCGTTTGCACTGCATTTTTATATGTTGTATTTTTATCTCTTTTGTGGTATTATATAAAATAAATATATTTTAAAAGGAAGATTTTTTAGATATGTCTGAAACAGTTGAAAAGAAAAAAGTTTTAAGCTGTATCCAGCCAAGCGGTATGCTTACGCTTGGAAATTATTTGGGTGCTCTCAAAAACTGGAAGAATATGCAGGATGAATTTGACTGCACTTATGCCGTTGCCGACCTGCACGCAATAACAGTGCGGCAGGAGCCGGCAAAATTGCGTTCGCAGATATATTCAACCTTTGCGCTTTTGTTGGCGCTTGGTCTTGATCCGCAAAAAAATACGCTGTTTATACAGTCGCACGTTGCCGAGCACACCGCCCTTGCGTGGTTGCTTTCGTGCAATACACAGTTCGGCGAAATGTCGCGTATGACGCAATTTAAAGACAAATCAGCCAAACACGCCAACAACGTAAATGTCGGTCTGTTTTCATATCCGGTGCTTATGGCTGCCGATATATTGCTTTACAAACCTGATTACGTACCTGTAGGTGCAGACCAAAAACAGCACCTTGAAATTGCCCGTGATATTGCTGTGCGTTTTAACAATCTCTACGGCGATGTGTTTAAAATACCCGAACCTTACATACCTAAAGCAGGCGCCAAAGTAATGTCGCTTCAGGACCCTTCAAAAAAGATGTCCAAGTCGGACGAAAACCCAAACGCCTGGGTTGCAATACTTGATGACCGCGACACTGTAATACGCAAATTCAAACGTGCCGTTACCGACAGTGAAGCGCAGGTGCGTATGTCTGAACTGCAACCCGGTATTTCAAATCTTATTAACATTTACGGTTGCGTAACGGGCAAAACACCTGCCGAAACCGAGCGTGAATTTGAGGGCAAAGGCTACGGCGAATTTAAACTTGCCGTAGGCGAAGCGGTTGCTGATGAACTCGCTCCAATCAAATCCGAATACGAAAGAATAATATCGGATAAGGCAGAACTTGAACGCATTTACCGCGACGGTGACACCCGCGCCGAAAAAATTGCGCGTAAAACCTATTTCAAAGCGATGAAAAAGGTCGGCTTTGTATTATGATGTTTCCGCTTGAGTCAAACGCCAATATCAAGTCAACCGTTTTAAACTTTATCGGGTCAAACCGTATTCCGCACGCTATTATGATAGAGGGCGACAGCTCCGAAGACAAAAAAAATCTTGCCGGTTTTTTGGCGCGTGCCGCCGTTTGCAGCGGAAACGACAAGCCCTGCGGAAGGTGCAAAGACTGCCGCATGGCACAAACCGGTAATCACCCCGACATAACCTATGCCGCGGTTGCCGACGGCAAAAAAAATCTTACGGTAGACCAGATACGCAAGGTGCGTGCAGACGCTTTTGTAAAGCCGCATTCGGCAGAACACCGTGTGTTTATAATCGAAGACGCCCACCGTATGAATGAACAGGCGCAAAACGCACTGCTTAAGGTTCTTGAAGAACCGCCCGCGGCGGTGGTATTTATACTCACAACAAATTCGAAAACGTTTTTGCTTGATACAATAGTATCACGCTGCGTTTTGCTGTCGCTTAAATCTTCGCTTCGCGAAAGTGGCAATTACGACGATATGGCAGGCGAATTTTTAAATCTGCTTGTTTCGGGCAGCGAATACGATATGTTGAAATTGCTTACGCCGCTTGAAAAAAACCGCACCGCGGCAGAAGAGTTTATAAGCGCACTCGGTGTCAAATGCACCGAAAAACTTTGCTCCGGCAGCAGTTTTGCAAGCGTGTTTGACACGCTTTACGATGACACAAAATACTACTCGGACCTTTTGAAAACCAATATAAATATGCCGCTTTTTATAAGCACTGTTGTATGCCGTTCAAAAGGTCTTTTAAACAAGAGGTAAAAATATGACAGAAGTTGTTTCAGTTAAATTTAAAGAAAGCGGAAAAGACTATTACTTTTCGCCGGACGGCAAAGAATACGCAAAAGGTGAAGACGTTATAGTAGAAACCGCAAACGGTCTTGCTTACGGCACCGTTGCCGAGGGCAACCACGGCGTAGAAGACAATTGTGTTGTTCCGCCGCTTAAAAAAGTTTTAAGAAAGGCCAATGAAAAGGACATTCAAAGACTTAAAGAAAATGAAAAAAAGCAATCTGACGCTTTTAAAGTGTGTGAGGAAAAAATCGCAGCGCATAAACTTGATATGAAACTTGTAAGAGTTGAATACTCTTTTGACGGCGGCAAAATAACATTTTACTTTATAGCCGACGGCAGAGTTGATTTCAGAGAACTTGTAAAAGATCTTGCAAACCATTTTCATGCCAGAATCGAACTGCGGCAGATAGGTGTGCGTGACGAAGCAAAAATGCTCGGCGGCATTGGTATTTGCGGTCAGCCCTATTGCTGCAAACGTTTTCTTGACGATTTTTTGCCTGTGTCGATCAAAATGGCAAAAGAGCAAAATCTTTCGCTTAACCCAACAAAAATTTCGGGTTGCTGCGGCAGACTTATGTGTTGCCTTAATTATGAGCAAAAATCTTATGAATATCTTAACTCGATTACCCCGTCTATAGGCTACACAGTTAAAACCGAACAGGGCATCGGCATTGTAACCGATGTTAACGTTATAACAGGCAATCTTACCGTGAAGCCTAAGGACGGCGAAGGAATACCATATAAAACCAACCGCAAATATGTTAAAATTTTGAGCGGAAACAAGTCAAAAAAATCCGACGCAGAATAACTTATAAAAATATACTTGCTTTTTCAGTCGAATGTTGTTACAATGTAGTTGAAGATTTTACAAAAATCTTTTTTATTCCACATTTAAGTGAGGTGTAAACCAATGGCTTACAAAATTTCAGACGATTGCATTATGTGCGGTGCGTGCGCATCGGGTTGCCCTTGCGACGCTATTTCGGAAGGCGACGGCAAGTTTGAGATCAATCCCGAACAGTGCTGCGATTGCGGCGCTTGTGCAGCAGGTTGCCCCGTAGAGGCTATTGCCGAAGCATAATCAAAATTGATATACTTAAATCAAGAAAAGATTCAACTTTTTGTTGAGTCTTTTCTTTTTTTGCCAAAGTATTGCAATTGTTATAAATGAACTTTGTATCGCAGTCATAAAAAGCGTAGATATTACAGTTGCCGCAACGGCATCTTTTAAAGCCGTTTTTTAATTTGCATAAATTTTCTTTACAAAAAGGTCCCGAATAAATTCGGGACCTTAATTTTATAAATTATAATATTTATTTTCTTTTCTTCTTTGAATAAATGAGAAATGCAGCAATACCCGCAATACAAAGTACAATTACTATACTTACAACAATAATTATTATTTTTGCTGTATTGGATTTCGGGGTGTTTTCTTCATCTATATATGCAATCTGATCTTTGTCACCCGACACTTCCGCATCAATGGCACAGACTGCGAAAACGCCTGTGTTTTCAGACTCTATTGATATGATTTTTCCGTCTTCGCTTACCGAGACTTCTTTTTTCACAGCGTTTCCGTCAGCGTCGATATAATACACTTCAAACTCTTTTCCCAAATCTTCGACATTACTGAAACTGATTTTAATAATACCGTTTGGTTCAACATTTTCCGTGCCCTTAAATGCGCTTATGTTATAAATTTTAAACGTGGATGAATATTCCGCAAGGGCCGACTTATAAAACTCATATTTTTCACTGTTGTTTTCTATTTGTTCTATCTTTATATCGGTGCCCTCGCTGAAAACGCCCTCTGAGGTTTCAATTTTTATGCCGTTTGTTTCATCATTGTAACTGCACGGCGTAACCTGCTGCGTTGTTTTTCCGCAACGCTTGCACTTTCCTTCTAAAATGCCGTTTGAAAACAGAGTTGCCTCTTTAATAAGTTTAGGACTTTCAAAATCGTGGCCGAGTGCATTTATATTTTGCTTTTCTTCAGCCTTGCATTTTGAACAAACACGTTTTTTAACACCCTTTTCGGTACAGGTGGGTTCTTTTTCATTGGTCCATTTCGAAAACTGATGGCCCGTTGCATTTACGGCTTTAACATTTGTTTTGCCACAGGTAGAGCAGGTAGCGGTTTCCTCGCCGTTTTGGGTGCAGGTTGCCACCTTTGTGACTGTGTATGCACCAAACGTATGATTTGCCGTTTGAGGCAATGTGTTTGACACTTTTGCACCGCAAACGATGCAGGTATGTTCACTCAAACCCGATTCCCTGCAATTTGCCGCCTTTATTATTGAGCCGGAATCCCAGGAGTGATCTGCCAACTCACGGTACCCGCACGCAGAACAGGTTCTGCCATGCTGGGTGTCGCTCACTTTTGTAAAATTACCGAAAATATGCACCGCGCACGTTACCGTTGCCGAAATTTTTGACGTTTGATTAAAAACCTCATTTGCACCGTTTTTTGCGGTAATTGTGACAACAATGTTTTGAGGTGCGGTTGACTGATTTACACCTTTTACAGATAATTTGAAAACCGAACCGTTTATATCCGGCGAAGAAAAATCACTGCTTGCTCCCTTATTGGTATCGGTAAAAAACTTTTTTAATGACCCTATCAGCCACGTGCCCGACTCTACTGCGAGATTTTCACCCACACTGACGCTTACAGAAGCAGAAGTTGCATCGGGGCAACCGCTTATTGACACGGTAAACTGTGCTGTTGAGCCCTCGGTTATTGTTGTGGGGCCGGAAACCGACGCTTGTGCCGCACTTGCCGATATGCAAACCGAAAATGCCAACACAAAACATAATGCAATAGTTAATAATTTTTTCATTTTTAACACCGTCAATTGATTATTTTTTTATTTTTATATGGGATAGTCTTCCGGAAAAAACGTATACATCAAAAGATACACCGCATCTGCATCTGTAACGTTGCCGTCGTCATTAAAATCGCACGGCTGAAAAACCGGATAATCCTCGGAAAAGAAGGTATACATTAAAAGATATACTGCATCGGCATCGGTAACCAATGAATCGCCGTTAAGATCGCCGATAATATATTTTTTTGTCCCGCATCTTTTACAAACATTATTTTCATCAAAATCATGTTCTAACGTTGTTTCACGCTTGTGCATACAAATGTTGCAGTTTGTATCGCAGTCCGCTGTGTATGTATGAACGGTCACACGCCTTTCACCGCAAACATCACAGGTTTCATCGCAAATACTGCTGTATGTATGGGTCGTTTCGCGTTTTTCGCCGCAAACACTGCACGTTGATGAACATTCAAAATTATAGTCGTGCCCGATCAAATCACAAATATAGAGTATTTTTGCATTAGTTAAATAAGTATTTTCGGTTCCTACGGATATTTTTTTGAATTCTTCTTTACTGCCGTAATAACTTACTGTTTTAATTTTATCACAGCCGGCAAATGCGCCGTCTTTTATTTGCTTAATGCTGTTTGGCAGAACTACGGTTTCAATACTTTTGCAACCTTTAAATGAATTTGCGCCTATTACAGCAACACCGTCTTTTATAACAAGCGAAGAAAAAGCGTCACTCCACGGATGACTGCCGTAAGTATTGTAATCGGACATCACGGTTCCGCCGAAAATCTCGGTTTTATTTTGATAATAAAGCCATTTGCAATTACCTGTGAATCCTGCCTTGCCTCCGGGTGGGGCAAGCGGCGCACCTGCAATGCCGTTGCTTACGGTGTAAATATTATCATTACATTCAACTTCGCCTGAGTAATTCCAGGCGACCTCGCCGTTTATTACGTAATAATTTTTACCGTTTTGTGAATACACGGAACCTACCGGACTGTTTTCAAACGGGCCCACATAATCAATACCCACCGTAGCCATAAGCGCTTTTACCACACAAGCCGCAAGGGTTTTATATTCACTGTCAAAAACGGCATTATCGTTGGGATTGGTGGCAAATCCGAACTCAATAATGCAACTCGGCATATTGCTCAGACGGTTTATATAGTAATCCTCCCAGGTAGGGGCGGATACCGAACCGTAATGCGGAACCGAAACCGGAATAGCCGTTGCACCGTAAAGATAATTATAAAGACTGTTAACAAGAGTTTCGTCAACCGCGTGTTTGTCGGCTCGCTCATTCGGAGCATAGTCCTTTTCGGACTGTTGCACTCTTTGAGTATGACTCGGCTCATGAGTATATATATTTATTCCACTGGATTTTGACGATTTTGAAGAATCCCTGTGAAGCGAAATAAGAAAATCCGCGCCGATACTGTTTGCCTCAATCGGGCGTTCCTGTGTTTTTAAATTTCGGTTGATAAGATATGTACGCTGCCCCTGTTTTTTAAGAAGTGCAATAACCTCATTGGCTATTTTTATTGTGTCATTGCTTTCATGTCTGCCGTCAAACCCAATGCACCCGGGATCACTGCCGCCGTGACCGGCGTCAATTGCAAACAAATATGACGGCTGCCTTGCCGCAGATAAAATCCAACCTATCGGCAATACAGCAACAATCAAACAAACGCAAAGTATAACTGCTGTTATTTTTTTCAAATCGTCGCCCCCAAAGATAAAAAAGCCTGACAAAAATGCCGTAATAATTATAGCATAGATTAAAACCAGTGTAAAGGCAGTATATAAAATTTTGATCATATATTTTAACAACCGAACCTCTGCTGTATCAAGCCTGAAACATCAATATTTAATATGCGAACGCTTTAATAAAAACAACAAAAAAACACACCTTACATTGCTGACAGCAAAAGTTTGTTAAGTGTGTTTTTATCTGTTATTCTATTGTGCCTCCGCCGAGGACTGTGTCGCCGTCATATAAGACCGCCGCCTGACCGGGTGTAATTGCGCGCTGCGCGTCGTCAAAAACTATATCAACACTGTCTTTTGTAACAGCAGTTACGGTTGCCCACTGTTCAACCTGCCGATAACGTATTTTTACTTTACAGCGAAATCCGTGTTCGGGCACAACGCCGCTTATCCAGTTAAAATCGGTTACGTGTGCTTCTCTTTTTAACAGGTCCTCGCCTTTTCCGAGTACAACGGTGTTATTTTTGGTGCAGATCTTGCATACATACAGCGGCTCGGGGGCTGATATGCCGAGTCCTTTTCTTTGACCGACGGTGTAATTTATCAAGCCGCGATGTTTTCCGAGTACGTTGCCGTTTTTATCAACAAAATTGCCAACAGCGGGCTTGCAGCCGGTTTGCCGCTCTATTACACTTGCGTAATCGCCGTCGGGCACAAAGCATATATCCTGGCTGTCGGGTTTATCCGCATTGACAAAACCGCTTTGTTCGGCAACGGCGCGAACCTGCGTTTTTTTCATACCGCCGAGCGGAAAAACCGTATGCGCAAGTTGGTCCTGCGTCATAGAATACAAAACATAACTTTGATCCTTACTCTCGTCTGCTGCCTTTTTCAGAACAAATTTTTCGCCCTGTTTTTCTATTCTTGCATAATGACCGGTTACAATACAGTCGCAGTTCAAAATTTTTGCTCTTTCAAAAAGTTTTCCGAATTTCATATAACGGTTGCAGTCAATACAGGGATTTGGCGTTATTCCGTTTTTATAGCTTTCAACAAATTTGTTGATCACCGTATCGTGAAAATCATCGGTAAAATTAAAAACGTAAAAACGCATACCCAATTTGTAGGCAACGCTTCGGGCGTCTTCAACATCGTCAAGCGAACAGCATGTGCGTGAACGCTCTATGCCCGCGTCCTCATTATTATACAGTTTCATAGTGCAGCCTATGCACTCGTACCCGTTGTCTATCATCAACTTGGCGGCAAGTGAAGAATCAACACCGCCGCTCATAGCAATCAATGCCCTTTTCATTTTTTACAGTTCCTTTTCACAGTTTCTCATTGCCAGAATTGTTTTGGATATCAAATCATCCAAAGTCCATCCGAGCATAACGGCACCGCGTTCAATTACTTCTCTTGAACAGCCGGCGGCAAAATTCAAAGTTTTATACTTCTTTTTAACGGATTTAAGTTCGAGATCCGAAACGCTTTTTGACGGCCGCATAAGCGCCACCGCGCCTATAAGTCCGGTCAGTTCGTCAACGGCGTAAAGAACTTTTTCCATTTCGTGTTCAGGCTTGATATCGACCGTAAGCATATATCCGTGGCTTGCTACCGCGTGGATCAGGCGCTCGTCAATGCCTTTTTCGCGCAATATCTCCTGCTCTTTAATACAGTGACTGTCGGGATACTCTTCAAAATCAAGGTCGTGAAGAATACCTACCGATTCCCAAAAATCGGCGTCGTCGCCGTACCCTAACTCAAAGGCAAACCAGCGCATTACGCCGCCTACTGTTTTTCCGTGATTAAGATGAAATTCACCCTTGTTATACTCTTTAAGAAGATTCAACGCCTCATCAGGTGTAGGTATCATTTTTTTGCCCTCCTAAACAACTGAATTTTTATTGGGATTTAAATAAATAACTCTGCAATAAACACAGCAATACATGCCGCTGCCGCAACCGTAGGCAGGCCGCCCCCGAAATAAGCAACCGCCATAGCCGACAAAAACGCCGCCAATGCCGACCAGATACTGTCGGTAGCGGAAAGTATTGCCGGAAAGGTCATAACCGCAAGGGTCACGTAAGGTACATAATACAAAAACGATTTGAAAAATCTGTTTGTTATTTTCTTCTTTAAAAGCGCCAGCGGCAACATTCTGATAAGGTACGTAACAACCGCCATTATTGCTATGTATATGTATATATTACCCTTCATCCGCTTTGTCCTCCTCATTTATCGGGAAGAAATGCGCAGCAAGCCCCGCTATAATAACGGTGAGTATTATTACCCTGAAGCCCGATGACACACGGTTAAGCACCGGCAATATTGCAAACATTCCGCTGAGTACCATTGATGCCGTAATGATCCACAAAAGCACCTTGTTTTTCTTTGCAGGGGGAACAATTATTGCAATAAACATACCGTAAAGCGCAACGCCCAGAGCGCTTAATACCCTGTGCGGCAAAATCGAGCCTGATATTGCACCAAGCGCCGTACCTGAAATCCAGCCGGGCAATGCGGCGGCGATAATACCGTAACAGTATGCCGGCGGTATATTGCCCTGCGGATATGACGAAGCCACACCGAAAACTTCGTCCGTGTTGCCGAAAGCAATTAAAAACCTGTGAACCGGCAACATTTTTTCATCAAAACGCTGTGATAGCGACGACGACATAAGGCAGTACCGCAAATTGATTATAAGCTGCGACAATGCCATCTCGGTATAACTTAAACCGTTTACAATAATATCTATTGCCGCAAACTGACCCGCCGATGTAAAGTTGGTAGCAGAAATAAGAACCGCCTGCCATGACGTGATTCCTGCATTTTTTGCCGCAATACCAAAGGTAAAAGAAACCGCCAAATAGCCTACAAATATAGGCATTCCGTTTTTCAGACCCTTTAAAAGCAAAGAGAATTTACTCATTTTATCAAGAACCTTTAATTTGATTGACTTTGAAATTACAAAATATTATAATAATTACGGTGCAAATATGTAACCGTATTTTTCGCTCTGCGCCATAGACACAAAATCAGAACCGCTGACTATTATATGATCAATAAGCCGTATATCCAACCTGGCAAAAAGTCTGACAGTTTCGCCCGTGATCTGTATGTCGGTTTCACTCGGCATTGCAATGCCGTTTGGGTGGTTGTGCGCCAGCACAGCTGCGGTGCTGCCGCTGTTTAATGCGATTTTTGTAAGATCGCGCATCGAAATTCCGACCGAAGATATATCACCGTCACCTATAAATTCAAAGTTTATAAGTTTTCCCATGGCGTCAAGCCCCATAAAAGAAAATTTTTCGCGTGTGATTCCGACATAGTGTCTGAAAATGTATTCGCCTATCTGGTCAAGACCCGAAAAAGTAGGTTTTTCTTCTGATTTATCATACAAATATCTGCGCGCGGTAGGCATTATAAGTTTAAGCAACACCGCCGAACGCTCGCTCATACCTTTAAAGGCGGCAAGTTCTTCAATCGGCGCGTCAAGCACGCCTGCAACTGTGCCGTACCGTGCGATGAGTTCGTGCGCTATAGGATTTGTGTCGGTGCGAGGCACACAATAAAACAGCAAAATTTCCAATATTTTGTGCGGCGGCGTGCTTTTGTCAAACCCGTGCCGCAAAAATTCTTTTCTTATACGGTCACGGTGACCTTCATGTAAATTATCTTCCATAGCGTTATTACCTTTCTGAGTTTAAAAGGATTATATTATGAAAAGTTTTGAAATTTCAAAAAATGATTCCGGTCAGCGCCTTGACAAATTTATTGCTAAGGCCTGTCCTACCCTGCCACAAGGGCTTATGTATAAATACATTCGCACAAAACGCATCAAAATTAACGGAAAACGCGGTGAAATATCCACGCGTTTAAATGTCGGTGATACGGTTGAGGCGTATATAAATGACGAATTTTTTGCCCCCGTTAAGCCAAAATACGATTTTTTAAGTTCGCCCTCCAGATTGAATATTGTTTATGAAGACGAAAATATATTACTTGCCGACAAAGAGCAGGGTTTGATTGTTCATCCCGATAAAAACGAGTACCGTGACACCCTTATAGGCAGGATTCAGCATTATCTGTATGAAAAGGGCGAATACGACCCCGAACGTGAAAACAGTTTTAAACCGGCACTTGCAAACCGAATTGACCGCAACACGGGCGGCATTGTTATAGCCGCAAAAAATGCCGATTCGCTACGGGTGCTTTGCGATAAAATCAAGAACCGTGAAATTGACAAGCGTTACCTGGCGGTGGTTCACGGCACGCCGAGATATAAAACCTGTACCCTCGAAGGTTATCTTGAGAAAAACGAGGACAAAAACAAGGTTTATTTAAGCAACAAAAAAAGTGAAAATAATCTCACAATAAAAACACATTATACTACCGTTGCAACAAACGGCGATTTATCATTGCTTGAAATAAAACTCATAACCGGAAGAACGCACCAGATACGCGCGCACATGGCGTCAATAGGGCATCCGCTTTTGGGCGACGGAAAATACGGAAAACTTCAAAACGACAAAAAACGCGGTTTTGACAAGCAGGCGCTGTACTCTTATAAATTGACGTTTAATTTTACCACAGACGGCGGTGTTTTGCAATACCTTGACGGCAAAACTTTCACTGTAAAACGAGTCTGGTTTGCAGAACAGCTGTTTGGTGACAAATACGAACAATTACTTTAAGCAAACGGTATCCGCACCCGTTACATCTGCCAATATTTCGGTTAAAGTGTGCTGATCAGAGTTTTTTGACATTGATTTGAATTAAATAAAGTATTGTTACTTGACTTTTGAACTTTTATTATGTATAATAATTTCTGCTTTATAAAGCATTTTGTATGCGGAAAAGGCCTGCAAGTAAGATTTATCCGAAAATAAGGCTTCGCCTCGGATGTCCTCACCGTGTAAAATTTAGAGGACGAAAACTTAATATGCGGATATGGCGGAACTGGCAGTTTGCCTGTGAGCGCTGCCTGTGGCAGACCAAGCGAACATGGCAAAGGCGCAGCGGTCGAAGTTTTTTCGGCGCTCCAAGCCGCAAAAAAATTTTGGCAACCGCAAGAGTCACGCGGGCGCGGCTGCCCGTAAATCAAAATTAAATATGCGGATATGGCGGAACTGGCAGACGCGCTAGATTCAGGTTCTAGTGGTAGCAATACCATGCAGGTTCAATTCCTGTTATCCGCACCACTGCCGCTGTGTGCTTTTTATATGGCACACAGCGGATTTTTATTTTTATAATCAGCAATACGGTCACTGATTTTTTAAAAAAACAGTGACCGATTCTTTGTTACGTCAACTTTCGGGTACAATATAAAAAAACACCCGGAGGTAAAAGAATGAAAGGACGATTTATTACGGCAAAAGCAGTTGCCGAATTTAAAGAACATCTAATTTTAGAGGAAAGGAGCAAAATAACGATTGAAAAATATATCCGTGATGTAAAGGCATTTTCTGTATATACGCAAAACAGTGCCATTACAAAAGAAACTGTAATCAAATACAAAAAGCACTTGCAAGAAAATTACGCCGTGCGGAGCGTTAATTCTATGCTTGCAAGCATCAACAGTCTATTTGCATTTTTAGGCTGGCATGATTTAAAGGTGAAATCCTTAAAACTTCAACAGCAAGTCTTTTGCCCCGAAGAAAAGGAATTGACACGGGCAGAATATGCACGGCTTTGCAGGACTGCGGAACGCAAACACAATGAAAGACTCAACCTTATTTTGCAAACTATTTGCGGAACGGGTATTAGAGTCAGTGAACTGCAATTTATTACCGTTGAGGCGGTAAAGAATGGCGAAGCAGTTGTAAACTGCAAAGCAAAAACACGGTCGGTGTTTATCGTAAAGGAATTAAAACAAAAATTGCTCCGCTACGCAGCAGAGCAA
>CAKSDJ010000015.1 GCA_934445015.1 uncultured Eubacteriales bacterium | reverse complement strand
CAATGGCAGTGTTTATGTTCCATGGTTTTATGAAATCAATTCCGTATGAGCTGGAGGAAGCTGCAAAGATTGACGGTGCAAATCAGTTTAAAGTGTTCTGGTCAATCGTACTCCCAACAATTAAGCCGATATGGCTTACGATCTTACTGTTTACTTTCCGTGATATTTGGCAAACGGTTCCTTACGGCAAGATTTTCTCTGAAGAGTTAAAGATTTTGCCTCAGGTAGTAACACAGGTTACTGCCGGCGGTACCGCCCGTGCCGGTTCTGCGATGGCGGTTACCGTAATAATGATGATACCGCCGATTATCGTGTTCCTTGTTTCGCAAAGCAGTGTTGCAGAATCAATGAGCAGCGCCGGTATCAAAGAATAACTTTGCAAGTATTACGAAGGAGATGAAAACAGTGAAAAAAGCCTTGTATCGTCTTTTTGCTGTGATTTTGGCTGTATGTTTAGTCGCAGGGGCAGTAACGGCTGTTTCTGCCGCTACTCCTACCGACAGTTACACTTATTGGACAAATGTAGGTTCACAACGCAAAGCGGTTTACAGTAAACCGATGTATGACGTTGACCGCGTTATAGATGTTGCTGAATTGGGTGTAGCAAAGCTTTCAAAAATCAACAGTATTTGTAAAGACAATGACAACAATCTGTATATACTTGACGATGCTTCACGTATTGTGATTTTGGATGACAATTACAATCTTGTTAACGAAATCGGGCTTATCAACGGAAATATCAGTTACAATGAGGCAAAAGGTATATATTATAAAGACGGCGTTATTTATGTTTGCAACACAGCGGGCGCAAACATTTATATGATTAACAGTCAGGGTGAGTTGATAGATACAATCACATTGCCGGAATCAAATCTTATTCCGGACGATTTTGTGTTTAAACCCACAAAGATTACCCGTGATGACAGCGGATATATGTATGTATTGAGCGACGGTTGCTATTACGGTGCGTTGCTTTATGCACCCGACAGGTCATTTCTCGGATTTTACGGTGCCAATGCAGTAAATGCAACGGTTGCAACAGTTCTTACAAACATATCAAACCGTTTGTTCCCAAACGCCGAAAAGCATGCAAACTCTATTAAAAAATTACCGTATACGCTGGTTGACATAGCAATAGATAAAGACGGATTTGTTTATACTTCAAACGGTTTTACAACCTTGTCAACAAGTGCACTTAAATCACAGATACGTCGCTTGAGCCCCGGTACCGGTAAAAATATTCTTGAATCCGAGTATACTTTTACCGACTCCAAGATTGTATGGATCGATAACCTTCACAAGCAGGACGTTTGCGATATTGATGTTGATGAAGACGGATATATTTACGCACTTGAATCAACATATGACAAGATCTTTATGTATGACAGAGACGGTCGCGTTATCTCGGTTTTCGGCGGCGGTATGGGTAAAGGCAATCAGGTAGGTACATTTTCAAACTCTTGTGCGCTTGCTCTTAAAAATAACGGCGAGCAGGTTTTGATTGCCGATTATGACACAAACTTTATTACCGTTTTTAATATCAATGATTACGGTAAACTTGTCAAAAAACTTGATACTCTTACGCTTGAAGGCGATTATGACGGCATTAAAGACGGTTGGCATGAAGTTATTGATCAGGACGCAAACTGTCAGGTTGCTTACAGCGGCTTAGCAAATGCGTACCTTGAGGAAGAGGATTATGATTCCGCTCTGCACTATGCAAAACTCGGATACGATAAAAAAACGTATGCGGTAGCATTTGAGTATGTCCGTAAGGATTTTATGAGCGAAAACTTTACCTGGATATTCATAGTTGTAGTTGTAGTTGTAATCGGTGCAATTGCATTTATGTTTATCACAAATAAGAAAAAAATTGTTCTTATTAAAAACAAATCGCTTAACCTTATGTTTACAACGGCGGTGCATCCGTCAAATTGTTTCACAGATATAAAAGAAAAACAATTGGGTTCAATTCCGCTTTGTTTGCTTTTATTGGTTCTTTATTACGTTGTAACAGTTATGAAGAGCATTTCAGGCGGATTTATGTTCAGCAATTTTGACCCTGCTTCATTTAACAGTATTCTGGTACTTATACGTTCGGCAGGTCTTGTTGTTCTGTGGATTACGGCTAACTGGCTTGTATGTACATTGCTTGGCGGTAAAGGTAAACTTAAAGAAATTATTATTGTTACCTGCTACAGTCTGCAGCCACTGATTGTTGAGGGTATTATTCATATAATTATGTCTAATGTGCTCTTACCTTCAGAGGCAAGTTTCTTAAACATTCTGTCAACAATAGCCACTATTTATTTTGTTCTTATGCTTATAATCGGTATGCTTAAAATACACGATTTCACAATGGGCAAGTTCTTGTGGACAACGTTGTTGTCAGTGCTCGGAATGGCGATAATCGTGTTCCTTATCATTATGCTTATTATTCTTATTCAACAGTTCGGAGCGTTTATTGTAACGCTTATTACCGAATTATCAACTATTTAAAGGAGGATGTTTAAAGTGAAAAAACGTATTTTTTGTATTGCACTTTGCCTGTTCCTCCTGTTTAGTCTTACGGCTTGCGGTTCGTACACGCCTGTGCAGAAATCTTTTAATGAAAAGGTCAGCACAAACGTTCCTTCGACCGATGAAACAATTGCTCAAAATGACAAATATCGTCTTGAATATGACTCTGCTAACGGCGGTGTAAGACTTGTTGAAAACAGCACCGGTACGGCTTGGGATTTATGCCCCACACCTACCGGCGGTGAAGAATATGACGATTTGGGTATGCCTATTAAAAGACACGGTTTTCCGCAGTCGGTGTTAGAAGTCGGATATATGGACGTTAACATATCGGGCGGAGGTAATATGGCAACCACCACTTATGACAGCGTTCTTGACGGCGGCGGTCGTATGGTATTAAAAGAAATTGAAAACGGTATTACGGTTGAATATTACTTTGATACACAAAAGTTTATGATTCCCGTTGACTATGTGCTTTGCGACGACTATTTAAGCATATCGGTTGACTCGACCAAAATACAGGAAAATGATTTCAGAATAGTTTATGTATCAATAGCACCGTTTTTATGCTCGGTTGAAAATGATACACCTGATTCATACCTGTTTATGCCATCGGGTTCGGGCGCATTGCTAAGCACAGATTCATACAGTGATCAGGGTCTTGTTTACAAATCATATATTTACGGCGATGACCTCACTATGGAGGAACGCTATGACCCCACCAATGAAAAATCCGTTCGACTTCCGGTTTACGGCTATAAGAGCGGCAATAAGGGCGGCTTCTCTATTATAGATAACGGTGCAGATACTGTGTTGTTATCTACAACCTGCGGCAACACGCTCTATAAATTTTCGGCAATATATCCGTCATTTCAACTTCGCGGATACACTAACCACGAGTCAAAATCATATAACAGCACTTCTATGGTAAATGTGTATCCCAACAATATGGTAGACGGTAAATTTTCAATTCGGTTTTATCCGTTAAGCGGTGAGAATGCAAACTATAACGAAATGGCAAATATTTACCGCGATTACCTTGTAAATGAAAACGGACTTAAAGAAAACACCGATGAAAAATCTATGAGTGTCAGCATTATAGGCGGTACACAGGTAACAAAATCGTTCTTGGGTATTCCTTATAAAACGGTTTATGCAACAACCACCTTTGATCAGACAAACAAAATGATATCCGAAATATCCGACTCGGTTGACAGCCTTGCCGTAAAACTTAAAGGTTTCGGCGCAAACGGATTTGATATTGCATCAATAGGCGGCAGTTACAAAATTAACAGCAGTATAGGTTCTGTTTCAAAACTTAAAAATATTTCAAAAACCTGTACAGACCGTAAGATTGATTTGTATATGGATTTTGACCTTGTGCGTTTTAACAGTTCCGGCTCAGGCTTTTCATACTTCAGTGATGGAGTTATGAACAGCGGTATTATTAAAGCGGATCAGTACATTTTTGATAAAGCGGTAAGAACCAATGATGAGGATCATATCTACAGACTTTTGAAACCCGAATTTTTCTCGGATGCTGTTTCAAAAATACAAAGTAAGACCGCTAAATGGAATTATGACGGCGTATCACTTGAAACATTGACTTCGCATTCATATTCGGATTATTCGAATTATAGTGAATCATCGATTTATAACTCGAAATACGGATTTTCTACCGCGGTATCCGAAGCGATTTCAAAACTTAAAGACAGCGATAAAAAGTTTATGGCGACCGACGCAAACGTTTACGCTGCGGCTTATGCCGATATTATTACTGACGCTCCCGTATCTTCAGATAAAGGCTACGCATTTTTTGAGGATGTGCCTTTTTATGAAATAGTATTCAAAGGTTATGTGCCTATGACAACCGAGGCAATTAACCTTGCCACAAATCCGCAAAAAGCTATTCTGGGTGCTGTTGAATCGGGTATAGGTCTTAATTACACTCTTATTTCTCAGTGGGATAATGATCTTATAAATGCGGTTTATCCGCAATTTTACAGCACGGTGTACTCAGGCGTTAAAGATAATATGTTGTCTTGTTATGCAAACCTTTCGGATTATTATAAAGATGTTAAGGGCGCTAAGATTGTTTCAAACACCGTTATAAGTTCAGGCGTTCACTGCACCGTATTTGATAACGGAGTTACCGTTTACGTTAACTACAACGATTCTTCTGCTCAAACACCTGCAGGTGAAATAGGAGCGCTTGATTATATCGTATCGGGGGGTGCAGCACAATGAGTAAAAAACTTAAAAAAAGTCACGGACACGGAATAGAAGAATTAAAATCGCGTTACGGTTTAATGTTTATTCTGCCGTGGATAATCGGTCTTATAATATTCTTTTTTGTACCGATAGTTCAGTCTTTGTATTATTCATTTAACTCTGTTGTTGTTACCTCTGACGGTGTTATTACAACTTGGCAGGGTTTGGCCAATTACCGTGAACTTTTGGTAGTTGACCCTAACTACACAACCTGGCTTAGAGAGTCAATTGCCGAGTTTGCGTATTCACTGCCGATTATTTTGGTATTAAGTCTTGTTTTGTCAATCATCTTAAACCAGAAATTCCGCGGTCGTATCTTTTTCAGAGCGCTCTACTTTTTGCCTGTTATTATAGCAACCGGTAAGGTTATGGGTTACATATTCACAACTACCGGTGAAGACTTGTCAAGTATGGGCGTATCTGCCGATATGTCGGCAGGCCTTATCTCGGTAGAAGACCTCACCGGTGCGCTTAACCTGAGCACCGAAGTTGCGCAGTTTGTTTCAAGTGCGATTAACGATATATTCAACCTTGTTTGGTCATGCGGTATTCAAATAGTTTTGTTCATTGCAGGTTTGCAGTCAATACCTGCCACGCTTTATGAAGCGTCAAGGGTTGAGGGTGCCACCAAATGGGAGGAATTCTGGTTTATAACATTCCCGATGCTTTCAAGAATTACTTTGCTTGTCGGGGTGTTCACAATGGTTGAACTGTTCATAAATGAGCGTTCGCCGATGATTGAGCAGGTATACAGCAGAATGCGCGGCGGTCAGTACGATATATCATCAGCAATGATTTGGTTCTACTTTATAATCGCAATCGCCATTATGGCTGTTATAATGCTGTTGTTTATCAAGTTTATCTTGAAGCGTTACAACGATTGATAGTTGGGAGGAAATGTAAAAATGAAAAACTTGTTTAAAAATGTTTCCGAGGCCGACCGTCTGAGAGCGTTACGCTATACTAAAGTAGGAACAAAGGTTATATATTCAATATTCAGATACGTTCTGCTTATCGCAATCGGTTTTATAATTCTTTACCCGTTGCTTTACATGATTGTTACTTCAATTATGAGTCCGAGCGCATACAACAACTCTACCCGTGTTTGGATTCCGACCGAATTAAACGCAGTCGATAACTTTTCAAAGGCAATAGAGGCACTTAATTACGGCAAGGCGTTTCTTAATACTATAAAATATGAGGTTATAAGTGCTTTGCTTGAAGTTGCGTCGTGTGCGGTTATAGGTTACGGTTTTGCAAGATTTAACTTTAAGGGTAAAAAAATATTTACCGCCATATTGTTTCTTACAATACTGGTACCCGATATGATGGTTCTTATACCCCGAATGGTTAACTATTCAAACCTTGACTTTTTGTTCATAGGCAGGGGTATTGAAAAACTTGTTCAGGCAATAGGTAATCTGTTTGGTGCCGATCTTTCGGGCTTTGACATTACACCAAACGTTGTTGATACCGGTTGGACAATGTGGTTGCCGTCATTACTCGGCGTAGGTTTGCGCTCCGGTATACTTATATACATTTATATTCAGTTCTTCAGCGGCTTACCCCGCGAACTTGAAGAAGCGGCATGGGTTGACGGCGCCGGTCCGTTTAAGACATTCTTAAAAATCGCGGTTCCGTCTTCAAGCGTTGTGTTTATAACCGTATTGGTATTCTCGCTTATCTGGCACTGGAATGACTCAACTCTTTCGGGTATGTATTTTACATCAAATTACCCGTTGGCAAGCGGATTGTCTACAATTGAAATATATTTGGTTCAAAAATGGGGCATTTATATCAGACAGGGTACACCTCAGGGTGCATCAATACTTATGGCGTCATGTATACTGTTTGTTGTTCCTATGCTTATATTCTATATGATAGTGCAGCGCGGATTTATCGAAAGTATCGACCGTGTAGGTATTACAGGTTAATATTTTGTTTTTTTGAACAGCGGCATTTACCGCTGTTCATTTTATGTATTAAAACTGACTAAAAAAATTAAGTATTTTACAAAAATTTTAATAAATTATGTTGACAAAATCGTAAATTGCATATATAATTTATTAAGTGCCGAATATGTTTGGTTTATGTTATATGGAGCAGGCATATTTTGTACCTAAGGTTTACAAACCAATCTTATTCAAAAAGGAGTATTGTAAAATGTTTAACAAAACAAAGCGTTTACTCGCGTTTGCGCTTGCAACCGTTTTGGTGTTTTCACTTGCCGGTTGTAAAAAATCCGCCGAAGATACATCATCAGGCGGGGTTGAGGTTATAACCGAAATCGAGTATCAGGACGGCGACGGTACCACAAGCGGCGGTACTACAAGCGGCAGCACCACAAGCGGCGGCACCAAAAAGCCCGGTAAGAATAATAGTTCAGGTAGCGGTGCTACTAATAAAGACGGTCTTATCAACGATAATGTTGATCCTACCAAATATAGAGGTACAACCGTTAAATTTGCGGCTACAATTGACCCTGCTGTTGATGAATCGGGTCCTGTTGTAAAAGCATTTGAGCAAAAATATGGCATCAAGGTTGAAATAGTTGCTTCCGATCAGGGCGACTACGCTAACCAGATGGCAGGTCTTATCGCTGCCGGCAAATCACCTGACGTTGCACGTATTAACGGCGACTTCCCAACTTGTATGGGCTACCTGCAGTCATTGACCGCAGCAAAATTAAATTACAAAGAATCAATCTGGAAACAGCACACATTTGAGTTGTCAACCTTCGGCGGCGAACCTTACTTCTGCGATACGGTTGGTAATATATGGGCTGAGATTGATATTGTTATCTACTCAAAACGTTTGCTCAAGAGCGCAGGCGCCAATACTCCTGAAGAGTATGATAAAGCAGGCAAGTGGACTTGGGACGCTTACTATGATATATGCCGTAAGGTAAAGGCATTAGGCGGCAATATGCAAGGCGGCGCTTTCAACAGCCGTGAAAATGCTATTTACGGAGCAGGTGGCGGTTTGATAGTTTACAAAGACGGCAAGTTTGTAAACGGCGTTAACCAGAGAACCGAAGAAGCAATGATCAAATACACAACCGCTTGGAAAGAGGGCATTTTGGGTTGGAAATCAACCGACGGTATTATTGACGGTACAGTAGGTATCACAACCGTACACGCATGGGCACTTAAGAAAACAGGTTTCTTTAACAACACAGCGTATAATACCGATGACCTCGGATTCTATTATCTGCCTCGTTGGGATGCCGGTTCTGACTACGGTTGCACAGGTATGGTTCGCGGTTGGGGTATAATCCGCGGTGCGAGCAATCCTGTAGCGGCAGGTATATTCCTTCGTGAGTATCTTGATGTTTCTAACTATGATACATCATCAACATTTATTTCTGATGCTGCAGAAAAATTTTTCTTTGAAGTTAATAGCGTTAATTACGATAACTGGAATCCGTGCATACTGTACTATGCGTACAATGACGGTATCGCAGGTTCTGATATGAATGAGCATAATATGGCAATGAGCGGTGACCCGTCACAGGTTGGTACTGCTATGGCTTCTATAAAAAGTTCTATGGACAGGGCTTGTGCAAACATCAACAAGTTTGTGTCACAAAATACTGGTCTTCGCTGATAATAGCTGCAAGTAATATTTAGTTTTAAATCGACTGCCGCAACACTGCGGCAGTCGATTTTTACCCACATATAATTTGTTTTGTAACAAATTATCATATCGATAGAAAAAAATAATAAAATATTATAAAAATTGCATATTTAATATTGACTTATTTAAGAAAATTTGTTATTATATCTATTGTAAAATTATGTTGTGTTTTTGTGCTTTTTTGTATAAAATTCACATCAATAATGCAAAGAAAACTTTATTTTATCTCCATTAGTGAAAGGTTGGTTATCCGATGAAAAAGTTTTACACCGGCGGAAAAACACTGATAGCGTATGTATCCGTATTTGCGGTATTGGCAGTATCAATATTGTCAATATTCACCGGTATTTCTTTTGTCGCTTCGGCAGAAGACGGTGAAGCAGAGCAGGAAACAACAGTTACATATCCGCTGAACGGCACTTATGATGCAGACGTTGTTTTTAAAGATGGCGGCATCACATACACCGATGCAAGTTCTATGAACAAAACGGTTGTAAGCGATTTTACTGCCTTTGATACAACATTCTGGCTTACCGCAAAAGGTAACGGCACGGCTGCAAATCCGTTTATTATTGAAACGGCAAACCAGTTTGCCGCTGTTGCCATTAACAACCTTGTTTATGACAGCAATATTGCTACGTCGCTTGATATAAGCAGGTTTACTATTGATGCAAACGGCTACCTTGATACTGCCGGTGTTGCATTTAAAGTTGCTGACAATATCAAAGCTTTCAATATGAATAATACAGAGTCAACTGTTGATTTCAGCGGCGATATGACTGCCGAGCAGGTTGAAAATGCGCTTGCCGACGCACCGGTTAAATCAGGTCTGCGTTGGGAACATTCGCTGGGTGATGCCAAAGCGCCTGTATTTAAGGGTACATTTAACGGTAACGGTGTAACCGTATACGGCTTAAAGGGATATACAGGTATAAACAGCGGTCTGTTCCCCAAAGTAGGAGGTGCTGATATCCGAAACCTTACGGTTAAAAACTGCTATTTCAACGGCGATCGTGTAGGTGTTCTTATAGGTAACAACTCGACTGCGGCAGGGCTTGTTGTACGCAACTGTGCAATTTATAACAACGTTGCGGTTTGTACCCGTAAAAATGACTGTGATGTTTACGGCGGTGTCATTGTAGGCTTTGTATACTCGGGCGTAGATACCAACTGGCAAAACGGAACAATAAATTTATATGACAGTTTGATTTACGGCAATGATGTTAAACACTCAAAAACCGTTGCTGCACATAACAATGAATATAACTTTAAATACGGCTTGTTCGGTAACAGCTCAAACAAACAGGGTGCAGTTGTAACTAACTGTATTGTTCTTGATAGCGCGCCGTATTCATTGTGGCATGGTTATAATGCTTTTTATAACAGCACATATGCAACAGTTTATACAAATACGTTGGATATGACCATTACAAACACCGGCTACAAAAGTGACGGTGCTGTAAAAGTTGAAAATGTTACTGAAACTGTTGTTAACAGTGACGGAAGCGTTACACAAAAGTTTAACGTTTTTGAAAACGGAACAGATAAAAACATCAACTATGAAAGAAAACATGATGCCGGTACTCTTATAAAGGTTGAGGCATCCGATGTTCAGGGTTCTGCGGCAAAGAGCAAATTATCGGCACTTGATTGGGATAAGTGGACAGTTAGTGTAAATGGTTATGCAACACCTAAGATATACAACATACGTGAGTATTCGGCAGGTTCTGCGTGGACCGGTGACGTTGCGTTGACGTATTCGGGCGGTGACGGTTCTTCTTCAAGTCCGTATATGATAAATACTGCAGAAGAACTTGCACTTATGATGACATCAGCAAAAGCGGGTGAGTGTTTTGCACTCGGTGCGGATATCGTTATTAACGACACATCTAAATCCGATTGGACAAATAGCGCAAGACAATGGTTTACTTCTAATGATATGCCTGCGTTTGAAGGAACGCTTGACGGCAAGGGTCATTCTGTAAGCGGTATTTATTACACAGGCAAGCAGGCAGGTGAGTACGGCGGTTTAATACCGGTGCTTGGCGCAAATGCTGCGGTTAAAAATATTACAATAAAAGACTCAGAATTTAACGGCGGCAGCAAATATACATTCGGTGCCGTATCGGGTCGTGTAGACGATAATTCACCTAAGATTATTAAGTTAAGCGCTGTTATCGTTAAAAACTCGGTAGAGTTCAAGGGTGGCGCAAATGTCGGCGGTATTATCGGCAAGATAGGTTACAGCGGCGTAAATATTAACGATTGTATTTCTGAAACTTCGGGCTTGTTTGTAAGCGTTGAAGGTCAGGCAAACGTTAAACGCTGCGTATCTGTAGGTGCATATCCGTTTGGCGATACAAATTATATAAAAGCTGAAAATGTTTATACAGATACAAACGGTGCTTCATTAGAAGGCGTAACCGTTTTGGCAAATGATGAAATGAAGGGCGACGCTGCTTCAACAAATATGGCGGGTCTTAATTTCCCGACATCGTGGGCTGTTGTTGCAGACGCATATCCGGCTCCTACCGGTAATGAGGCTTCTTCTGAAGGCGTTAAAGGTGAAGTTTGGTCGGGTGCGATTGCTACATCATACGCTTCGGGCAGAGGTACTGCAAGTGACCCATATATTATTGAAACAGCCGAACAGTTGGCATTGTGCGTATATAATCCGCAAAGCGGTATGCAATATAAACTCGGTGCAGATATATATCTTAACGATGTAAATGGCAACCTTTGGAGCAGCAAGGTAGGCTGTAACGAATGGTTCACACAGTACAACGTAAGAAGCACAAACACCGGTAACGGATTTGTATTCGACGGTGACGGTTATGTGATTTACGGTTTATATCTTAACCACACCGCTAACGATCAGTACTGGCGTGCAGGTTTGTTCCCCTATCTGCAGGAGAAGGGTACAATCAGAAATGTTGGTTTATCTGAGGCATATCTGGCAGGTTCTTTTGAATTTACAAATGAGACCATAGGCGGTATAGTGGGCATAATTCCGGACTGGGATAATGCCATTGAAATGCCTACGCACAGCAGAATCGAAACAATTGCCGTAACAACCGACCCGGCATACGCAGCAAGAATACCTGTAATTGAAAACTGTTTTGTAGATCACACATGCTACATAAAAGGCAGAACAGCAGGCGGTATTTTAGGCGCTACCGGCGGTACATTTACAATGGATAACTGTTCTTTCACCGGTACGGTTGAAGGTTCTGATCGTGATTCTACCAGTTCGTTTGTAGGTAACGACTGGGGATTCGGCAGCCGTATTTATCACAGTGTTTCGTTACCGCTTTCATGTAACAGACCTGCCGGCGGTGCATCAAACTCAGACTGGCGTGATACTTTGGATTATTGGTGCACACTTGCATATAAGGTATACTACTTCTCACTGTACCGTATGAGTAATACTTATTTTGAAAAACTTTCAAACCCTGAAATGTTCTTGGGTCAGAATGCCGTTACAAACATGCCAGGACTTGATTGGGAGGAAACAAAGGGCGACGGTGGTTTGTGGCGTGCCGTTGACGGCGGTACACCTGTGCTTACTATATTCGGCAAGCACAGAACCGATGAAGAACTTGAAAAGTTCTCACTTAAAGGATTTCCCGCACCGAGCACAAGACTCAGTTTTTCAACAGGTACTTCGGAAGTATCAGTTGATGACATTGTAGCATCTATGTACTCAAAAATTACGTTGCCTACGCCTAAGCGTGAGGGTTATACATTCAAGGGTTGGCATACATTCTCAGATCTTTCATATCTTTATCCGTATGATTATCAACCGCCGCGTGATCTGGTACTTTATGCAGAGTGGGAGCCGCTGGGCATAATTCAGGGATTTGAAAATTATACAAATACTCAATGGGATTATGATGGAACTCGTTGGGAACTGAATAGACCCGGTGCAAAACACGGTTACCAGAATGCGTATGTACGCAAGGGCGGTAAGTCAATGCGTCTTTTAGATACTTCTACAGAGAGTTCCGACGTATTACTTAATTATGAAGATATGTTGACCGAGGGTAAGTCATATACAATGACATTCTGGGTAAATACCGATAAGGCTAACAATCCGGACACACTGCTTTCATTGGTTCACAACTCTAAGCCAGAGTATTTAGACAGCGAGGTATCATCCGAGCCTATGGCTGTAATAACGGGACTTAAAGTCGGCGAATGGGTACAGTATTCATACTCGTTCACTGCTAAAACAAAGTGGGTATCTCTCAGAGCGACAGGCAGTCCGAGCCTTTACTTTGATGATGTTATGATTATTCCTATAAGCGGTTCTGTAAGCAGCAATTCAAGCTTTATAAACAACGGCGGCAATAACAACGGATTATCACCTAATACAGGCGATAACACCGTTACCGTTGCGGCACTTGTATCCGCAATAATGGTTTGCGCAATATTTGCTGTTATTTCAAGAAAAAATCTTATTGAAGTAATCGATAACTAATACAGAAAGGATAAGGTTATATGAAAAACATTTCTTTAAAAAGAATTATCTGTTTTTTGATTGCCGTGCTTATGGTTTTAACCACCGTGGGCTGCTCTGAAAAAGCTAATAAGAAAAAGAAGAAAAAAGTTATTGTTAAAAAGAAGATCATAGTCAGAAATGACGATCAGACAGATGGCAATGATTCAATCGTTGACTTTGACGATGAAGACTACGATGACGAAGATGACGATAACGATGTGGGAACCGGCAAAAAAACATTGCCGGTACGTCCCTTGCCTGATGTAAAAGAGGCAAAATATGTAGAAAAATTTGAGCCCGAATTTGATTACGATTATGTTGATTTCAATTTTACCGCAGATTATGTTATTGTTTATTCACATTCAGACCTGTTTAACCGCCCTAATGCGATAAATCTGGCAACGTATATTAAAAACAATTACAATCTTAACCTCACTGTATTGGCAGATAATGAGTCTGCTGCAAACACCGAAAAGCAAATTCTTATAGGCGATACGGCGTTCTACTCAACAAGTCTTGCAGAAAATGAGTTTGCCGTAAAGGTGAGCGGCAGCAAACTGATATTTGAAGGCAAAAATTCGACAATGACCGAAAAGGCGGTTGACTGGTACCAGACCGTTAAAATAAAGTTAGGAAAAACCGCTGTGCTAAACGGCAGGCAGGATGACTTTAAAACAAGCGTAAATGTTGAAGGCAGAAACCTTACTTATGTGTGGGGTGATGAGTTTGACGGTTATATGTTTACTGATGATAATAAGTGGCGTCTAACAACTCATAAAGAACGTGTTGACCTGGTAAGTGTTTTGGATGATCCTAAGTTTCAAAATATTGAAAACGGCAGATTGAGACTTACGGCAGACCGTTATTATTCCGAATCCAATCCGAATGTCGGGTATGCTATGAGCGGTCAGACAGATACGTCACAGGCATTTTTGTTCAGAAACGGTTACGTAGAGTTCCGCGCGCGCTTACCTTATGCACAGGGTGCGTTCCCGGCACTTTGGACAATGTCATCGGATGCAGGCGGCAGTATTTTGCAGCGTACACCAAACTATAATACAAATGACGGTTACGGTGTATATAAAAATCGCGTCTGGGATGTTGAAATTGACTTGTTCGAGTCATTCTCGGATACAGACCATTTGACAACCACGATACATAAATGGTACAAAAATATCGGTAAAGCGCAGACAATTACTGATGATGAATTGGCATGGGCAATTAAAACCGAGGGTCAGTCAAAAGCAAGCCTTAAAGAGCGTTATCCCGTATACCTCGATTTTAAAGACGGCAGCGGTGCAATCGACATTTATAACAAACTTAAACGTCCTGAATATAACGCAAGCGCCAGTATGTATACAATTGCGTATTTAGCCGCAAGCGATAAAAATTATAATTGGACCAAATATTTTGATGCCGATGACCTTGCAACCATAAATAACGATTATCATATTTACAGTTATCTTTACACTTCAAATCATATATGGTTCTATTTTGACGGCAAGTGCTACCTTGACCTTGATCTTGACCCGAACTATGATTACAGAGACGGAGAAGATGTAAGCCGCAATAACAACGGTATAGGATATAACCTTTGGCATTATCTTATTGTAGATATGATGATCTATACACCTGACGGTTCTGATCAACCCGCAACAAAACAGGTTAACAGCGATGTGCTTCCGCACAGTCTGTATGTTGATTATGTTCGTGTTTATCAGGATTTGAGCGACTCATCAATGGGTATTGTTTATCCTGCAGGTCAGGACTGATATCTATTTAAAAATTTTACTGAAAAAAGAGACCGCTTGCGGTCTCTTTTTTGCATTTAATTATTATTGCCGTCAATAATAAATTTGGTGATTTTTTTGCAGAACTTATTATCAAAAGAAAAATTTGCGAGCCGTTCGGTTTTATGCTTCGCCGTTTTAATGGCCTTAATGCTTTCAAGCGTATTGCGCGTTGCAGTTGTTGCTACGGGTAATTACGGTGTATTACAGAATGAGCAGTCATTATACCGTATACCGATTGCAAAACTGCGCGGCAGCATATACGACTGCAATATGGTGCCGTTTACAAATACTTATAACGAAAATATAGCGGCGGTGTTGCCTACTCCAAAGGGCATTACGACCGTTTCATCAATGATAGACGATGAACAGCTTGAAGATGTTACCGAAACACTGAAAAACAATAAACCTGCAATATGTAAGGTTAATGATATTGTTGACGGTGAAGGTGTTGTATCGGCACGTGTTTATCGACATAACCCAGAATACCTTTATGCGTGTCATATTATAGGATATACCGATACAAGCGGTCACGGCGTTTCGGGCATTGAACTTGCGTATGACGATTTGCTTTACAGCGATGAAACGGCGTCGGCTGTTTTTACAACAGACGGCAGGGGCAACGTTTTAAAGGGCGTAGAGCCTTATTTTGAAAATAATTTATCGGTTATAAATCAAGGTGTTGTTACTACACTTGACATCAACATTCAGACAATTACCGAATCGGCACTTGGTTCGCTTAACAGCGGATGTGCAATAGTTGCAGAGGTCGGTACCGGAAAAATCAGAGCTTGTGCAAGTGCACCTGCATTTGACATAAATGATTTATCCGCAAGTATTGACAGTAAAAATTCACCGTATCTCAACCGTGCCCTTTATGCTTACAGTGTGGGTTCGGTTTTTAAACCGTGTGTTGCTGCTGCGGCAATTGAGTCCGGGTATGGCGACAATACTTTTGTTTGTGAGGGCAGTTTAAAAATTATTGACAGAGTTTTCAGGTGCCATAACCTATCCGGTCACGGTAATATGAATTTATGCACTGCTTTGGCGCAATCATGCAACTGCTTTTTTTATAATACTTCTATAACACTCGGCAGTCAAAAAATCTGCAAAACGGCATCTGCTCTTAATTTTGGCTCAAAAATCAAAATCGCCGATAATATATATACGGCGGAGGGCAGTGTACCTAAATACAATATTATGTTGAATGACGCGGCAACTGCTAATTTGGGCATAGGTCAGGGCGAATTGCTTTTAAGCCCGATTTCTATGCTTACTTTATATTCGGCAATAGCCGGTGACGGCAGTTATTATTTACCTTCGGTTATTGAAAAAACAATAAATGACGGCAAAGAAAAAATATATGATACCGGCAATCCTACCCGTGTTATGAGCGCAGAGACTGCTTCAACTTTGCGGCAATATCTTAAAACCGTTATAACCGAAGGCACCGGTTCAGATGCAGCGCCGACAAGCTGCACTGCTGCAGGCAAAACCGCCACTGCCCAAACAGGAAGACATTACGATAACGGAGAGGAGATAACAAACAGTTGGTTTTGCGGCTTTTTTCCGGCAGAAGAGCCTAAATATGTTGCAGTAATAATGAGCGACAGTAAAGTTACGGTAAGTACAGCATCGGTTTTTGCACAAATTGTCGACGGAATCATGCTGCAGTCAAATAATGAATAAAAAACTATTGACACTGTGCTCAAAGCGATGTATAATTGTATACAGATATACAAGGGGTGATACTGATGATAGAAATGTCGAATAAAACCAATTTGTTAGAAGAAAATGATTATAAATACTCATTACAGGATATAGATGAACCTAACCTGTATCGTGAATTTTACAGTTATGACGATGTGCCGCGCATTGCATTCAACCATCGCCGCGTGCCTATCCAAATGCCTAAGGATATTTGGATAACCGATACATCATTACGCGACGGTCAGCAATCGGTAGAGCCGTACAGCGTAGAACAGATAGTTAATTTGTATAAACTTATGTCAAAGCTGGGCGGCCCTTACGGTATTATAAGGCAGACAGAGTTTTTTGTTTACAGCAAAAAAGATAGGGAAGCGCTTGAAAAATGTCAGGAATTAGGATTAAAATTTCCTGAAATTACTACTTGGATCAGGGCAAACAAAGAGGATTTTAAACTTGTAAAGGATCTTGGAATACGCGAAACCGGCATACTTGTTTCGTGCAGTGATTATCACATATTCAAGAAACTCAAAATGACCCGTAAGCAGGCGCTGGATACATATTTGGCGGCAGTGTCGCAGGCGTTTGAGGCAGGTGTAATGCCACGATGCCATTTAGAAGATATAACGCGCGCCGATTTTTACGGTTTTGTTGTTCCTTTTGTTAACGAACTTATGCGAATGTCAAAAGAAGCGGGGATACCTGTTCGTATACGTGCGTGTGACACTATGGGTTACGGTGTGCCGTACCCTGAAGTTGCTTTGCCGCGGAGTGTGCCGGGAATAATTTACGGATTGCAGCATTACTCAGATGTACCGAGCGAAATGCTTGAGTGGCACGGTCATAACGATTTTTACAAGGCAGTTACAAATGCGTCTACCGCATGGTTATACGGTGCATCGGGCGTTAACTGCTCGCTGCTCGGTATAGGCGAGCGCACGGGCAATGTTCCGCTTGAAGCAATGGTTATGGAATATGCCTCGTTGCGCGGTTCCTTTGACGGTATGGACCCTACCGTTATTACCGAGATAGCCGATTATTTTAAAAATGAAATAGGTTACGAAATTCCGCCTATGACTCCGTTTGTGGGCAGAAACTTTAACGTAACACGCGCAGGTATTCACGCCGACGGTCTGCTCAAAGATGAAGAGATTTATAATATTTTCAATACCGAAAAAATATTGAACAGGCCCGTATCGGTGCTTATAGGAAAAACATCCGGGCTTGCAGGCATTGCTTATTGGATCAATCAGAATTATAATCTCACGGGCGAAAATGCGGTAGATAAACACAGCGATATTGTGGTTAAGATGAAAGAATGGATTGACAAAGAGTATGAAAGCGGCAGGCAAACGTCGCTTTCAAATAAAGAAATCGAGGGCAAAATCACACAGCTTTCAGGAGGTAAATTATGATAGAACATAAAACCGTATCTTTGGCTGATCAGGTTTTTGATCATATTGAAACCGATATTTTAAACGGAAAATATCAGCGCGGTGAAATACTGACCGAAAACAAACTGTGCTCAGAGTTGGGTGTAAGCCGCACACCGGTGCGCGAGGCGCTTAAACGCCTTGAGCAGGAACATTTGATTGAGGACTCACAAAAAGGCATAGTTGTTGTGGGAATAAGTGAGAAAGACCTTGAGGATATTTTTACCATACGCAAAGAGATTGAGTGCAAAGCAGCCGAAATGGCTGCCGAAAATCACACTGACGATCAGTTGGCGATTATAAAAGAAGCACTTGAGTTTCAGGAGTTTTATCTCAAAAAAAATGATCCCGACCGTATTAAAGCAATGGACAGCCGTTTTCATGAAACGATTTATAAAATGAGCGGCAGCATAATTTTTTATGATGTGTTGGAGCCGCTTCATAAAAAAATACTGAAATACCGAAAAGCATCGGTAAGCAACAGCAGCCGCGCCGAAGCATCCGTTGCCGAGCACAGAGCCATTTATGAAGCTATTGCCGCACGTGACGGTAAACTTACATCAAAACTTATAAAACAGCATCTTGACAATGCTTATAATCATATGAAAAAGAAAGGGAACTGAGTATGGGTTACACAATAGCACAAAAAATAATCAAATCACATCTTGTTTCGGGTGAGATGAAGGCAGGCAATGAAATATCGCTTAAAATTGACCAAACACTCACACAAGACGCCACAGGTACAATGGCGTATCTTGAGTTTGAAACAATGGGTCTCAAAAGGGTTAAAACCGAAAAAAGCGTAGCATACATAGATCACAATACGCTTCAATCGGGTTTTGAGAATGCAGATGACCACAGGTACATACAATCGGTAGCCTCAAAACACGGAATATATTTTTCGCGTCCGGGCAACGGAATATGCCATCAGGTGCATCTTGAACGTTTCGGAAAACCCGGCAAAACACTTATAGGATCTGACAGCCATACGCCGACCGGCGGTGGCATAGGTATGCTCGCTATGGGCGCAGGCGGTCTTGATGTGGCGGTTGCTATGGGCGGCGGTGCTTATTACATAACTATGCCCAAAATGTATAAGGTTAATCTTACAGGTAAATTAAAGCCGTATGTTACCGCAAAAGACATCAGCCTTGAAATACTTCGTATTTTATCGGTAAAAGGCGGCGTCGGTGCAATAATCGAATGGGGCGGCGAAGGTATTAAGAATTTGTCTGTGCCGGAACGCGCAACCATTACAAATATGGGTACCGAATTAGGTGCTACAACCTCTATTTTTCCGTCTGACGATGTAACACGCGAGTTTTTGAAAGCAGAGGGCAGAGAAGAAGATTACATACCGCTTGCAAGCGACCCCGACGCGGTATACGATAAGGTTATAGATATAAATCTTGATGAATTAAAACCGCTTATTGCCTGCCCGCACAGTCCTGATAATGTTGTAACGGTAGAATCTTTAAAAGGTACAAGGGTAGATCAGGTTTGTATAGGCTCATGTACAAACTCTTCGCTTATGGATATGCTTAAAGTTGCCGCAATGCTGAAAGGTAAAACGATATCACCGTCAGTAAGCCTGTCAATCTCGCCGGGTTCAAAGCAGGTGCTCGCAATGCTTGCTGATTGCGGTGCGTTAAGCGATATAATTGCAAGCGGCGCTCGTATTCTTGAATCTGCCTGCGGACCCTGCATAGGTATGGGATTTTCACCTAATTCGGCAGGTATATCTCTCAGAACGTTTAACCGTAACTTTGAGGGCAGAAGCGGTACTGCCGACGCAGGTGTATACCTTGTATCGCCTGAAACTGCGGTTGCTGCGGCTCTTACAGGTGAAATCACCGATCCGACTGTATTTGGCGGCAGTATAAAAATTAAGATGCCTAAAAAATTCAAAATAGACGACAGTGCGGTTATTGCTCCGGCAGACGAGTGCTGTGCAGACAGCGTAGAGGTTTTGCGCGGACCTAATATCAAGCCTTTTCCCGAATCAAAACCTCAGACCGACAGTTTTTCTGCAGAGGTTGCGCTTAAAGTGGGCGATAACATTACAACCGACCACATTATGCCTGCGGGTGCCAAAATTTTGCCGTACCGCTCAAATATTCCGCACCTTTCGCAATTCTGTTTCGGTGTATGCGATAAGTCGTTCCCCGAAAGGGCAAAAGCTTTAGGCGAGAGCATAATAGTAGGCGGAAGCAACTACGGTCAGGGTTCGTCGCGTGAGCACGCGGCTTTGGTACCTATGTATTTGGGGGTCAGGGTAGTAATCACTAAAAGTTTTGCGCGTATTCACGTCGCAAACCTTATAAACGCAGGTATTATGCCTCTTACGTTTAAAAATGCCGATGATTACGATAAAATAAATCAAGGTGACAAACTGTCGCTTACCGATGTATTTAAAGGTATGGATACCGGTGTTATGACACTTGTAAATGAAACAAGCGGCGACAGCATAGAACTTGTATGTAATTTTACCGACAGGCAAAAGCAAATCCTTAAGGCCGGCGGTTTACTTAACTACACAAAAGAGGGTAAATAATATATCCTGCATATTTATATTTTAAATTAGAACAGAATGGAGAATACTATGAAAAACTATGTAGATCAGGCGGTTGAACAATTCCGCACAATTCTTGAAGAACAGATTGCCAGAGAAAGAAAAATGGAAGCAGATACCGCATATACAGATTACAAAAAACTTGATAAAATAATAATAGGCGTGTGCGGAGGCGACGGTATAGGACCTATCATATCCGCAGAATCAGAAAGGCTTTTAAAGTTTATACTAAAAGATGAGATTGCTGCCGGAAAAGTTGAACTCCGCACCATTGAAGGCCTTACAATTGAAAACAGAATTGCGCATAACAAAGCCATACCCGATGATGTTCTGGCAGAGATCAAGGCGTGCAATGTAATCTTAAAGGCACCTACAACAACACTCAAAGGCGGCACTTTAGAGAGTGCAAACGTTGCAATGAGACGTGAACTTGACCTTTATGCGAATGTTCGCCCGGTTGCTGTTCCCGAAGACGGTATTGATTGGACGTTTTTCCGTGAAAATACCGAGGGCGAGTATGTTTTGGGCTCACGCGGTGTTGAAATACCCGATACACTTGCGTTCGATTTTAAGGTTACCACAAATGAAGGCACCAAGCGTATTGCACGTGCCGCATTTGAATATGCAAAAAATAACGGAAAAACAAACGT
Organism: uncultured Eubacteriales bacterium; assembly: GCA_934445015.1. Classification (GTDB taxonomy): domain Bacteria; phylum Bacillota; class Clostridia; order Oscillospirales; family Acutalibacteraceae; genus UBA737. Next base: position 9,836 of record CAKSDJ010000015.1, on the reverse strand, counting down.
TGCAATTGTAACAAAAGCAAATATAATGAAAAAAACCGACGGTAAATTTTCTGAAATATGCCATGAAGTCGCAAAAGATTATCCCGGCATTGAGGCAGAGGATTGGTACATTGATATTATGACCGCAAACCTTGTTAATCCGCGCGTGCGTTCAAAGTTTCAGGTTATATTGCTGCCTAACCTTTACGGCGATATTATTACCGATGAAGCGGCACAACTGCAGGGCGGCGTTGGTACTGCCGGCAGTGCCAATCTCGGCGATGTTTACTCTATGTTTGAGGCAATACACGGTTCTGCACCCAGAATGATTGAAGAGGGCAGAGGTATGTACGCCAATCCTACAAGTATGTTTAAGGCAAGCGAAATGCTTTTGCGTCACATAGGGTTTACCGAATATGCCGATAAACTTGACAAAGCACTCCACATTTGCACCGAGGTTGACAAAAAATATGTTATAACCGGTCGAAATGACGGTGCAACTTGCGAAGATTTCGGAAACTATGTTATGGATACAATTAAAAATATGTAATAGTTTTGCAGTGTGCTGTTGCTTGAAGCAAAGCGCGGCAATGACAAATCGTTACGTTAAAGATAAAACCGAAAGGAACTGTTTTTACAAGCAACTTTGAGCACGTCGACTTTTTGACTGGCTGCAAGCAGTTGCAGTTAGTCAACTACTTGATCTTTCATAAAAATAAACACGGTGATATCCTCTGCTTTTCTGTGAATGATTTTGAATTCTTTTCAATATGTGATATAATTAAACAAAGAAAAAGATAAAAAGGTTGTTCAAATTATGTAACAAATCATTATGAATATTGATTATACAAGTGAGGGGGCAGTGTGGGGGTGATGTGTGTGGATGATGAAAAGATAATTGAATTATTCTTTCAGAGATCCGAAAATGCGATTGTTGAACTGTCTGCAAAATATGGCTCTATTAGTATGAGTACCGCCTATAACATTTTGGGAAATCGTGAAGATGCAGAAGAATGCGTTAACGATTCTTATTTAGGAGTGTGGAATGCTGTGCCACCTAAAACCCCTAACCCGTTAATCGCCTTTCTATTAAAGATTGTTCGCAATATTTCCATAAATCGATGTACATATAATTCTCGACAAAAAAGAAATAATCAATATTATGAATGCGTTGATGAATTGAATTATTGTATTGCTTCAAATGAAAATGTTGAATCTCAGATAGAAGCTACAGAGCTAACAAAGAGCATTGAGAATTTTCTGGACTCACTAAGTAAAACGAATCGGTTAATCTTCATAAGGCGTTATTGGTATGTAGATTCTTATGAATCAATTTCCAAAATAACAGGATTAAAAGAGAATGCAATCCGGACACGTTTATCTCGGATACGATCCAAACTAAAAAAACATTTACAAAAAAGAGTTGTTACGTTATGAGTGGCGCAAAGTTGATGCGTGCTATTGGGGATATAGCAGATAGGTATGTCATGGAGTTTTCTAATGTTACTCCCAAAAAGAATTTCCAAATACAAAAATTTATCTCTTATATCGCTGCTTGCTTAGTTCTTATTGTATGTATTGTGTCAACCATTCCTATGATAACCGAACATTTTTCATACGAAAAGCCCATTATAGATAATCAAGGCAATGACATAACATCGAATCAAGGGAGTGATTCCGATGCGCCAATTCATTTTTATCTGAATGGCAGAACATTCATTGCAGATCCAAGTATGAAAATCGTAACTGAGGTTCCGGACGGCTATTATTATGTTGGAACTGTCACGAATGTTGGTAATGCTTTTTCAGGCAAGGATTTTGAAGGAAATATGAGCGGAGCGGTGTATATGAGCAAGGATGAAAAGTCGGCATATGTTCAAGCTTCATCATTGGAAAAAATCAACGGCAAAAATCCGTTTATATTATGCGTTGTTGAAAAATAAGGAGAAATGATAATAAAAAAACTTCTATCAATTATCTTGGCGATAACTCTAATTTTAACAATGGGAAGTACAGTTGCTTTCGCAGAAAACGAAAGTGCTAACGCAGGTTCACAATTATATATTGAAACTACAACTTGTCCGCAAGGATACATTGAGTATGCAGAAGATAATATATCTTGATTTGTTGAATCTTACAGTGAATGTAATTTATTGTACTCGAATATTTCTGTAGGAACCCCATTTTCTTTTATAGATTTTGATTCCGATGTGTATTACTTCCCAGTTATATGTGACGGTATAATAAGATATATTTTCAGAGTATATCCAAATCAAAATAATGGATATGACGCTGCCATTTTAAGTTTTCTTGCAACGGAATTGGAGTCATTGGCCGGTTATACATCTGCTGCCACCCCGTTGAGATTAAATCGAATTGGCAATGATATTGTTGCAAGTATTGGCAATAACGAATACGTTCTGTTTTCTTATCCTGAAGAAATGAACAATGTTTCGTCTAATGTAAGTACCGTTGCTACTGCAATTAGTCCAATATCAACAACAGTAGTTAATGCCAAAGCTGATTCTAACATTGATATAGAGATTGCAACCGCATCTACTTATGCAACCAATTCTTGGTCATATTATATTACACTTAATATTACAGAAACTCAAGGATCAAACAGCTGGTGTGCTGCGTATTGCACTTCGACGATTTTGAGAACCCTTGGCTATAGTAGTACAGCGGAAGGCGTTATGAGTATATTCTATCGACGACCAGGAAGATCTGACAATCTCTCAAGAGAGCAAGTTGTTACTTATGCTAAGACGAAAGGATTAAACCCCATCCGGGTTGAGGCTACAGTATCTTATGAAACTTTGAGAGGTGAGTTGAATAGCAATCGTCCGGTTTACTTGTCAATGACCAGAACCGGTGGTAGTCATGCAGTGGTGTTGAGGGGTTATAATTCTCGAAGATCAACTTGGAGTATATGGAATCCATGGTTTACTTCATACGAAACATTTTCAATGGGTGGAACCTACGTACCTACCGGTTATTCAAGCAACACACATTCATATACATATGCACGAACAATTTATAATTGGGCTCCGTAAAATTAAGGCTCTTTGTCAATAGTTTGGATGAATGTTAAAATGAAAAGAAATTCAGACTGTCGATAAATCCCAAAAAATCAAGTTTAGATAGGAATTAAAAATTTTTTTCGGCACGGCAAAACAGAGAAAAGCGAGTAAGTGCAGTATACAGGTGTGTTATTTTCCGCCTGTGTACTGCATATTTTTTAAGTTCATGGTAGCAAATTTAAGTATGATCCGGTTAATGACTTGGGTGAAGCCTATGTACAGAGTATATCGCATTGCGTATTTTCCTTTCGCATCTGCAGATATCATCTCAATAGTTTTCCTTCATCGCTTGTACAGTTTCTTGTACTCCGGCGTATGCCGAATATCTTCGATTGTTACAAGATTATCCGACCATATATGTCCAGCTACTGCCTTTTTCAATTTGAATTCTTTTGTGCACGAATTTATCGAGAAACAATTTTTGCATTCAGCGTTGTTCACTACGGCTTTAATTTTAGAATTTCTGTCTATCAGTCTGTCATACAATCCGTAGAATGCTACACTGCCATTAACATTACCCAAGTTTAACGTAATATCCATTACATACCAATTTTATCGCAGCCAGTCTGCACCGTATATACAAAGTATTTCTTATGTTCTCACTTGTACACTCCGTTTTCGGGGTCGGTCTTGGATTGGAATATTTCTTTTTCCTCCAGGGGCAATTTCGACCTGTTAACCGACTTTTGCCGTGTTTCCCACAACTTTCGTTGATCTCATCTATCGGTTGTTTTTCGTATAACTTGGCAGCCTGCGGCACAAATTCCTATATGCTAAATATTTTCGTTTGGATGCGCATTTCTCATTGCTTTACTATCACTTTATCGCCACTTTTATTACACCATATTTATGCTAAAAGCCCGTCTTTTAGCGAACCTTTTTCGAAAGATTGAGGGGCTGTAAAAACAGCCCCTTTTAATATATTCATATAAATTTATTTGTCACCTACGTGAACCTTTTGTTTTGATTGAGCGTTTTTGGCACTTATATCTCCTATATTTACATTTGAAGTGTGCGGTATCGCTTTCCATTCAACCTTTTTAAATAACGCTATAAGCAATGAAAATCTGCCTATAATATCAAATATCGGGAAAGTAAGGCAAAACCATACCTTTTTAATAAACGGTATATGCTCAATGCGTTTGTGTTCAATTATAAAAATGTAAATCGCCGATATGATGTTTTTGAAATAAGAAACAAACGACGTGTAAAATGCGGAAACTGTAAGTGCGGCGATGCCGCTTACAAGCGGCATTTTGTATATCTCGTATCCAAAAAATCCTATCTTAAATATATTAAACGTAAACTTGCAGCCTAAAAATATAAGCGCAAATTTTAACCAGTATATTACAATTCTTTTAAACAGAGTTATAAGCGAACGCGGATATACAACCGAGAGCATATCAAGACTCATAAAACGCAGCCGAATGTTATTAAAAAGCCGTTTCCATTTCAGTGTGTCCGGTGCAACATCACGGTTAGCGGCGCCTCCCGTTACAAAAATGTGTTTAAGCAGTTGCGGCCCTGTTTCGGCAAATGCCTGCAAGTGACCTTTTGCCCACCTGATGCGCTGGCGCATTGCAATTTTAATATCAACCGGTTGCTCGTCATAAAATTCGGCATCGTTATTATAAGTTATCTGATAACCCTGCGCTACCGCATCGGCGCAAAACGCGCGATCCTCGGTAAGTGAAGTGTAGTTCCAACCGTTTTTAATAAGTTCGTTTGAAAACAAAAATCCCGTGCCCTGAATACGCGTTGCCAAATGAAACAAAGAGCGCGCTCGGTGCTCATTACGTATCGTACGCAACCAATGTATACCGTAGGAAGCGGAAATCCAGTTATCACCGAAATTTTTTGTGTTGCGGTAGGATGTTATTATTTTTTGACCTGCATCAAACGACTCGTTCATACGTGTCAGATAATCCTGTTTCAAAAGGTTATCTGCGTCGAATATAAAATAGCCTTCAAAACTTTCAACTCCGTAATCCGCTTTTATACAGTTTACAAGATATTGCAGCGCATAACCTTTTGTGCGGTGTTCGGTGTCCAAACGTTCATAACAAACGGCGCCCAATTCACGCGATATGCGTGCGGTGTTATCGGTGCAATTATCGGCAACTACAAATACGGTCACAAGGTCAAGCGGATAGTCCTGACGGTTTATGCTGTCTATCAGGTTACCTATAACCGTTTCTTCATTACGTGCAGCGACAAGTATGGCATACTTGTGGTTGTGTTTTGCCGGTTTGAATTTTCGCGTGAAGAAAACGCCGGTCAATTTGTAAATTTTTTTGTAACTGAGTAACTTGCTGATAGAACTTGATACAGTATTTATTGTTTTTACTATTGCTCTTAAAATTTCTATTATCATAACGAATGAATTATAACACTCATAAATCTAAATATCAAGTGAAAAAGATATTAAATCTTTATTAAGGTATGTTTTGCTTGTAATTCAGCGTGTATTGATATATAATATACTAATAATGTTATGTATAACTTGGGGTGGTATTGCTTGTTTAATTATATAACACGCGCCATAAGCGACGGTTCATTTGATACGTTAAGTTTTTTGTCATATTTGCTGTCTACGCTTGCGGTTATTTTTATAACTATGCCGATACACGAATGGGCACACGGTTATGTGTCTACAAAACTCGGCGATCCCACACCGCGTATGCAGGGCAGACTTACGCTTAATCCTATGGCTCATATAGACTGGCTCGGTGCCGCCGGTATTATGCTTTTCGGCATAGGCTGGGCAAATCCTGTCAAGGTTAACGCACGATATTATAAAAACCCTAAGTGGGGTATGGTTTTAGTAGCGTTTGCGGGTCCGTTTGCAAATTTGATTTTAAGCCTTGTAACTATGGTTTTAAGTTATCTGTTTATCCTTATAAGTTCAACAGTTACCTATTTTATTTCGAATTTTTTGTTTTACATTGCTTATATCAGCACTTATCTTGCTGTTTTTAATATGATTCCGATTCCTCCGTTTGACGGATCAAGAATTTTATTTGCGTTTCTTCCGCAAAAATACTATTTTAAAATTATGCAATATGAAAGATACATTTTTATCGGACTTATGGCTTTGTTTCTCTTAGATAACCGCACCGGAATAATAAGTGGCACCATAGGTTATGTATCGGGCAAAGTGTTGTATTTTATTGCGATTATTGCCAAGTTTCCTTTTAATTTGTTTGGAGTGTGAATAATGGAGCAGACTGTTACGCTGTCTTACAAGATAGAAAACTTTGAAGGTCCGCTTGATCTGCTGTTACAATTGATCGCGCGAAATAAACTTAATATATACGACATACAATTGTCGGTGCTTATAGACCAGTATCTGAAACAAATGGAAGTTTTTAAAAGCCTTGAAATGGAAATTTCAAGTGAGTTTTTGGAGATGGCGTCAAGACTTATATATATGAAGACTGTAAGCCTGCTGCCTAAGCATGATGAAATAGTCCGCCTTAAAGAGGAACTTACGGGCGAATTGCTTGAATATCAGATGTGCCGCGAGATGGCTGAAAAATTATCGCTTATGACATCGGGGTTTGACAGATTTGTGCGGCCTCCGTGTGAGTACGATTTTGATAAAACCTACGAACTTGTGCATCCGAGCGATGCAATATATCACGCTTACATTGCAGCGGTGGGCCGCGGTCAGAGACGTTTGCCGCCTAACATAACACCGTTTACAAAAATAGTTGCAAAAAAGATTGTTTCGGTTTCGACAAAGATTGTTTTTGTTATCCGCAAACTTATAACCGGCGGGACAAGCAAACTCACTTCGCTTTATAAAACAGCGAAGAGCCGTTCCGAACTGGTTGCAACCTTTTTGGCTGTACTTGAACTTTGCAAAGCAAACCGCGTTGAAATAAACGGTGAGGATGCGGATACGGCAGAGATTAAAATTATTAAGGGGCATAAAAAAAGATGAACAAACAACAAACCCTTTCTGCGCTTGAGGCGGTTCTGTTTGCTTCGGGTGATCCTATAAGTACCGAACGGCTTTCGCAGGTATTTGAGATTAAACCCGAAGAAATTGAGAAATATATTAAAGAACTTGAAAACAAGTTGAATCTGGATAACAGCGGTTTCGGGGTTGTAAGACTTGAAAACACATATCAACTTGTTACTCGTGAAGAGTTTGCGCCGTATATTAAAAAAGCTTTTGACATTAAGCGGCGCACGCCTTTGTCACCTGCGGCACTTGAGGTTTTGGCGGTAATCGCCTATAACCAGCCTGTGACGCGTGCTTTTATCGAACAGGTCCGCGGGGTGGATTGTTCTGGAGTGGTTTCAACACTTGTTGAAAAAGGTCTTATTGAAGAACGCGGCAGACTCGAACTGCCGGGAAGACCGTTGCTTTACGGCACAACAAAAACATTTTTACGCAGTTTCAGTTTGAGTGATTTAAGCGAATTACCGCCGTTGCCTAAGGATAACCCCGAAGTAAACGATGTGGGCGAGCAACTTGAAATCGAAGAAACGGCTGCCGTCGGAGAAGTTGAACAATGACAGCATTGTTTATTATTTTATCGGTGATTTTTCTGATTTTTGTTTTGCTTATTTTGCCGATTACATTTAAACTCGATTATCAAAATGAGTTGATTTGCGTTATAAAATACGCAGGTATAGTTTTGTTTAACAGTGAAAAACGAGTTGAATTAAAAAAAGCGAAAAATAAAAAGATAAAAAAATCCGGTCAAAATGCAGATTCTGAAATTAAAACAGAGAATAAAGAAAGTTTTTTTAAGAAAATATATAACGAGAAGGGCTTTTTGGGAACTGTCAGATATTTCTGTGAAATCGCGGGAATTGTTTTAAAAAAAGTTTTGTGGGTAATAAAAAAATTCAAATTCAGAAATTTTGAACTTGACATTGTTGTTGCAACCGATGATGCGGCGAATACGGCAATTGAATACGGCGCAACTTGTTGCGCGGTGTATCCGGTACTGTCGTTTTTAAAAACCAACGCAAATTTTAAAGCCGATAAAATAAACATATCCGCCGATTTTGATAGGATAAATCCTGCATTCGCAATACGTTTAAATATAACAACAAGATTGATATATTTTTTAATTGCGGCAATTTTGGCTTTGAGAGAATATTTAAAATTAAATCATAAGGAAAGTGAAAAAGATGGGCGAAAACAGCATTAAGGGTATTATGGATACTACTATGGATAAACTGCGCGCAATGGTTGACGCTGATACAATTATAGGCACACCTGTTGTGGTAGGCAATAACACGCTTATACCGGTGTCAAAAGTTTCGTTCGGTCTTGCTACGGGCGGAAGCGATTTTCCGAACAAGAACGGTCAGGAACTTTTCGGCGGTGGCGGCGGCGCAGGTGTTACAGTAAATCCGGTCGCCTTTATTTGCGTCAACGGTGATAATGTTCATATGATGCCGGTGTATAATCAACTCGGTACAATTGACAAGGCCATAAATATGGCACCGGAATTTTTAGATAAGGTAAAAAGCCTTTTTGACAAAAAGGGCGGTAAGCCTGCGGTAGAAAAATAAGTCACATAATGCCATAAACAATCCACATAAAATTTATTGGTGTTGTTTATGAAAAGATTTGTTTGTATTTTTTTAAGCGCAATGTTGTTTTCGAACATTGTAACCGCAAGCGCCGAAGATATTTCTGCAAAAGCGGCGGTTGTTATAGACGGTGTTACCGGTGAGGTTTTGTATTCGTTAAACAGCAACGAGCGGTTGCCTATGGCGAGTACAACAAAGATTATGACGTCGTTGATCTTATGTGAACTGTGCGATAATTTGAACGATGAGGTAGTTGTAACCCGTGAAATGGCAACCATTGAGGGTTCTTCAATGGGTCTGCTTGAAGGCGACCGTGTTTCATATCACGATTTACTGTACGGTATGATGCTGGCTTCGGGCAATGATGCCGCAAATACCGTGGCGATTGCTATTGCCGGCAGTGTAAGTAAATTTGCCGATATTATGAATGAGCGTGCAAAGCAAATAGGCCTTAAAGATACTCATTTTGTAACACCGTCAGGCCTTGACTCGGAAGAGCATTATACTACGGCGTATGAATTGGCGCTGATAGCCAAAGAAGCTATGTCAAATCCGTATTTCAGCGAAGCGGCATCAGCCGAAACGGCATGCCTTTGCTACGGAAATCCGCCTTATAAACGCACACTTAAAAATCATAACAAATTGCTTAAAATGTACGACGATGTAGTGGGTGTAAAAACGGGATTTACAAAAAAGTCAGGCAGGTGCCTTGTGTCGGCATCAAAAAAAGATAACAAATTTGTAATTGCTGTAACTTTAAATGACGGAAACGATTGGGCAGACCACCGTAAGCTCCTGGATTTGGGCATATCCCTGATAGAGTCAAAGGAGTTTTCTGCGAGTGAAAAAACATTCAGTGTCCATTCGGTAAGCGGCGATGATATCACGGTTGAAGTTCCTTCGGCTGATATAAATGTTACAGAAAACTCAAAAATAACTTACAAAATAAATGTTCCGCACTTTTTATATCCACCCGTAAAGAGCGGAGATGAAATAGGGAAGGTATATTACTATTGCAACGAAAACGAAGTTTGCGCAAAGCCGCTTATTTCTGATGTGGATTTAAAAAATGAAAATGATAAATTAGCGTTGTTCAAAGAAATATTCGTAACTGTAATATCAAGTTTTTAGGAGTAAAAAATGAAGGATAATAAAATCAGACTTCAAAAGCATTTGTCGGCTTGCGGTGTTGCCTCACGCAGAAAAGCCGAAGAA
>CAKSDJ010000014.1 GCA_934445015.1 uncultured Eubacteriales bacterium | reverse complement strand
TTGTTATGATATACTTTATTGCAAGACATCTTGTTTCGTTTAATCAGGCTATGTCATGTATACCAAAAGGCTTTATCGCAATGGTACCTGCCATACTTATTTTAACACTTGCAACTTCACTTAAAGCAATGACCAACTCATTGGGCTCTGCCGAATTTGTTAAGGATTCACTTGCTAACGCAGGCGCATTCAATAACTTCCTGCCGGCAATTATATTCCTGGTGGCTTGCGGCATTTCATTTGCTACCGGCACTTCCTGGGGTACCTTCGGTATACTTATTCCGATAGTTCTGGCAATATTCCCGGTAGGCAGTCCGCTCGGAACAATCGGTATGTCGGCATGTCTTGCAGGTTCTGTTTGCGGTGATCACTGTTCACCTATATCCGATACCACAATTATGTCATCGGCAGGCGCGCAGTGCCAGCATATTAACCATGTGTCTACACAGTTGCCTTATGCACTGACCGTTGCAGGTTTGTCATTTGTTGCATATATTATGGCAGGATTTGTAAATAATTGGCTCATTGTTTTGCCTATATTTGCCGCACTGACTGTTGCAACATTATTTGTGATTAAGTTGCTCGGTAAAAAAACCGCATAAATAAAATTATTATTGAATTCAAAAGTCGTTACCTGTATAATATGGGTAACGACTTTATAAATTTTAGGGTGATATTTTGGCACGGGTACTTGAAAAACATCAGGAAGTTGAACGCAGCATTATAAAAAAATACAGAAAAACAATTTGGAACGCTTTTATAGGTGCGGTGCAGGAATACGAATTGATCAAAGAAAATGACGTCATTGCCGTGTGTATTTCGGGTGGCAAGGACTCAATACTTATGGCAAAATGTATGGAATTGCTGCGGCGTCACAGTGAAGTGCCTTTTTCATTAAAATACATTGTTATGGATCCGGGATATACTGCCGAAAACCGTAAACTTATAGAAAGCAATTTAAAACTTCTTAATATTGACGCCGAAATATTCGAAAGCGATATATTTGATGTTGCATATTCGGCAGGCGGCTCACCGTGTTATCTTTGTGCCCGTATGCGGCGTGGTGCTCTCTACGCCAAGGCAAAATCCATCGGATGCAATAAAATCGCGTTAGGGCATCATTTTGACGACGTAATTGAAACATTGCTTATGAGTATGATGTATTCTTCTGAAATTAAAACTATGCTACCTAAACTTCACAGCACAAATTTTGATGATATGGAACTTATAAGACCGCTTTATAAAGTTAAGGAACGCGATATAATCAATTGGTCGAATTACAATGGTCTTAATTTTTTGCGCTGCGCCTGCAAGTTTACGGAAGACAGCGCAACCGACGTAATGCTTTCAAAAAGGCAAGAAATGAAAACTCTGGTTAAAAATCTGCGAAAAACCAACCCTGATGTTGATGACTGCATTTTCAGAAGTCTGCATAATGTAAATATGGCAACAATACCCGGTTGGCGTGACAGTGACAGCGGTGAAAAACACAGTTTTATAGAAAACTATTAAAAGCTTATTTTTTCAATAAATTTTCAATTATTTTTTAATACAATAAAATCCGATAAAATTTATATTAACGGAGAATGTTATGAAAATTTTACTTGTTGAAGATGAAAAAAGAATGGCGGACGCCCTTAGTGAAATTTTACATCAGGAAAATTATGACGTTGAATGTTGCTATGACGGCGCATCGGGTCTTGATACCGCAGAATGTGAAGTTTACGATGTAATTATTCTTGATGTTATGTTGCCGCATTTAAACGGATTTGAAATTGCAAAGCAGTTGCGAAAAGACGGCATAAACACTCCTATTTTGATGCTTACCGCTAAGGCTGAACTTGATGATAAGGTCACGGGGCTTGACAGCGGCGCAGATGATTATTTAACAAAGCCGTTTATGACACGTGAGCTGCTTGCGAGAATTCGTGCATTGCTGCGCCGAAACATTGATACACCTGACGGCACACTAAAATTCGGAGATATTTTATTGGATGCAAAAACTTATGAGTTGTGTTGTGTAACAACAGGTTTAAGAGTTAAGCTCAGCGACAAAGAATGGCGGATTTTAGAATATCTTATTGCAAATCAAAATCAAATTTTGACAAGAGAACTCCTCGCGGTAAAAATATGGGGTTATGAAAGCGAAGCCGAATATAATAATGTTGAGGTTTATATGTCGTTCACAAGAAAAAAACTTGCTTTTATAGGTTCTAAAACGCAGATCAAAGCGGTCAGGGGAGTAGGTTACGAACTGAGGTGCGACAATGTTTAAAAAGACAAAAATTAAAATAATCGTATCGGTTATGGCAGCAATAACGCTCCTTTTGTTCGGAACACTTTCAATAATATTAGTCACAAGTTATGCGCAAATGACAAATGATAATAAAAGAATGTTAGAACAATATGTGCGCGACTATCGTATTGATGATGAAAAAACGGGCGATTTACGAAACGGTATGACAGATATGCCGTTTGACAATTCGGCAGCGCAAAAACCCGATGAACCGCCGCCTGAGGAGCTTCATAAATATGATATTTCTACATTTTATTCGGTTGCCATTTCATCCGACGGAAGCGTTTTAAAAATAAACAACGATTCCGGTAATTTGTATTCGGATGAAAAATTAAAGTCATTTGCAGATGAAGTTATAAGCGGTAATTCAAAAACGGGGCGAATAAAAAATCTTGAATATATAAAAGCAGAAAAAGACGGATATACGCTTGTTGCATTTATAGATAACGTGATTATGCAGGGTAATATTGCCACCGTTTTTCGCAATACCTTAATATTCAGCGGCATTTCTGTTATTGCTGTTTTTATAGCATCGATATTTCTTTCAAAACGCATTGTTGCTCCCGTTGAAGAAACATTTGAAAAGCAAAAAAACTTTATTTCAGATGCAGGGCATGAATTAAAAACTCCGGTTTCGGTTATAAGTGCCAATGCAGATCTGCTTTCGCGCCAAGTAGGTGAAAATCAATGGCTTGCAAATATCATATATGAAAACGAGCGAATGGGCAATCTGGTAAAACAACTGTTACAACTTGCAAAAACCGAAAATGCCGAAGTTGTATATGAAACCGTTGATTTAAGCCGTATAGTTTCGGGTGAACTGTTGCCGTTTGAAAGCGTGGCATTTGAAAAAGGTTTGATTTTAAAATCTGATATTGATAACAGGATAAACGTAACCGGCGACCCAACAATGCTTAAACAATTGACATCTATACTTATCGATAATGCAATCCGTCACAATAAAGGTGAAAAGGATATACAAATTAAATTAAAGAGTGAGCATTCATACGCAAAACTTTCGGTTATCAATTACGGTGAAAAAATCCCCGAAGAACAACAAAAGCATATTTTTGAACGGTTTTATCGCGTGGATTCCGCAAGAAGCGATGACGGCCATTTTGGTTTGGGGCTTGCCATTGCAAAATCAATAGCCGACTCACATAAAGGAAAAATTATGCTATCCTGTTATGACGGAAAGCTTGAATTTTCGGCATATATTCCACTTAAAAAGTAATATAAAAAACGGTCTTTTTTCAGTTAAAGACCGTTTTTGTTTTTTCAATAATACTTCAATGTTTTAATAATAAAATTAACGCGTAATCAAAAAGGATAGGTATTTAAACACCTGCCTTTTAAAAAATTTTAAGGAGCGATCAATATGAAAAGAATGATATCATTGTTATGTGTGGCAGTTTTGATTTTAACTCTTTCTGCCTGCGGTAAAAAAACCGAATATGCCGGTAAAACAGTAACCGGCAAGGTAACTGCAGTAAAAGACAGCACCGTTACAATTCAGTTGGGTGAGTTGTCCGAAAATGACAACGTCGGCGAACAACCCGATATGAGTGAACCGTCGTCTGACAGTACAAGTGAAAATTCCGAAAAAGGTACTCCGCCGGAAAAACCCGACGGTGATGAAAGTTCTGAAGGTCAGACACCGCCAAGCGCACCCGACAGCAGTTCGGATGACAGCACTCCCCCTCAAAAACCGGATAACACAGGTTCTTCGGGCGAACAGACAACATCAAACGCACCTGATAACAGTTCAAATAACAGTAATACGCCGCCGGAAATGCTGTCACAGAAAAACGGGGCTCCGCCTTCAGGTATGCCGGGTCCTTCTAAAACGTTTACTGCAGGTGACGAGTCAATAGGTATTGATGTCTCGGACGCTTCTATTGTAAAAGACTCTGAAATCATTGAAGTAAACGATATTTCCGTAGGTGATGTGCTTCAGGTAACTTTTGATAACAACGGTAAAGCAAAAACAGTAATAATTGTATCTGTATCTGAAAATGCAGGTTCCTCGTTCGGCGGTTCGGGCGCAGTCACACAGGGTGACAGTGCCAACACAATAACCGAAGACGGTACGTATACCGGCAATAATTATACCTCAGACGGTGACGATGAAAATGCACTGCGTGTCGACGGCGCAACAGTTACTTTAGACGGCATAACCGTAGATAAAAGTTCAGGCGCTACCTCAAACACCGAGAACGGCGATTTTTATGGGGTAAACGCAGCGTTGCTTGCTACAAACGGCGCTACCGTAACAATTAAAAACGCAACGGTAAAATCGTCTGCACAAAACGGCAACGGTGTTTTCAGTTACGGATCAGGTACTACAGTAAATATTTCTGATTCAACAATTACAACCGCCGCTGATAATTCGGGCGGTATACAAACCACAGGCGGCGGCACAACAAACGCAAAAAATCTTACCGTAAACACATCGGGTAATTCTTCCGCTGCAATCCGTTCGGATAGGGGCGGCGGCACAGTTAATGTATCCGGCGGAAGTTATACTTCAAACGGATATAATTCGCCTGCTGTCTATTCAACTGCAGATATAACCGTCGCTGACGCAAAACTTACGGCAAATAACTCAGAAGCGCTTGTCATTGAAGGTAAAAACTCTATAACGTTGAAAAATTGTACAGTCAGCGGAGATATGAGCGACACAAAAGGCACAAGCTCTGATGAAAACGTTCACAATGTTATGAAATACCAGTCTATGAGCGGTGACGCAGATGTAGGTACCTCTGAGTTTTCTATGACTGGCGGAAGTTTAACCGCAAAAAACGGCGATATGTTTTATATCACCAACACAAGCTGCAAATTAAATATTTCGGGCGTTAATTTTGAAAATGCTGATTCAGACGCATATTTTTTACGTGTAACAGGCAACTCGGCAAGTCACGGTTGGGGAACTGCCGGCAGCAACGGTGCACAGGTAGAATTTACCGCCGATTCACAAAATTTTGACGGTGATATAATAGTTGACGCTATTTCAACTCTTAATATGACCCTAAAAAACGGCACAACATTCAGCGGCACAGTTAATATTGTTGACAACGCACAAAACGGTACTGCGGTTGAAAATAACGCTGTAATAACCGTTGAAAGCGGCTGTGTCTGGAACCTGACCGGTAATTGCACCGTAAGCAGTATTATAAACAACGGCAAAATTAACTTCAATGGGTACACAATTACTCTTGCCGACGGCACAGTGTTAAAATAAGACGTCTGAATATGTAAATGGTTTTTGTAAAAATTTTAACTGACGCGGGGTTGACTTAAAAGTCAACTCCCGTCATTTTTTTAAGATTATTTTATATAAATTGAACATTGACGATTACTTACAAATATGTTATAATTACCCAAACTGAATATTGATATAAGAAGATATAGTTTGAAAAGTTGTACGCTTAGTAAATGCAGCACTTTATGCTGCAAGGGAATCAGGTTCGAATCCTGAACAACCGCCATTACTGTATTTGACTATTAGGGGGCATATAACCATTGAAGATTCCGGTGATTTTTTCGCCTGTCCTTTGAGAAGGATGTTCTCTGCGATCTCGCTAATCATAAGTCAGGAGACCTGCTGTATCTTTTGAGGTTTAACATGATTGGGCGTGAAGAGTGCAACCGATTTATCTGCTTTAAAAGGCAGTTTTGGTTATGCTTTTTTGCTCTGAAACTGTTTCTTCTTGTTGTGCATTTAAAATCCGTTGTACTCTTTCCTCTTTTGTGGAAAGAGTATTTTTTTAAGGAGGGTAATATGACTGACGGCAAAAAAGTTGCTTGGGCTAGGGAGCAGCTTATATCAAAACAAACCGAACTTGGCAGATTACCCCAAAAGTCAGATTTTGATGAGGTTACGCGTTCACGTATTAAGGCGTTTTTGGGTCCATGGCCAAGAGCACTTGAAAGTGCAGGTTTAAAGCAAAAAAAGAATTAAAAGAAAGGTTTTATAAAAATGAAGAAAATTAAATTATTATCGTTAATTTTATCGGCGGTATTGTTACTTTCAATTCTTCCGGTAAATGTTTTTGCAATAGGCAACGGTTCTTTGGCTGAGCTTTCTTTCGGAACCGCTGCTGCCGCTGTAAATAAGGGTAACTTAAAACTTGATAAAGATTTTGACTCAGACGTATATGAATACAATTTATATGTTCCAGACGGTCAGACATCGCTTTCGGTTTGGGCAACTCTTAATGATTCAAATTCAAATGATACAATTAAATGTCTGTATACAAAAACAAACGGTAAAGACGGCGGTGTTACCGTAACATCCGGCAAAGCCACAGGCGCGTCGCTTTCAATGGTTTTAGGCAAAAATTACACCGGAAACACCCTGTCGATTGTTGCAGGCAGCCTTACCTACACCGTAAATATTATAAGAACATCTTCACTTTCGGGTATTTCGGTAAAAATAGGTGATTCGGATTTTCCGCTTAAAGAAAATTTTTCTGCTTCTAAATCAGTATACAATATTGACTTACCTTACGGTGCAAAACCCGTAATAACAGCAACTGCGACTACTCCTGCCGAAAGCATCGTAACGGTAAGCGGCAGCGACTCAGGCAATGAGGTTGCTCTTTTATGGAAAGATGATTTAACCGCAAGTGTTGAAATTGCAGTTTACAAAAACGGCAGCGAAAATATAACGAAAAATGTTTATATTTTAAACGTTACAGCTCCGACCTTATCAAAAATATCGGGTTACGGTTCAAACGATGCACCGTTTGTGATAAAATCGGCAGATGATATGAAAACATTAAGCGAAGCGGTTGCCGGCGGTCAGAGTTTTAAAAATTTCTGTTTTAAACTTGATAACGATATTACTTTACCAAGCGAGTGGACGCCGATAGGTACATCAACAACTAAATATCCGTTTTCGGGCAATTTTAACGGAAACGGTCATTTGATTACTATACCCAAGGGTGGCAAAGCACCCTTCGGCGCTACTGTTGAAGCCTATTTGCATGATTTTGATATTTTCGGTGAAGAGATAAACGGCACAGGCGTTGTTGATATTTACACAACGGGCGCTGCTGGCAAAACCGCCGTTACAATTGAAAATGTGAATTTAAAATCCGGCACAAAAACTTTAAAATCCGGTTACATAGGCGGATATTCTCACGGAAATTCACCAATCAATATAATTGACTGCACTGTTGAAGACGGTGTAATTATAGGTTACAGTAAAACCGAAAAGTGGATCGGATCTTTCGGCGGTGAGTTAAACGGAACCGTTAAAAATTGTATAAGTTACGCTAAAGTGTACGGTACCGATTTTGTGGGCGGTATTGTTGCCGACAAAGGTCAAACCATGGGTACCTTTGTAATTGACAACTGCAAATTTTACGGTTCTGTTGAGGCAACCGGCAACTATGCAGGCGGTATATGCGGCGCAGGATACGCCGGCACAAGTTGGGGTATGGCTTCTGCACCTAACTCGCCCTGCGTTACAATTACCGACAGTATTTGTGAAGGCACTGTTAAGGGGGCAAATTATGTCGGCGGTATTTTGGGCGGTGAAGGTTCAACGTATCAATGCTGGGAAAACGGCATCGGCGTAATTAAAAACAATCATTTCAGCGGCAAGGTTACAGCAACCGAAAAAGACGCATACATAGGCGGCATTGTAGGCTATTTTGCCGGACTTGATAAATACAATGAAATAGAAAACAACACTTTCACCGATGATTGCGGCGCAACACGCGGTATTGGTTTTGTTACCTATATTGATACTGATTGTGCCGATCACGAGACCAACAGTACAACAATATACATAAACACGGGCGATGCGTCTGCACCTCTTCCTAATTTCAAGGCCGGCAGCGGTAGGTGGGATCCTCTTTGCTTTACCAAAAGAGACCATAATCGCTCTGACGACCCCATGGGCAAAGACGCCGACAAATTATGTATTATGGTTAAGTCTGATGCTACAATTGCACAAGAGGTAATCGCCGCAATAAACAGCATCGGCAAAGTTTCTTTGAGCAGCAAGTCAAAAATCGATTCGATAATGGAGCTGTTTAATTCTTTAACAGAAAAGCAAAAAGCGCTTATTACCAATGTATCGGTTTTAGAAAAAGCGGTAGAAAGTTATAACACTTTGGTTGAGGCAGAAAAAAATACCGGTAAAGGCAATAATGACGGTGAAACAAAAACCGCTCAGAATGAAGCAAACACCAGCAGCAATGTTACATCGCCTAAAACAGGTGAAAATACTAATGTAAATCAGTATTTAACTTTATCACTTTTTTTTGAAATTGCAGCATTGGCAATAATTATAAAAAGAAAAGGTTGCGTAGAAAAATAATGAAAAAACTGATTTGTCTGTGTTTGGTTTTATGCTGTTTTTTATGTTCATGTGCAGGCATAAACAATAAAACAACAACACTTCAAAAAAGTATTGAAATACCCGAGAACGGTATTGTAACTTCAGATGTTTTTTCAGATTTAAAAGATAACAATTCTGTTTGTGTATTTAATGGTCAAAGCAATTCAATAAATTACAAATGGGTTGTATTCGGCAATAAAATAAATACCGTAAGGGATTATAATTTAAAGGTTGAAGTGACTGATGAAACTTCAGAAAGTTTGACCTTCAGTGTTTTTGATGACTTTGATTTTTCACCGAAACTCTCTTTATACTTAAATGAAGAATGGAAATGCGATACCATTTCGGTAACCGATAATAACAGTGATACGGTATCAGGCACATTAACGGCAGAAAAAAACAGCATTTTAAATATATCGGTATCAAAAGCAGGTACTTACATTGTAAAAGCGCAAACTATTGAAGATACAAGCGCAGGTGATACCGATAAAACGGAGTCTTCCTCATCACAGACAACATCATCTGACAAAAAAGGCACCGACGAATCAAATAATAAATCAGATAAAAAAATTTATTCCGACGGAAAAGACACCAAGCAGGATAAATACAAAACAGATCCCGTGCCCGAGGGCAAACCGTTGCCGGTTGATAAAGAAGATACGCCTTCTAAATCCGAAGGCACAAAAACACCGCCAAAACAATTTCACTGCACGTTATCAATAGAATGTTCGTCTATATTAAATCACATAGAAAACCTAAAAGAGGAAAAACTTGATGTTTTACCGAGTGACGGCATTATTTTAGAAAGTACAGACATTGTTTTTTCAGAGGGCGAATCTGTATATGATGTTTTAAATCGAATTTGTGCAGATTTGGGTATTCACATGGAGGCGTCTTTTACACCTATATATAACAGTTATTATGTTGAGGGAATAGGAAATCTTTACGAATTTGACTGCGGTGATCTTTCGGGGTGGATGTATAGTGTCAACGGTTGGTATCCTAACTACGGATGCAGCAGATACGCGCTTAAAGACGGTGATGTTATTGAATTCAGGTATACCTGCGATTTAGGCTATGACATCGGCGGCGGATATTCAACGGGTGACTCTTAAAATATAAGGGGGCAAAAAATGAATAACAAATATGCTTTTTCAGAATACCATCCTATTATTAACTTTTTGTTTTTTGCAATAGTTTTGATATTCACATGTATGAATATGCACCCTGTTTGTCTTTTAATTTCATTTTTTTGCTCGGTATTTTATTATATACAACTAAAAGGTTCAAAAGCGACAGGCCTCTTATTTAAAGGGGTTCTGCCGCTTTTTATGCTCACCGTTATTATAAATCCTGCATTTTCTCATGCCGGCATAACAATAATTTATTATCTTCCGAGCGGTAACCCTTTAACGCTCGAAAGCATTATTTACGGTGTCTTTGCGGGTATTATGCTTGTAAGCGAACTACTTTGGTTTGCCTGTTTGTCAGAGGTTATTACATCTGATAAAATCATTTATCTGTTTGGCAAAATTACACCTGCATTTTCACTTCTGCTGTCAATGACGCTGCGCTTTATCCCAAGATTTAAGGCACAGTTTGACACTGTAAAAGAAGTACGGGGTGTAATGGGCTCAGACACTGAAAACGGTAAACTTATAAAGCGCATAAAAAATGCACTTACGTGTTTTTCAATCGTGGTAACATGGAGTCTGGAAAACGCCATTGATACTTCAGACAGTATGAAAAGCCGCGGTTACGGAACCGGAAAAAGAACCGCATATTCAATATATACTTTTACCGAAAGGGATAAAATCGCTTTGTTTTTGTTGCTATTCGGCGTTTTTATTCTGTTTTTCGGGGGCATTTCGGGTAATATTTATTGGCGCTATTATCCAAGTATTCGCGGTGCTGTTACAGAACCTTTAACAATCATAATTCAGATTGTTTTTCTGGCAATTTGTCTGATGCCGGCAATTATAAATACAAAGGAGGAGATTGTATGGAAACGTTTAAGATCGAAAATTTAAGTTTTACCTATCCAAATCAGGAAACGCCTGCAATCTCTGATATAAATTTATCGGTTTCTAAGGGTGACTTTTTGGTAATATGCGGTCATTCCGGCTGCGGCAAATCCACGCTTTTACGGCAATTGAAACCGCTTATTGCACCGCACGGAACACTGAGCGGCAATATTAGTTTTTGCGGCACTCCCGTTAAAAATATCAATGAAAAGACCATAGCGGCAAAAATAGGTTTTGTTTTGCAAAATCCCGAATCACAGATTGTTACCGATAAGGTGTGGCACGAGCTCGCTTTCGGTCTTGAGAGCATTGGCGAAAGCAGTGATACAATACGCCGCAGATGCGCCGAAATGGCAGCGTTTTTCGGGATAGAAGACTGGTACCGAAAAAATGTATCCGAACTTTCAGGCGGTCAGAAACAACTATTGAGTTTGGCATCGGTTATGACTATGCAGCCCGAAGTTCTAATTTTGGACGAACCCACCGCCCAGCTTGACCCTATTGCCGCCTCTGAATTTTTGGCAACACTAAGCAAAATAAATCGTGAAATAGGCACTACGGTTATCATTTCAGAACACCGTTTGGAAGAATCAATACCACCTGCAAATAAAATTGCGGTTATGAAAAACGGTAAAATTATTTGTTGCGATACTGCTGAAAATGTCGGTGCTTATCTTAAATCAACAAACAGTGAAATGTTTTCGGCAATGCCTGCCGCAATGCGTGTTTGGGAATCTGTTAACAGTGATTATGTATGTCCGGTTACGGTTAATGACGGCAGAAAATTCATTTTGAAATATCTCGAAAATCATAAGCGGCATCCGGTAATATTCCGTGACAAAGCTGAAGAACAACGCGAAAAATGTATTGATATTTCAGAGGTTTATTTCAGGTACGAGCGAGAACAAGCCGATGTAATAAAAAATCTTAATTTCTCGGCGTTTTCAGGTGAATTACTTTGTATTTTAGGCGGTAACGGCAGCGGAAAAACAACAACACTCAAACTTATAACAGGCATTAAACGCCCCTACAGGGGAGAAGTCAATTGCAAAGGCAAAATCGGATTTTTGCCTCAGGATCCCAAAACACTCTTTTCTAAAAAAACAGTTTATGATAACTTATATGAAGTTTTAAATATGCGTGGTATAAAAAAAGGTGAAGTCGATAATAACATTGCAAAAGTTGCAGAACTATGTCAAATCGAAAACATACTGCAAAAGCATCCGTATGATATTTCGGGTGGGGAGCAGCAACGTGCCGCATTAGCAAAGGTTTTGCTGTTTTCGCCGGATATTTTGTTGCTCGACGAGCCCACAAAAGGACTTGACGTTCCCTTTAAAAATACACTCGCCGCAATATTGCAACAATTAAAGAACAGCGGAGTTTGCATAGTTATGGTAAGTCACGACACCGAATTCTGTGCAAAATATTCCGACCACTGCGGATTGTTTTTTGACGGTTGCCTTGTCAACGTTTCAAAACCGGTATCATTTTTTTCTGGCAACAGTTTTTATACGACTGCCGCAAACAGAATGGTAAGAGAAATTGAGCCGAATGCAATAACCGTTGAAGATGTAATATCATTGTTAGGCGGAAAAACAGAAGAGGTACAATTACCTGCAAATAAAGCGCCGAAATTTGAAACACCTAATGTTTTAAAATCCAGCGATAATAAGTTGCCTTTATGGAGAAAAGCAGGGGCTTTGATTTCAACTTTGCTTTCATTATCGGTTTTAATTTATGCCGTAAAAAATGAAAATTTAAGTCAGATGATAACCGAAAACGGCATTACACAACTCGGCAAATCACAGCTTTTGTTGTATGCTGCATTTATTGTATTTGTCATTTTTATTGCAGTTTTCCTCGGGAAAAAATCAAAGCCCGACATTACTTTGCAAGCACAAACACCAAAAGAAAAAAGAAAACTCACAAAAAGAACAGTTGTTGCTTCTGCAATAATACTTTTATGCATACCGGTTACTCTGTTTGCAGGCATTGTATATTTTGACAGCAAACAATACTACTTAACGGCACTTGCGGTTTTAACAGAGTGTATAATACCTTTCTTCCTGATTTTTGAGGACAGAAAACCCAAAGCACGTGAATTGGTTGTTATAGCCACACTCTGCGCCCTCACAATAGCGGGCAGGGCAGCGTTTTTTATGTTACCGCAATTTAAACCCGTTATGGCGCTGACTATTATAGCCGGCGTTGCTTTAGGCGGTGAAACGGGATTTTTTGTAGGTGCCGTTTCAATGCTTGTTTCAAATATGCTTTTTTCGCAGGGTCCGTGGACGCCGTGGCAAATGTTTGCTATGGGTCTGATCGGTTTTTTGGCAGGCGTTTTATTTAAAAAAGGCGTCTTGTTGCGCACGCGCTCATCACTTTGTGCTTTTGGAGCAATTTGCACATTTGTAATATACGGCGGAATTATGAATCCGATTTCCGCATTGATCTGGGGCAACGAATCCATTAACTTAAAAATTATAATCAGTTATTATGTCAGCGGTTTTCCGATGGATGTTGTTCATGCTGCTGCAACCGTAATTTTCCTTTGGTTCGGTGCAGAGCCAATGCTCGAAAAACTTGACAGAATAAAAACAAAATACGGTCTCATATAACCGTAAAAAATCACTTTGCAATGATATTGCATTTGTGTTATAATGTTATACAAATAAATTTCTTTAAGGACACTCAATATGAATTTATCACATATGAAATATGCAATAACAGTTGCAAAAACAAATTCAATAAACAAAGCGGCTGAGGAATTATTTGTAGGCGCTCCTGCAATGAGCCGTGCCATAAAAGAACTTGAGTCTAATCTCGGCGTTACTTTGTTTGAGCGAAGTGCTAAGGGTATGTTTTTGACTTCTGACGGTAAACTGTTTGTACAATACGCAAAAAAGGTTCTTAAAGAAGTTGATGACATAGAAAATATTTTTAAATCAACATCAAATAAAACAGAAAAATTTTCTGTCTGCGTTCCGCAGGCAAGTTATATTGTAAAAGCATTTACTGATTTTTCGGTAAAAGTCGGCACAAATGCCGAAACCGAATTGCTATATAAAGTAGGCGAGGCAGATTATGTTCTAAACAGTGTATTAAAAGAAGACGGCAGACTCGGAATTTTGCGTTATGCCGAACAAAATGAATCGTATTATCGATCTTTAACTGATGAAAAGGGAATAGTAGGTGAACTTATTACCGAGTTTTCGTATGTTCTGCTGATGAATAAAAATTCTTCTTTAAACAGTAAAAAAACAATCGGCTTCAGCGATCTTGCAGTTTATACCGAAATAACCAATCCCGATACCGATATTCATTTGCCCGAAATAACCGGCGACGAATTTACAGATGCTAAAAACAATAGAATTTTAATTTCCGATTGCGGTAATCAATTTGATTTGCTTGAAAATAATCCTAACACTTATATGTGGACGTCATCTGTTCCGAAAGATTATATTTTAAAGTATAACTTAGCTGAAAGAAAATGCACAGAAAACAACAGTGTTTATAAAGATGTTCTTATTTATCGTGCCGATTATAAGCTTACTTCTCTTGACAAAATGTTTATCGAAGAAGTCATCAAAACTAAGCGCGAAGTCTTTTAACGCGCAATTTTGCCTGTCTTTTTGACAGGCTTTTTTATACGATAAACTCAATATCGATAAAGTGTATATCGATATTTGCAATACCTAATTGCAAATTAAGCAATTAACAAGTTGCCAAGACTTTGTTATAATATTAACAAAGTTTGATTTAAAGAGGTGACAACCATGGAAAAATGCGAAATATCAAAAGCGACTCTCGGCAGGATACCGATGTATATCAATTATATTGATTCATTGCCGCAAGATACTAAAAATATTTCGGCAACCAAAATTTCAAAAGAACTCGGTCTCGGTGAAGTTCAGGTAAGAAAAGATTTATCTTTGGTATGCAAAAACGGCAAACCCAAGATAGGCTATGATCTGATTGAACTGAAAAACAGTTTAAAAAGATTTCTTACTGCGGATAACGGTGGTGCGGTTATTATCGGCGCCGGAAAGCTGGGCAAAGCACTTTTGGAATATACCGGATTTGAAACGTACGGCACTGAAATACTTGCGGCATTTGACAATAGCATTGATGCTACAATACATCTTCCTTCAGGAAAATGTATTTTGCCTATTGAAAAGTTAGACGATTTCTGTAATAATAACAATGTAAAAATCGGTATTATTGCAACTCCGGCAAAATCTGCACAATCGGTGTTAAATAAACTTTATGAATGTAATATTAAACTGATCTGGTGTTTTGCCCCGTGCAGGTTATATAAACCGGCAGACGTTACGGTTCAATATGAAAATTTAGCATTATCCCTGGCACACCTGAAATTGCAATCAAATCAGTAACAAAAACGGAGGTTTTATTTATGGAAAGAAAAATCATTGACAATGTCGAAGCGCTTGAAGAAGCGCTTGTTCGTGTAAAAGAAGCGCAAAGAAAATTTGCAACTTATACGCAGGAACAGGTAGACAAAATTTTTAAGGCAGCCGCAATTGCCGCAAATCAGGCAAGAATTCCGCTTGCAAAACTCGCAGTTGAAGAAACAGGTATGGGTATTGTTGAAGACAAGGTAATCAAAAACAATTACGCTGCCGAATATATATATAACGCATATAAAAACACCAAAACCTGCGGTGTTCTTGAAGAGGATAAGGCTTACGGAATTAAAAAAATTGCGGAACCTATCGGTGTTATCGGTGCGGTTATACCTACAACCAATCCTACATCTACCGCAATATTTAAAACATTGATTGCCCTTAAAACACGCAATGCAATAATCGTAAGCCCGCACCCGCGTGCAAAACAGTCAACAATTGCCGCAGCAAAACTTGTGCTTGATGCTGCGGTTAAGGCAGGTGCACCCGAAGGCATTATAGAATGGATCGATATACCTAGCCTTGATCTTACAAATCTTCTCATGAAAGAAGTTGACATTATACTTGCAACCGGCGGACCCGGAATGGTAAAAGCCGCATATTCAAGCGGTAAACCTGCATTAGGCGTTGGTGCCGGCAACACACCTGCAATCATCGACGATACCGCCGATATTATTCTTGCAGTAAACTCAATCATACACTCAAAAACATTTGATAACGGTATGATCTGTGCAAGTGAGCAGTCGGTTATCGTTCATAAAAACGTTTACGATGCCGTTAAGGAAGAATTTGCCGCCAGAGGTTGCTATTTCCTTAAAGATGATGAAATCGAAAAAGTCAGAAAGACAATTCTTATCAACGGTGCATTGAATGCAAAAATAGTCGGTCAGTCGGCATATAAAATTGCCAAACTTGCAGGCGTAGAAGTTCCTGAGGGCAGTAAAATCCTTATAGGTGAAGTTGAAAGTGTAGAACTTTCCGAAGAATTTGCACACGAAAAACTTTCACCGGTTCTTGCAATGTATAAAGCCGAAGATATTCAAGACGCATTTTCAAAAGCAGAACATTTAATTGCCGACGGCGGTTACGGTCATACGTCTTCAATATATCTTAATGTAACAACCGAACAGGAAAAATTAAACGAGTTCGCAAGCCGTATGAAAACCTGCCGTATTTTGGTAAACACTCCGTCATCACACGGCGGTATAGGCGATCTTTACAACTTTAAACTTGCCCCGTCACTCACACTCGGTTGTGGTTCCTGGGGCGGTAACAGTGTATCTGAAAATGTTGGCGTTAAACACCTTATAAATATTAAAACAGTTGCTGAAAGAAGGGAAAATATGTTGTGGTTCAGAGCGCCTGAAAAGGTTTATATCAAAAAAGGCTGCTTGCCTGTAGCCCTTGACGAACTCAAAAATGTTATGGGCAAAAAAAGAGCATTTGTTGTAACCGACAGTTTCCTTTATAACAACGGATACACCAAACCGATTACCGATAAACTTGATGAAATGGGCATTGTTCACGAAACTTTCTTTGATGTTGCTCCCGATCCTACACTGGCTTGCGCAAAAGCAGGTGCCGAACTTATGAGAGCGTTCAAACCCGATTGCATAATTGCATTGGGCGGTGGTTCTGCTATGGATGCCGGTAAAATTATGTGGGTGCTTTATGAACATCCCGAGGTTGATTTTATGGATATGGCAATGCGCTTTATCGATATTCGTAAAAGAGTTTACACATTCCCGAAAATGGGTGAAAAAGCATATTTCATCGCAATTCCTACTTCGGCAGGTACCGGTTCTGAGGTTACACCGTTTGCGGTAATTACCGATGAAAAATCAGGTGTTAAATATCCTCTTGCAGACTATCAATTGCTTCCTAATATGGCAATAATCGATACCGATTTCCATATGAGTGCACCTAAAGGTCTTACCGCCGCTTCTGGTATAGACGCCGTATCTCACGCCCTTGAAGCAATTGCATCGGTTATGGCAACCGATTACACCGACGGACTCGCAATAAAAGCGTTGCAGACAATTTTCACATATTTACCCCGTGCTTATGAAAACGGTCAGAATGATGTTGAGGCACGCGAAAAAATGGCAAATGCCGCCACAATGGCAGGTATGGCATTTGCAAATGCTTTTCTCGGTGTATGTCACTCAATGGCCCACAAACTCGGTGCTTTCCACCACATTCCGCACGGCGTAGCAAACGCACTTATGCTTGAAGAAGTTTTAAGATTCAATGCAGCAGAAGCACCGGTTAAAATGGGCACATTCAGTCAATACGATCATCCGCATACACTTGAACGTTATGCAATGGTTGCCGATGCTTTGAATCTCGGCGGAAATACCGATAAAGAAAAATTAGAGAATTTAATAAAGGCAGTAAATGACCTTAAAGCAAGAGTAGGTATTAAACCGGCTATTAAGGATTATGTTACCGATGAAAAAGATTTTCTCGATCGACTTGATGCAATGGTTGAACAGGCATTTGACGATCAGTGCACCGGCGCCAACCCACGTTATCCTCTTATGAGCGAAATCAAACAAATGTACCTTAACGCTTATTACGGTGAAAAACATTTTGAAGAACCCAAAATGCCCACAGCCGAATATGCAGAACCTGTAGATGATGAACACAATTTTAAACAGGCATACCGCAGAGCAAAAAGCGGTTTGAAAAAGAATTAAAGGAGATTTATTAAGATGGAACTGAATCGTATTATTGCTGTTAGAAATAATAAAACCGTTTATCGTGACGGCGCAAAGGCATATAAGGTCTTTGATAAGTCATATTCAAAGTCAGATGTTTTGAATGAAGCATTGAACCAATCAAGAGTTGAAGAAACAGGTTTAAACATCCCTAAAATTCTTGAGGTTACTATGACCGACGGCAAATGGACAATCGTTTCGGAATATATTAAGGGCAAAACCCTTGCCGAACTTATGAATGAAAATCCCGATAAAAAAGACGAGTATTTGAATTTGTTTGTTGATCTGCAACTTACTATGCATTCAAAAACATGTCCCGGTCTTAACAAATTAAAAGATAAAATGAACCGCAAAATCAGCGAGACCAATTTGTCTGCTACCGTGCGTTATGACCTTCATACACGCCTTGAGGCAATGCCCAAACACAATAAACTTTGCCACGGCGACTTTAACCCGTCCAATATAATAATTTCTGAGGACGGCACACCTTATATTCTTGACTGGTCCCACGCAACACAGGGTAACGCATCTGCCGATGCTGCGCGCACGTACCTGCTTTTCTGGCTTAACGGTGATATTGACGGTGCTAAAAAGTATCTTGATCTGTTCTGTGAAAAAAGCAATACCGCAAAACAATACGTTCAAAAATGGATGCCTATTGTAGCGGCTTCGCAAACAGTTAAAGGCAACGCTCAGGAAAGAGAATTCTTAAATTCCTGGATCGATGTTGTAGATTACGAATAAAAAGGGGATATAAAAATGAAAGTGACGGTTTGTATAGGTTCTTCGTGTCATATTAAGGGTTCCAGACAGGTTGTTGAACAGTTGCAATATCTTATAGGTGAGAATAATATCGGTGATAATGTTGAACTTGCAGGCACTTTTTGTATGGGTAAATGTAAAAAAGGAGTTTGCGTTACGGTAGATGACGACTTTTATTCGGTTACACCCGCTACCGTAGATGAATTTTTTGAAAAAAATATTCTGAGCAAGGTGAAATAATATGATCGTTCAAATTTGCGTGGGTTCTTCATGCCATTTGAGGGGATCGGAAAAAATTATTGAACTTTTTCAAAAAGCCATATCAGAAAATAATTTGCAAAATGATGTTACACTTGCCGGCAGTTTTTGTACCGGCAAGTGTAACCGTGTTGGTGTAACGGTATCCGTTGACAACAACGTTTACACCGGCGTTACTCCCGAAAATTTTGATGATTTCTTTACCGACAAAGTTTTTAATCCGGTTCAAAAAGAAAGGGGATAACACACGATGGAATGTTTGACCTTAAAAAAATCAAATTGTAAAAACTGTTATAAATGTATAAGGCATTGCCCGGTTAAATCTATACGATTTTCAGGCAATCAGGCATATATAATAGGTAATGAGTGTATTATGTGCGGACAATGTTTTGTTGTTTGCCCACAGGATGCCAAACAGATCGTTGATGAAACAGAGAAGGTAAAAGTTCTTTTGCAAAGCGGCGACCCTGTTGTTATAAGTCTTGCTCCGTCGTTTATAGCCAATTATGACGGGGTAGGCATAGAATCTATGCGTGAAGCATTAAAAAAACTTGGATTTTATGATGTTGAAGAAACCGCAATAGGTGCTACGCTTATAAAAAATGAGTATAATAACCTTTGCAATGAAGGTCAAAATGATATTATTATCACCTCGTGTTGCCATTCGGTCAATCTGTTAATACAAAAGCATTTTCCCGACTTATTACCATATCTTGCTAATGTATTTTCGCCTATGCAGGCTCATTGCAAAGATATTAAAAAACGTATTCCAAACGCAAAAACCGTTTTTGTTGGTCCCTGTGTTGCAAAAAAGGATGAAGCACAGTATTACGATGGTATCGTAGACGCCGTTTTGACATTTGATGAGATTACGGCATGGCTTAAATCCGAAAATATTGTTTTAGAACAAAAAATGGACAGCAACGAAAACAGCAAGGCACGTTTTTTCCCTACGACAGGCGGTATTTTAAAAACAATGGCGCTTGATAATCCTAATTATACATATATGGCAATTGACGGCACCGAAAACTGTATTGCCGCACTTAAGGACATTGAAGCAGGTAACGTTCATCACTGTTTTATTGAAATGTCGGCCTGTGTGGGCAGTTGTATCGGCGGTCCTGTTATGGAAAAATTTCACCGTTCACCTGTAAAGGATTATGCTTCGGTTTCAAATTATGCCGGTGAAAACGATTTTCAGGTAACACAGCCTCCGAAAACCGAACTGTATAAAGGATTTACCGTTATCGAACAAAGAAATATTGAACCGAGTGAAATGCAAATTCGTGAAACACTTCATCAAATGGGCAAGATTAAACCCAGTGATGAACTTAATTGCGGCTCATGCGGATATGACACCTGCCGCGAAAAAGCAATAGCAATTTTACAGGGCAAGGCAGAAATTTCTATGTGTTTGCCTTTCTTAAAAGATAAAGCAGAAAACTTTTCCGATACTATTGCAAGAAACTCGCCAAACGGTCTTATTGTGCTTAATGAGGGACTTGAGGTTCAGCAAGTTAACAAAGCCGCACTTAAAATACTTAACCTGCGTTTGCCTTCCGATATTTTGGGTGATCAGGTTGTGCGTGTGCTTGACCCAACAGATTTTGTAAATGTTCTTTCAAACGGCAGAAATATACATAACAAGCGCGAGTATTTGGCAGAGTACGAAAAATATGTTGAAAAAACGGTTGTTTATGACCGTGATTATAAACTTATCCTTTGTATTCTTCGCGATGTAACCGTTGAGGAAACACAACGCGAGAAAAAAGAGGACATAAGCCGTCAAACTATTGAAATTGCGGATAAAGTTGTTGATAAACAGATGCGCATTGTTCAGGAAATAGCATCATTACTCGGCGAAACCGCGGCAGAAACCAAAATCGCTTTGACAAAATTAAAGGAGTCGATAGGCGATGAATAATTTATGTGCCGAAATCGGATGGAAAAGTATAAACCATGAGGGCGAACAACTTTGCGGCGATCATATAGACATTGTTGAACAAAATGAGAACTCTACGGTAATTGTATTAGCCGACGGTCTTGGCAGCGGCGTTAAAGCAAGTATACTTTCAACGCTGACGTCAAAAATCATTTCTACTATGTTAGCAGAAGGAATAAAACTTGAAGATTGCGTTTCAACAATCGCGGCAACGCTGCCTATTTGTTCTGTCAGGGGTGTAGCGTACTCTACGTTTACAATTATTCATTTAATTGAAAACGAAACAGTTGAAATAATTCAGTATGATAACCCAAATGTTATTTTCTTGCGCAACGGAGAGATTTTTGACTATCCGAAACAAGAGATAAACATTTGTGAAAAAAATGTTTTAAAATCTGTTATAAAATTGCAGGAAGATGATATTCTGATTGCAATGAGCGATGGATGCCCTCACGCAGGAATCGGCATTGCCTTTAATTTCGGTTGGAAGTGGGAGGATATTGCCGAATTTATGAAAGGCATATCCGTTGTAGGATACACCGCAAAAACGCTGGCAACAATGCTTGTTGACGAGTGTAATAAAGAATACGGATATCATCCCGGTGACGACGCAACGGCCTGTGTAGTTAAGATCCGCAAACGTGAACCGATGAATATTTTATTTGGTCCTCCCCGTAACAGGGATGACTGCAACCGTATGATGGCGCTCTTTTTTTCAAAAGAGGGTAAGCATATAGTTTGCGGCGGTACCACTTCATCAATTGCGGCAAAGTATTTAGGTAAACCTGTAAAAGCAAGTTTATCTTTTGAAAGAAGCGATGTACCTCCTATCGCCGAAATTGAGGGCGTGGATTTGGTAACCGAGGGTGTAATTACAATAAGTAAAGTTATTGAGTATGCCAAAGATGCTCTCGGCAAAAATGAACTTTATGAACAATGGGGTTTTAATCGTGACGGTGCGTCACTGATTTGCCGTATGTTGTTTGAAGAGGCAACCGATATAAACTTCTACGTGGGTCGTGCGGTAAATCCAGCACACCAAAATCCGGATCTGCCAATCAATTTCAATATCAAAATGAACTTGGTTGAAGACAAATGGGCAAGCGCATTAAAGTCAGTTATTTTTAGAAAGGAATTAAAATGTATAAATTCGACACAAAAGTTCAACATTTAAAATACAAAGTTCTCCGTGAAGTGGCACGTCTTGCGTGGAGCGATAATTTGATTGGCAATGTATTGGATATTCCAAAACAGATAGTACCCGGAAAAACACCCACTATGCGCTGTTGTGTTTATAAAGAGAGGGCAATTTTAAGCGAACGTGTAAAGATTGCTATGGGCGGCAACATAGATAACCCTAATGTTATCGAGGTAATCGATATTGCCTGTGATGAATGTCCCATGGGCGGTCACGAAGTAACAAACGCCTGCAGGGGTTGTCTTGCACACCGCTGTTTTGACGCCTGCAAATTCGGCGCTATCTCATTTGACCAAAATCACGTGGCTCATATTGATAAATCAAAGTGTAAAGAATGCGGTGCTTGTGCGCGGGTATGTCCGTATACTGCTATTATCAGCCGCAAAAGACCTTGCGAAAACGCCTGTAAGATTAAGGCGATAAAAATGAACGATGATAAAGCGGCGGCAATCGATAACGAAAAATGTATCGAATGCGGAGCTTGTGTTTATCAATGTCCTTTCGGAGCAATTACCGATAAATCGTTTATACTTGATGCAATCGACATAATTAAAAAAAGCGAAAACAATAAACAATATAAAGTTTATGCCGTTGTTGCTCCGTCAATTTCGAGTCAGTTTAAATATGCAAAATTAGGTCAGGTAATTACCGGACTTAAAAAGCTCGGATTTTATACAGTTGTAGAAGCAGCTCTCGGTGCCGATATGGTTGCTGATGCCGAGAGCCGTGAACTTGTAGAAAAAGGATTTTTAACAAGTTCATGCTGTCCGGCATTTGTAAGTTATATCGAAAAGAATTTTCCTAATTTGGTGCCGTTTATTTCGCACAATCTTTCTCCTATGGCAACAATTGCAAAATATCTTAAAGAGAACGAAAACGGTTGTAAGGTTGTTTTTATAGGTCCGTGTACCGCTAAAAAGGCAGAAGTTCAAAAAGAATCGGTAAAACCGTATGTTGATGTTGCAATGACTTTTGAAGAATTACAGGCGCTTTTTGATTCAAAGGATATTGACATTACCGAATTGCCTGAAAGTGTACTTGACAACGCATCGTACTTCGGCAGAATATTTGCCCGTTCGGGCGGACTTACCGATGCAGTTGCTCAGGGGCTTAAAGAACACGGCGACACCGATTTTGAATTGAAAGCGTGTTCGTGCGACGGCATTGAACAATGTAAAATAGCACTTCTTAAAAAGTCCAAAAATCTAACGGATGCAAACTTTATAGAAGGTATGGCATGTATCGGCGGATGTATAGGCGGTGCAGGATGTCTTACTCACGGCGAAAAAAACAAGGCCGAAGTTGACAAATACGGCAAAGAAGCGTTTGAAAAAACAATTACAGACGCAATATCGATGTTAAAATAAAAAGAGAGGTATCAATCGGTGTTGATTGATACCTCTTTTTTTATATAATTTTATAAATTATCCCTTTTGGTTATTACATCGGTTATATCATGCAGTGATATATATGCCTTGGGGTCAATTTCATGCACGAGTTGTTTTACCTTATAAATCTGAAATGCATTAACAATAAAATAAATTATTTCTTTCTCTTCGCGCGAATATCCGCCGATTGCTTTTACTATTGTTCCGCTGCTGCTGAAATTATTTTGCAATTCGCTCGTAATTTTATCAGCCTTAACCGTAACTATCATAGCACATTTGGAGTGGTTAAATCCTTCAACAATATAATCGATTGTTTTTGATGCAATAAAATATGTAATTATTGAATACAACGGTAATATCCAACTTTCAATTATTACACCGCAAACAATATATAAAATTGCATTAAAAACCATAACGAAACTGCCTATTGAAATACCAAGTCTTTTGGCAAATATTACCGACAGAACGTCTATTCCGTCAATAGCACCGCCAAATCTGATAGTAAGACCGCTGCCTATTCCCGAAATCACTCCGCCGAATATAGCACATAAAAGCAAATCTTCACCAGCAAGAGGTGACGCAAACTTAACATCAATAGGAAATACATCCATTATTAAAAAAGACATAAGCGAATAAATACAGATGGTATAAATGGAATATACCGTAAATACAAATCCCTGCCTTTTCATACCGAAAATAAAAATAGGAATATTTATAACTAACAAAAAGAGCGACAGTGTTAAATACGGGGGAGTAACCTGATCAAGCAACATAGATAAACCCGAAACACCGCTGTCATATAATTTCATAGGAAACAAAAAGACCGTCACACCGAATGCGTTTATTATTCCGGCAAGCGCAAGTATTAAAAAGTTTAAAAAATTGGTTTTTCTTAATTCATCTTTTATCTTTATCATTGTTTCTCCTTGAAAATTTTTATTACCGCATTTATAAATAAAAAACGGCCGTCTCAAATTAAAAGTTTCAAGACGGCGTCTTTTTTTATACTGACTTTTAAAGCAGATTTTATATAACAGATTTGCGGTTATAATCTGTTACGTCGCTGCCGAGTTTTTGAAATAAACTTTTTACGTTTAGCTCTTTGTTTAACAGCGCTCTTAACTCGCGATCGGTAACCCCGATAAACTCAACAAATTGCATTCTGCCGTTTTCGGTATCCAAGTTGCGGAATTTATCATCAGGTACCGTAATAAAACCGGTTAAGCTTGATTGGTGATTATAATCAATTCCGATAGTTTGACCTGTATACAGATATTCATACGGCAAAAAAATCTCACCTGAGCTAAAAGTGACCCTTGCAATTGTCTGCAAATTTTTAACCGCACATCTCATCTCGTTATAATCACGATCTTCAGATGTGCCTTTTTTTAGCTTGAATGTAAACTCCATTCCATAGCCGCTTACATCTTTATTCTTAAATTCTTTTCTGTATAACTCAGTCATACCAAACGTAACAAAGTGCCAATAATCACCGCTGTCGTAAACTTTAACTGCATCGATTGGATCATTACCGCCAAATCGCCATTTAATGATTGACACAAACTGGTCATAGGCTTTTTTGCCACGATAAACCCTTTTACATTCAGACTCAATGGCATCCCATCCGGGTTGATATAAATCGTCAATTGTTCCTTCAAATTCACTCATAAAAAAACTCCTAATAAAAAATGTATAGTGATTTACTCTTTAATTCAAATCTTTACGGTTTGGATTAAATTTACTGGTGGAGCCGGGGGGAATCGAACCCCCGTCCAAAAACCTATTCCTATCGGCATCTCCGAGCGCAGATATTTGATTAAATTTCCCTTATCTGACAGACAAATATCAAACCGTCAAAATCGGTAGTTCCTGTTTCATGACGTCAATCGGAACAAACTGCCGTTCACGTTCACCGCTGAGTGACGCCTTTACAAGGCCGCGGTACTCCTTATAAAGACGGCAGCCTTAATTAGGCTGCAAGTGCAACTTTATTGTTGTCAGTTAATTTTAAATTGCGGATTTTAAAGCGGTTCCGCACCGCTGCTCGCTTCCGATAGTTCAAAATCCCTGTCGAAACCTTTACGGCCCCATATAATCAAAAAACCTAACGGTTTTGTTCTTTTAAGGCGCGCTCAATTGTGCGGTTAGCATCACGTGTTGCCGCAGCAGCACGCTTATCATGCAGTTGTTTGCCTTTGCATAATCCCAATTGCACTTTTACAAGCGAACCTTTAAAATATACAGACAGCGGAATAAGCGTAAGCCCCTGTTGCTTAACAGTACCAAGCAGGCGCATTATTTCGCGTTTGTGCATAAGCAGTTTGCGATCTCTTTTTGGTTCACGGTTAAATATATTACCATGCTCATAGGGTGATATGTGCATTTGTTTTATTATAAGCTCACCATTGTCTACCGTACACCATGAATCTTTTAAATTAACCCCTCCGGCACGGATTGACTTCACCTCAGTTCCTGTAAGAGTAATACCTGCCTCATAAGTTTCAAGCACAAAATACTCATGGTAAGCTTTTTTATTTGTTGCAATAGTTTTTGTGTTTTCCATAAATAAAGCGTTACTCCTTCTTTTGCGAAACATCCGGTCAAGTTAAAGTGAAAAATCTTCGGCAGTATAATCACCCGCAGGTTTTAACTTTTGCGGTACTCTTTTGAGTGGGTCATATTTATAATGGCGGCAAACATCCGCACGGGTTGTAACGCCGTGTTTTTTGCAAAAAATATCGCTGCAGTACTCAGATTTTTTGCCGTGTATACACCAAAGGCAGGATTTTTGAAGTTTTTTATTAAAACCTTTGAGCGCCATCAAAATCATCTCCGAAAATATTATAACATATCATCAATGATTTTTCTACTATAATTTTTAGAATATAGGTATATTAAAAACACAATTAACATAACAGCAAGTGAAATCGTTAAAGAAAAATCCTTATAAAAAAACTTTGTACCGTTTAATAAATTATTGCTCACCGCAGGTATTGTAATTTTAAATATTTTTAAGGCGGTGTATGTCAGAATACTGCTTAGTCCGCCGTGTAGCAATCTGCCTGCTGCGAATAGTTTTAAATTTATCTTTGCTCTGTTTGATATAGAAAAAATTTGAAACCAAATTGAAATTCCCGCAAAACCGAGCAAAAAAGATACAAAAATCACGTTTTTGGTATGAGCGATACCAGAAGTAACTTCTGTAAAATAGACTGCGTTCTTAAGTATCGGGAAATTCTTACCGAAATATTCAATATATTCATTTATAACCGAAAAAAATATTACATAAACACAAATGCCCATAACCGACGATGCAGCCTCCGATGTGCTTAAAACAAATTTTTCTGAAAATCCTATACGTTTTTCAGATTTTTTATAATCGCAAAAATTTACTTTTGTAAATTTCATTGTGCAAACAGCAATTAAAACCGAAGATGTTATGTGAGATATAAAAAGTATTATACCTATAACCGTTGAATTAAAAACACCGTTGCCCACTGCCGAAATTATAAATGCAGGACCTGCGTTAACGCAGTACAACTGCATAATATTTGCCGTTTTAATATCAATCCTATTTTGAATATAAAGTTCGTTTATCAATTTTGAACCTACCGGATATCCGCCCAACATCGAGAGAAAAAGTATTTTAAAAATAACGGAATTTTTCTTTAAATATGATGGTAATATTTTAAAAAGCAAATCGTTTTCGGTTTTCATTATAATTAACACGCATACCATAAAAGGAAACAATGACGGAATAATTACATTTCCGCAAATAAGCAAACCTCTTCCTGCACCTTTTTTGCATATATCTGAAAACGCCGTTAACAAAACAATAAGTAAAACCGCTGCAAATGTTAAAATCAGGTTTAAAGTGTTTTTTATCTTAAACATAAAATCACCTGATAATTTATATGCTTTTCTGAATTATTAAAATGTTTTTTTCATATCATAAATTAGTAATAAATCAAAAGGGGCGAGTTAACTTGCCAAAGTTTAAGTTCACAACATCAAAAAAGAAAAATAAATTTAATTTTATCACAGATAAAAGTGAAATTTTAAATACCGAAATAATTAACGGCACTCATATTGAAATTTTTTCAAATGAAAAAATCATCTTAGAAGGTTGTCGCGGCATAATCGATTATGAAAACAATTACATAAAATTGCAGTTAAAAAAAGGCCATATAATTATTATAGGAACAGACTTTTTAATATCCGCATTCGAAAACGAAAGAATAACCGTAAACGGAAAAATAGTGTCTTTGGAATTTTGTATTTAGGTGGGTACACAATGATTTGGTTATGGCGTTTTTTTGCAGGATATTTAACTATAACATTTTGCGGTGAAAAAGCCGAAGAAATTCTTAATGCAGCGGCAAAAAACCATATTGAGTTATGGAATTTACGATGCAGAAAGGGTGAAATTACAGGTAATATATCTATTAAAAATTTCAGAAGACTAAGAATTGCAAAGCGCGGAATAAAGTGCAGAATTAAAATTATTAAGAAAACGGGGTTTACCTTTTACATAAATCGATACGTAAACAGAGCAGGCTTTTTTGTTGGTATTGTTCTGTTCTTTTTGCTCTTGGAACTTCTTTCAAATTTTATTTGGATAATTAACGTTGAGGGCAATATAAATATTTCAAACAGCGAAATATTAAATTCTTGTAAAGAAATCGGAATTAAAGAATGTATGCCAAAGAGAAAAATAAACAACAAATATGACGCACAGCGTTTATTGCTTTGTAAAAAAGAACTTGCCTGGGCATCCTTAAATGTCGAAGGTTGTGTACTTACCGTTAATTTAAGCGAGGCAGAAATCACCGATAAAGAAAGCAGAAAACTGCCCTCGAATTTAAAGGCATCTTTTGAAGGCGAAATAAACAAAATAGACATAAATTCCGGTAATGCGGTGATAAAAGTAGGAGATACGGTTTCAAAGGGCGATCTGCTTGTATCCGGCATAGTCGAACGGCTGTCAAGCACAATTTTTGTCCATTCCGACGGCGAAATCATTGCGTCGACAACCCGCGTTTTTTCGGCACAAGGCGATTTCTCACAAAAAGTTAAATATGAAAAGGGTAATATTATTAAAAGAAATGCAATTGAAATTTTTAATCTTAAAATTCCATTATTTTTCGGTACAGTAAAAGGTGATCATAAAGTCGAAAAAAAAGTTAAAAACCTGAAACTGTTCGATAAAAATATTCCGCTACGAATAGCAACAGAAAGAATAACACAAATCGCAGAAAAAAATGTTACTTATGACGAAGCCGCGCTTACCGAAATTCTTTACAGTGATATTCAAAAACAAATACAAGAACTTAACCCGATTAAATTTGAAGAGTATAACAGAGAAGTTATACCAACAGACAGCGGTATATTGCTTAAAATCACATATAAATGTGAGGAGAATATAGCAACGCAGGAAAAAATATTATTAAGCACAGAAAATTGACTTTTAACAGGTGTTTGGTGTATAATATTATTTGTAAAATATGCCGTGGGAGTTTGCGATATGGAACTGTTGATTGATATTGAGCGTTTAGAACAATTGGTTGATCTGTTTGGCAATCTTGATGAAAATATCAGAACGATTGAAAACAGATACAATGTTTCTGTAACATCACATTCGGGTCAACTTAAAATCATCGGTGAAACCGAAAATGTTTCTCTTGCATCACGTGCTATAAACTGTTTGCTTGAAATTATTAAAAAAGGTGAGACATTATCTTCTCAAAATATAGACTATGTTATGAATATGGTTGAGGATAACGAGGACGATAAAATATCAAGCATTACAGATGCAGACTGTATATGTGTAACATCAAAAGGTAAGCCTATAAAACCAAAAACATTGGGTCAGCGTAAATATGTCGAGGCAATTCAAAAAAACACTATTACAATCGGCGTCGGTCCCGCCGGAACCGGCAAAACGTATCTTGCTGTGGCGCTTGCCGTAAACGCATTCAGAGCAAAGCAGGTCAACCGAATTATACTGACAAGACCTGCTGTTGAAGCAGGCGAAAAATTAGGATTTCTACCGGGTGATTTGCAACAGAAAGTTGATCCGTATTTAAGACCTCTTTATGATGCGTTGTATGATATGCTCGGCGCTGAAAACTTTCAGAAATGTCAGGAGCGCGGTGATATTGAAGTAGCACCTTTGGCATATATGCGCGGCAGAACTCTTGATGACAGTTTTATCATTCTTGACGAAGCACAGAACACAACTCAGGAACAGATGAAAATGTTTTTGACACGACTTGGATTTAATTCAAAAGTCGTAGTTACCGGTGACATAACCCAAATTGATTTGCCGGGCGAAAAACGTTCGGGTCTTAAGCAGGCGGTTAAAATTTTAAAAGGTATTAAAGATATTGCAATTACCAATTTAACGGGTAAGGATGTTGTCCGTCACCGACTCGTTCAGGAAATTATAAAAGCTTATGAAAGAAATGTGGATAAAAATGAAGGTAAAAGTTAATATAACAAATATTCAAAAAGATACCGTAATACCGGTAGGAACAAAACTCCTGGTCCGCAAGGCGTGCATCGCAACTTTGGTTGAAGAAAATTTTGCCGATAACGCCGAGGTCGACGTTACATTTGTAAATGACGAACAAATCAGAACTTATAACAAGAAGTTCAGAAACATAGATAAATCAACCGATGTTTTATCTTTTCCGTTAGGACAAGACGGTATTTATGATACAAATCCCGAAACCGGAAATAAAATGCTCGGAGACGTTGTTATCTCAATTGATCACGCGCTTGCTCAGGCAGATCTTTACGGTCACGGTTTGCGGCGTGAAATTGCATATTTAACCGTGCATTCTATGCTGCATTTGTTAGGATATGACCATGTTAACGGTGGTATTGAAAAAACGATTATGCGTGAAAAAGAAGAAAATATCCTTAAAGAATTAGGACTTGAAATTATAAAGGTTTAGGTGTTATTTATGGAACAAAGCGCTGCTTTTATAACAATAATAGGCAGACCGAACGTAGGCAAATCATCTTTGCTTAACAAAATAGTAGGTCACAAGGTTGCAATAGTATCGGACAAGCCGCAAACAACAAGAGTAAAAATAATGGGCGTTGTCACAAAAGGCACAACACAGTTTGTATTTATTGATACACCGGGATTTCATAAACCTAAAAATCTTTTGGGCAACAGTATGATAAAAGCAGTAAATGACGGTATGAGTGACGTTGACTGCGCGGTTTTGGTGATTGATGCCTGTCCGGATTTCAAACTTGATCTTGAACATTTGCCTCCGGCAGAATCTGCACTTATCGAAAACGTAAAGGCAAGGGGATTAAAGTGCATTTTAGCAATCAATAAAATTGATTTGCTGAAACAGAAAGACGATTTATTTGAAATAATAACCGCCTATACAAAGTTATATGATTTTGACGCCGTTATTCCGTTATCTGCAAAAAAAGGTGACGGTATTGATATTTTATTCAAAGAGTTAAATCGTTTTGCTAAACCGTCACCGCATTATTTCCCCGATGATGAATTTACCGACCAGCCCGAAAAAGCAATTGTAGGCGAGATGATCCGCGAAAAAATGCTGCGTTTTCTCTCAAAAGAAGTTCCACACGGTATTGCTGTTGATATTGAAAAATTTTATGAAACCGATACAGCAGACGGTGAACCCATTGTACATATTGACGCTGTGATTTATTGTGAAAAGAATTCACATAAAAGCATAGTAATCGGCAAGGGCGGTAATATGCTCAAAAAAATCGGGACTTCGGCACGCAAAGATATTGAAAACTTTTTTGGCATAAAAGCCTCGCTGAAACTTTGGGTAAAAGTTAAAGAAGACTGGCGAAACAACCTGAACTTAATACGCACGTTAGGTCTTGACAATTCAAATTAAATTTACTTAAATTACCTACCATAATATTGTTCATAAGCATCAAAATAGTTTTATGGAGGATGATATTATGGATAAAAACAGCAGCTGGTTAAAGTTTGTAATCACAGGTAAGATCGATGATTATTTATCTTATAAAGAAAACACACAAAAAGAGCATTTAAACGGTGGTGAAAATATTGCAGATTACAACGGACGGACTTGTGATAAAAGAAACGACTATCAGGGATAACGACCGTCTTATAACAGTAATTACACGCGATTTAGGCATTATTAACGCCACTGTAAGAGGGGTTAAAAGTATTAAAAGTAAAAGAGGTTCTGCAACAAGTTTGCTGTCATACTCAAACTTTTGCCTCTCGTTAAAAGGCGATACATATACAGTAACCGAAGCCTCTGTAAATAAAATATTTTTCGGTGCCGGCAGTGATATAATTACACTTTCTGTCGCACAGTACTTTTGTGAATTGTGCAATATTATGCACCCCGTTGACTGTGAATCCGCAGAATTTTTGCGTTTGATTTTAAATTCATTGCATTTCCTTACCGAAAACAAACGCAGCATAGAACTTATTAAAGCAATAACAGAATTGCGCGTAGCGGTTATTGCAGGTTACGCGCCGAATATTGTTGCCTGCAATACCTGCGGCAAATTTGAGGACACGGTTATGTATTTTAAAGTTGACGATGGCACACTTTATTGTTCTGATTGCAGAAAAGAAAATTGTATGTCAATAACTTTAACTTGCCTAAAGGCAATGAGGCACATTGTATATTCTAAATTTGAGTCTCTTTATTCGTTTGATATACCTGAAACCGATGCCAAAAACCTTTCAATACTATGCGAAAAATACATTACATATCAAACCGAACATAAATTTACAACCCTTGATTTTTTAAG
>CAKSDJ010000013.1 GCA_934445015.1 uncultured Eubacteriales bacterium | reverse complement strand
ATATAAACTCGGGCGTGCTTTTGCTTAATCTTAAAAAGATAAGGGAGACCGGTCTGTTTAAAAAATGTCGGGAGATGTGCACCGATAAAAAAATGTTTATGCCGGACCAATCCGCTATAAATAAACTGTGTAACTATAAAAAAATATGCAGCAGGAATTATAATGAACAGCGAAAACTGCGTAACGATACCGTGTTTCAACACTTTACAACGAGTTTCAGATTTTTGCCGTGGTTTCACAAAGTATGCGTTAAACCGTGGAATGTTGAGGATGTACACAAAAAACTCAAACTGCACGCTTATGACGATATATTAAATGAATATTTAAAACTTAAAATTTATATGAAGAGGAGTATATAAAATTATGAATAAAGAAATTCCGATTTTCTTTTCTATTGATGACTCATACGCACCGTATCTTGCTGTTGCATTGAACTCTGCGATTAAAAACTGCTCGCCCGACAGAAAGTACAAGGCGATAGTGCTTTATAAGGATTTAAGCGAAGAAAACCGTAAACGCTTATCGGTATTTAAGACAGATAATTTTGATATACAGTTTGAATCTATGGGTACGGGACTTGAAACAATAACCGACAGAATGTCTAACCGTTTGCGTTGTGATTATTTTACGCTAACAATATATTTCAGGCTGTTTATACCTGCTATGTTTCCGCAATATGATAAAGCGATTTACATAGACAGCGATATTGTATTAAAAGGTGATCTGGCTGAACTTTTTGATACGGATATAGGCGAAAATTATATAGGTGCATGCAACGATTTGTCGGTTCTTGATGTGCCTCCGCTTTGCGAGTATATGGAAAAGGCCGTAGGCGTTGCTAAGGAGCAGTATATAAATTCGGGCGTGTTACTTATGAACTTAAAACTGCTTCGTGAAAAAGAGCTTGATAAACACTTTTTATCACTGCTTAATAAATATCACTTTGACAGTGTCGCACCGGATCAGGATTATTTGAATGCGTTATGCAACGGAAAAATATATTATTTATCTGAAGTATGGGATGCTATGCCGAATGATAACCGACCGGAACTTGAGGATGCCAGATTGATACATTATAATCTGTTTTCAAAACCCTGGTGTTATGATGATATCCAGTACGGTGAGTATTTTTGGGAGTATGCAAAAGACAGCGGCTATATTGATAAAATCAAGGAGTTTAAAAACAGTTATTCCGACAGTCAAAAAGAAGCGGATTCAAAATGTCTTGACCTTTTGATAGATCGCGGACTTCAGATAGCGAATTCAGATGTTACTTTTAAAAAGATGTATGACAGCGGAGTGAAAATCAGATTATGATTATAGGC
This sequence comes from uncultured Eubacteriales bacterium, assembly GCA_934445015.1. Classification (GTDB taxonomy): domain Bacteria; phylum Bacillota; class Clostridia; order Oscillospirales; family Acutalibacteraceae; genus UBA737. Next base: position 31,335 of record CAKSDJ010000013.1, on the reverse strand, counting down.
GATAACCGCGGAGCAGTTATTGAAAACATTAAGAAAAGTGTCGAAGCCGGTGATTTTTATGCTAAAGTTGAACTGAATGATCCGGTTTTGACTGCCGAACAATCGAAAAGCATAACACAAAAATATTTGTCGGATATTAAAAAACCGGGTTTTAAGTTCAAAAGGTTTTTAGTTCGCGGATTTGTAAATTCCGCTACGGCAATTATAAACCGCGATACCGAAATAACAGGTCTTGAAAATTTGCCCGATATGTCAAATGGTATGATAATCACAAGTAACCATTTTGGTCCTTTGGAAAATACTATTATAAGGTATTTTGTCAAAAAGTACGGAAACGGAAAGGTTAAGATTGTAAGTCAGACTTCAAATTTTGCAATGACCGGACCCATAGGGCTTTTGATGAATTATGCCGACACGATACCAATTTCCGAGGATCCGAGATATCTGACGCATGATTTTCTTGATGTGTTAGGCGAAAATCTGAAAAACGGCAGTTCTGTTTTGATATATCCCGAACAGGAGATGTGGTTTAATTACAGAAAGCCTCGTCCGCCTAAGAGGGGGGCATATCTTTTTGCGGCAAAACTCAGCGTACCGGTGCTTTCGCTTTTTGTTGAGATAGTTGACACTGAAAAAGTTGATACCGATGAATTTTACAAGGTGAAATACAGGTTGCATATTCTTGGTACGCTGTATCCGGATCCGCAAAAGAGCGCCCGTGAAAACAGTGCCCGAATGGCGCAAAGGGATTATGAGCTTAAATCTGCAGCTTATGAAAAAATTTACGGTAAAAAGTTAAGTTATTCTTTTGAAAAAGGCGATATTGCAGGTTGGAGATATGAAAAATAAGAAAACATACTATTATGAATCGTTGCAAGATGACTTTTTTAATGACGGAAAACAACATAAACTTAACGACGATTATGTATGGATAAGGCGTGATTTGCCTTCAAGGTTTTTATCGGCATTGATTTATGCGCTGGCACTGGTTTTTTCAAATGTGTATTGCAGACTCTTTTTGCATATAAAAATTATCGGTGCAAAAAAAGTCAGAAAATATGACGGCGGTTTTTTTATGTACGGAAATCATACGCAGCCGATAGGAGATGTTTTTGATCCGGCCTTGATATGTTTTCCTAAAAGGATATATACGGTGGTAGGCGCCGCTAATATGGATTTGCCGTTTATAGGCAGAATACTGCCTTTTTTAGGGGCGTTGCCGATACCCGATACGTTAAGCGGAATGAAAAAATTTCAAAACGCGATAGAATATCGCGTCGTTTCGGGTCACCCTGTAATAATATACCCTGAGGCTCACGTTTGGAGTTATTATACCGGAATACGCAAATTCGGTCCGACCTCGTTTAAGTATCCGATCAATTTAGATGTTCCGGTTTTTTGTATGACTGCGACATATAAAAAAAGAAAATTTTTTAAAAAGCCTAAGATAAATATTTATATTGACGGACCGTTTGCAGCAGAAGGCAGTAAAAAAGAAAGAGCGGAAAAACTTTGTGCAGATGTGTATGAGTGTATGACACGCCGAAGTTTAGAGAGCGATTGCAAGTATATAAACTATATTAAAAAGGTATAAAAATTCAGGCGGCATATTTTAAAGTATGCTGCCTGAAAGATTTATCCGTCAAAATCTTCAATAAAAGATTCTGCCTGTTCGGGACCGGAAACTTCGATGCCTTTATTAAAATTAAGTATATCCTTTTCAGGCAGGGTATTAAGGACGATACTGTCGTAAACCGCCACGATCTCTTTTTTATTATAAAGCGCTACGGTATTTTTGTAGGATTTAAGAAGATAAACGTCTTCTGACGACGGTTTTGCAAAATTATCGGTTGCCGTAAGTGACAGTATTAAAATACATATACATAAGCAAATCGGAAAAAGAAGTTTTTTTATAAACGACGACATAACATCACCACATCACCCGTAAATATTATTTGATTTATTTTAGTATTGCCAAAATCAATGTAAATATTTGTTAAAAAATTGTAACTACCCAAACGCAAAAAAATGGTATATAATATTATATTATGAAAAATATACGCTTTGTGATATGCGGAGGTGTTTTTTTATGAATGATAATGATATTTTCAGCAACAGCGAACCGCAAGGTGAAGATGACGGTTCTTTAGACCTTAACAGTTTTTCAACAGATGCAGTAGACGGCGCACGCAAAAAACTAAGCAGAAAGAAACACGGTAAAGAAAGATTTTTAAAAGTGTTTCTTACGGTGATGCTTGTCGGAATTATAACAGTAAGCATAGTAGCCGGTACATTTTTAATATATGCATTTACAATGGTTGACGGCAAAATGGACGTTAATCTGAACGATTTGGAGTTGAATTTTACAACAACTATTTATGTTCAAAATAAAGAGAGCAATGAGTGGGAGGAGTATCAGCGCTTACACGGTATGTATAACCGCATTTGGGTGCCGTATGATGCTGCGGCTGCCAAAGACAAGGATAATACCGAGTATACCGGCATACCGCAGAGATTGGTTGACGCTTATGTAGCCGTTGAGGACAAGCGTTTTTATACGCATTACGGTGTAGACTGGAAACGTACATTCGGCTCACTTGTCAATATGTTTATACCGATTTATTCGTCGCGTCAGGGCGGTTCTACGATTACGCAGCAATTAGTAAAAAATCTTACTGGTGATAATGATGATAAAGCCAGCCGTAAGGTGAGAGAGATTATGCGGGCAAGGTATCTTGAAGATAATTATTCAAAGGATACAATAATTGAGTGTTATCTTAATACCATACCTATGGGTCACGGTATTTACGGGGTCGAGGTTGCCGCAAATTATTATTTTGGTAAAAGTGTAGACGAATTAACGCTGCTTGAATGTGCATCGCTTGCTTCTATTACAAAGGCACCGTCATATTACGCCCCAGATGACAAGCCCGAAAATAATAAAACACGCCGTGAAACCGTGTTAAAACTTATGCTTGACGAAAAGTATATTACACAGGAAGAATACGATGCCGCTTTAGCGGAAGAATTTAATCTTGTTGCGTCAAAAGACGAACTTAACGAGAGCGAAGTTAACAACTACTTTGTTGATGCGCTTATAGTGCAGGTAACAAATGATCTTGCAAAAAAATACGGATGGGACGATAACCACGCAGCCGAGAATTTTTATACATACGGTTATAAAATTTACGCAACAATTGATCCGGACATACAGAATACCGTTGATGAGGTGTTCTCTAATTCGGACGCATACGGAATCAAAGGTAAAGACGGTAATCAGTTGCAGGGTTCATTTACAATTATGGATTACAACGGCAGGGTGCGCGGACTTGCCGGCGGAATAGGTGAAAAAACCGTAAACTTAGGTATGACGGGATTTAACCGCGCTACCGACGCGGTACGTCAACCCGGTTCGACTATGAAACCTATTGCGGCATACGCGCCTGCAATTGAAGAGGGAATTATAAATTATTCTTCCGTTTTAAATGATACTGCAACCAATTATAACGGATGGACGCCTAAAAACTGGTATAAATCGTATTGGGGCAATGTAACTGTTCAATACGCTCTTGAACGCTCAATCAATACCATACCGGTTTACCTTGTAAATAAACTGACCCCACAGTTCAGTTATGATTTTTTGACAAAAAAACTCGGCATTACCACTCTTAACGAAAATGATATTGATTTATCGCCTCTTGGAATGGGCGGCACAAACGGCGGTATTACAACATTGGAATCGGCAGCCGCGTATGCTGTTTTCGGAAACGGCGGTCAGTATTATAAGCCCACGCTGTATTACGCTGTTTATGACCAGAGGAATGAAGTAGTGCTTTCAAATGAGGAGGTTGAGCCTGAAGTTGCCGTAAGCGAAGATACAGCTACGGTTATGAAAAAGTTACTGCAAAAAGTTGTTTACGGTCCTAACGGCACGGGTAAGGGTGCCGCAGGATTTATTCCTAATATGAAAATATATGCAAAAACGGGTACGTCAAACAATTCAAATGACTTGTGGTTTGTAGGTGGTTCTCCTTATTATGTTGCGTCTTGCTGGTGCGGTTATGATACGCAGCAGGCAATATCTGACAGTGCCATAGCACTTAAAATGTGGGGCGCGGTAATGTCAAAAATACACACAAATCTTGAACCTAAATCGTTTACCGAGAGCAGTTACGCTGTAGACAGATATTATTGTACTTCAACAGGACTGCTTGCCACCGATGCCTGCCCTTCAAAAGCGGAAGGTTGGTATAAAAAGAACAAGATACCGGGTGTTTGCACAACACACGGCGGAAAAGCGCTTGATGCGCCGAGTGCTTCGACAGAGGACACGTCAAGCGAACAATCTGACGAATAGTCGGTAAACATTTGCATTCAATGCTTGTTTTGCTATTGACAATATTTTCATATGTGATAAAATTGATATGAAGTTAATATCTTTAAAGGTGGAAATGTATATGGAAGATTTAATAAAAAGTATCAGTGATATAGGTGTAGTGCCTGTAATCAAAATCGATGATGCAAAAGACGCGCTACCTTTGGCTGCTGCGTTGAAAAAAGGCGGTCTGTGCTGTGCGGAAGTTACATTCAGGACTGACGCTGCAGAAGAAGCAATTAAACTGATTGCCGATAAGCACCCGGATTTTCTTATAGCAGCCGGAACAGTGCTTACTCCTAAACAGGCAGATGCCGCTATGGCGGCGGGTGCTTCATTTATAGTAAGCCCCGGTCTTAATCCGATAGTTGTTAAACATTGTATTGAGAAGGGATATCCCGTAATTCCGGGTGTATGCACACCGAGCGAAGTTGAACTTGCTATGTCGCTTGGACTTACATACTTGAAATTCTTTCCGGCAGAGGCAGCAGGCGGCGTTAAGATGATAAAAGCCATGGCTGCGCCTTATACAAAAATTAAATTTATGCCTACCGGCGGTATAAATCCCAAAAATCTTGCAGAATATCTTAGCTGCAAAGCAATTTTTGCGTGTGGCGGCAGCTGGATGGTACCTTCTGATAAGATAGCGGACGGAAAATTTGATGAGATTGAACAACTTACCCGAGAGGCGGTAGAGTTATTAAAGGAGATAAGAGGATAATGGCACGAATAGTTACTTTTGGTGAAATAATGTTGCGTTTGGCGCCTAACGGATATTATCGTTTTTTTCAGAACGACCAAATGCAGGCTACGTTTGGCGGCGGTGAAGCAAATGTTGCTGTATCGCTTGCAAACTACGGTATGGACAGTGTTTATGTAACAAAACTGCCTAAACACGCAATAGGACAGGCAGCTGTAGATTCGTTACGCTCTTTTGGCGTAGATACAAGCAATATAGTCAGAGGCGGAGAGCGCATTGGCATTTATTATCTTGAAAAAGGTGCTTCGCAACGCGGTTCGGTTTGTATATATGACCGTAAATACTCTGCAATTCAACAGGCAACGGTTGATGATTTTGATTGGGATAAAATTTTTGAAGGTGCAGATTGGTTCCATTTTACCGGTATTACACCGGCACTCGGACCAAATGTTGTAGAAATTTGCCGTGAGGCTTGCAAAGCAGCAAAGGCTAAGGGAATCAAGATTTCCTGCGACCTTAACTATCGCGGTAAACTTTGGACTCGTGAAGAGGCAAGAGCTGCAATGACAGATCTTTGTCAATACGTTGATGTATGTATTTCTAACGAAGAGGATGCAAAAGACGTGTTTGGAATTGAGGCTGAGGGTACCGATATCTATGGCGGCAAACTCAACCATGAAGGTTATAAATCTGTTGCAAAACAACTTGCCGACAAGTTTGGTTTTGAAAAGGTTGCGATTACCTTGCGTTCTTCAATTTCAGCAAGTGATAACGATTGGGCAGGTATGCTTTATGACGGCGAAAATTACTGTTTTTCTAAATCGTATCATTTGCACATTGTTGACCGTGTAGGCGGCGGCGACTCTTTTGGCGGCGGACTTATTTATTCAATCCTTACGGGTAAATCAACCAAAGATGCAATTGAATTTGCCGTAGCGGCATCGGCACTCAAACATTCAATTGAGGGCGACTACAACAGGGTAAGCGTTTCGGAAGTTGAAAAACTTGCAGGCGGAGACGGCTCGGGAAGAGTTCAAAGATAAAACATAAAATTTAAAGGAACTGTTTTTAAAACAGTTCCTTTATCATTTAAACAGTTAAGCTCTCGTTTTAAGGGCTTATTTTTTCATAGTACGGTACTTGTAAATCCGACTGCTTTGCCGAGAATACGAATCTGATCAAGTTGCGAGCCGGTATATACAAACGGCTGATATTTTGAATTGCACGCTACCAGAGTAACGGTATTATCAGATAAATAAACTCTTTTTAAAGTTGCCTCATCGTCAATAAGAACCGCTGCGATTTCGCCGTTTTCAACGGTTGGTTGCTGACGTATATAAACGATGTCGCCATTCATAATTCGGGCGTCAATCATACTGTCACCTTTGCATCTGAGTGCGAAATCTGCCTTAATATCTTCAGGCAGAGTAACTTCACCCTCAAGATTTTCAGTTGCTAAAATAGGTGAGCCACAGGCTATTGTTCCGACAATGGGTATGCTGTTCATTTTTGGTGTGGGTATAATATTATTATATAACATATAATCACTGTCAATAAATGAAGCCAGCGGAACGTTGAAGATTTCGGCAAGTCTCTTAATAGTGTCTCTTTTTAGGTTTTTTACTTTACCGGACTCCCACTTTTGAACGGCAGCACGCTGCACTCCCAAAAGGCTGCCCAATTCCTCCTGTGAATAACCTATATCTGTACGTAATTTTTTAATGTAGGCGCCTATATTCATATAATCAACCCTTTCTGCAACAATTGTATCTTATTTTTATCAAAAAGTCAAGCAAAATTAAAAAAATATAAAATTAAGATACAAAACTATTGACAAAACAGGAAAATGGTGGTAATATGATTGTATCTTAAAAAGATACGAATTGAAAAAATATATTTTTTTATTCGTCGTGTATCTTTAAAAGATACATATATAACAAGGAGGTAGTATTTTGAACTATATCGTTTTGGAGGGAATATGTCTTTATGTTTTTATCGCTTTAATTATTATTACGGTTTTGATAAGTATATTAAGTCTGATTGCCTTGATTATTACAGATAATCGAAATTCTGTTCTTAACAATTCGTTATATGAAGAAAAAGCGAAAGTTAAATACTTAATTAAAGCAAATTTTAAGTTGAGATTGAAGTATGGTGAATTTGATTGTGACAAAAAATGAAGTATTCAGATGTAATAACTGCAACAGGGAATTTGAAACACCGCATATTTATGAGGAAAAACACGGTCTTGACAATCCGCCTTATGAGCGAGTGGCAGTATGTCCTGATTGCAAATCAGACGATTTTTGTTTATTTAACAAATCAATTGATAAAATTGATGTGGCGCTTAAATTATTATATGCGATTGCTGCGTTAAACCGTTTCTGCTACAGCATAAATGATTTGTTAGGCAGTGATTGTAGAAATTCTGACCTGGGTGAAGGTATTGGGTCTATGTTGGAATTGACAAGTGAGATGTTTGATTTTATGCCTGTTGAAATAGAAAAGGCAATAAGCAAAATGCAAACAAAAACGGAAGTTGAGAGGATATTTAATTATTTGAAGGGTTAGAGTATGGAAAAATTTGAAAAATGTCTTTGCGGCAATCATTGTTGCAAAGACGGTATATGTGACGAATGCAAAAAAATGCTTAGAGCCAAAAAGAGCAAAAGCCTTAATATAATAGAAAAATTCAGAAATGACTACAATGTAAAACATAATACAAGCGTGTCTTACGGTCAGTTTGTGGCATTTATTGACAACATTGCAAGGAGGAAAAAACGCTTTGACGATAGACGAAAAAAAGAAAGTTTTAAAAAGATACGGAGAAATTGACGAACGTATAGAGCAACTGCGCAGGGATAAGGAAAACAGTAAATCATGTGATACTTATCAAAGTCCGGAATTTGAAGAATCTGTTAAAGGCAGCAAATCAAAAGGTACCGTAGTTGAGATAACAGTAGAAAAAAGGGAAGAAGATTGGGACAGGCTTATACAAAATGAGTTGGAGGCATTATATAATTTGCGTTTAAAAATAGAGCACGCAATACATTCTTTAAACGACGGTACGCAGCAAAGGCTTTTGAGGCTTTTGTATCTCGGAGAAATTGATGAATACGGCGACAGGAACAGGTATTCATTTGCGGAGATATCTGAAAAATTAAATTACAGTGAACGACAGATTTTCAGAATATATAAAAAGGCGCTTTCAAATTTACCCGATATATTTTAATGCGTGTCAGTGAATGTCAGTAAAATCAATGTTAACATATCAACGTGAGGAATAGCAATTAAACAATAAGTTTTAAATAAACATACCAAAACATTTAAAGGAGGTGTCTTTATGAATGAATCCAATGAGTGTCGGCAAACACTGAATGTTAAAATGCGCAAGTGTGCCGAAATAATAACAAGTCCGGATTTTGACGGCAATATCAGTAAAATGTGTGATGAAATAGGAATTGCACGTTCAACCTTTTACAGATGGTATGACAAAAAAGAGTTTAAAGATTACATAAAAATTCTTATAGACAGGTACACCGACAGTGAATTGTTTAATGTATGGAAAGCGATAACCGAAACCGCCAAAAAGGGAAATCCGCAGGCACTTAAACTGTTTTTTGAACTTAAAAGTTTAAAAAATAAAAACACGGACACGAACGCCGGAGTAGTATTTATATCGGGTGAAGAAAAAATTGAAGAATAATGTTTATTATTTGCCGGATATTGTGGGGAAAGGGTACGGGAAATTTTGGAAAGACACTGCCAGATACAGAGTTTTAAAAGGTGGTAAGGGCAGCAAAAAGAGCGCGACAGCCGCACTGAATTTTATATACCGTATTATGAAATATTCTGACAGTAATCTGCTTGTTGTACGCGCAGTTTTTAATACACATCGCGACAGTACTTTTGCTCAGTTAAAATGGGCGCAACAACGCCTGGGCGTTGCTCATCTTTGGCAAAATACAGTATCTCCTATGGAGATGATTTACAAGCCTACCGGACAAAGGATAATGTTCAGGGGTTTTGACGATGTACTTAAACTTGCGTCTACAACCGTGTCAAAGGGATACTTATGCTGGGTATGGATTGAGGAAGCATTTGAGATAGAAAGTGAGGCTGATTTTGAAAAACTTGATCTGTCGGTGCCGCGCGGTAATGTGCCGGAACACTTATTTAAGCAAACCACACTTACCTTTAACCCGTGGTCTGAACATCACTGGCTGAAAAAGCGTTTTTTTGATAACAAACAAGAAAATGTAAGTACATATTCAACAAATTATTTATGCAATGAATTTTTAGACAGTACCGACCGAGAAGTGTTTGAGAGAATGAAGTCGACAAATTACCGCAGGTATGCTGTTGCCGGTTTAGGTGAGTGGGGAATAGCGGATGGTCTGATATACGAGAATTTTGAAATCAAGAATTTTGATAAAGATGCCCTGGGAACCACAGATGATACGGATTGGCAGTATAAGTGCTTTTTCGGTCTTGACTACGGATATACAAACGATCCGACGGCATTTATTGCTTTTTCGGTAAACCCTGTAACAAAGGAAATTTATGTGTTTGATGAGCATTATGAAACAAAAATGCTTAACAGTGATATAGCCGAAATGATAAAGAAAAAAGGTTATGTAAAGGAACGCATAAGGGCAGATTGCGCCGAACCTAAGTCAAATGAAGATTTACGCAGACTCGGAATTTCAAGACTGCTGCCTTCTGTTAAAGGCAAAGATTCCATACTTAACGGAATTGCACAGATACAGGAATATAAAATTTACGTAAATCCGAGTTGCAGAAATATGATAAGCGAATTATCAAGTTACTGTTGGAAAAAAGGCGCTGATGAGCGTGGAATAAACGAACCGCAGGATAGTAATAACCACTTGTGTGATGCGTTAAGATATGCTTTTTATGATGTAAGGTTTTTTAAACCTGCTGACCCGAAAGCACCGCGGCGCAAACCTACAAGTGAGGAATATTATATAAAAAATCACGGGCTTAATGCCGGTGATATAGGATTTAAAAAAGGATGGTAAAATTTATGAATAATATAGTTTTTATATGCACTTTTATAAGTACGCTTTTAATCATTTTGCTTTTGGCACTTGTTATTTTCGCCATGGGGTACTTTATAGGATATAAGTATGAAGAAAAGAAAATACAACAGAGAACAGCGCAAAAAAACGACGCCGAAATCAAAGAGAGCGAGGATGAAAAAAAGGCAAAGCGAGAATGGAAAAACTTTTTGAAATATGACGGCGGAACTATAGCCGAACGTAAATAAATATAACTATGTTTAACAATACGCAGTGCAGAATATGCACGGTGTATTTTAAAAACCCTTCACCATAGGGATATATAAAGGAGAAAGATATATGAACGAAAACGAGAGCGTTCAGAACGCGGACATACAGGACACCATACCTGAAGATGTTCAGCAGACCGAAACAGATACCGAAGGTGCAGAGAACGATTTTGCCACACCGGAAAATAATACTCTGCCGCCGGAGGATGTTACACGAGATACAGAGGCCGACACAGCGCAGGATTCTGTATCGGAACAAATTGATAATACAGAACCGTTTATTTCGGTGCAGTACAATCACAAAAATGTAAACTTTTCAAAAGATGAGGCTGTCAGGTTTATTCAAAAAGGTATGCACACCGAAGGACTGAGAAAAAAACTTGATTATATTGCGACCTTGCGCGGTACGGATGTAAATACGCTTGTAGAAAAAATAGTGACCGCGCCTGAAAAGGCGTATAGGCATCACCTTGAGAATCTATTCGGCGTAGGCAGTGAAGATGTTGAGATAGGTATGAAAATATACCGTGAAAAACAATCGGACGAATACAAAGAGATACTTGCCGAACGTGAAAACAGCATTGCCCAAAAAGAGCAATCGGAAAAACAGAGCGTTTATTCGAGGTTGGCAGATGAGTACATTATGTTAAAGTCCGAAATGCCGGATGCGCCTGAGTACAATGCATTGCCGGATTCTGTGATTATTGAGGCTGCAGAAGGAAAAAGAGACTTGTATTCTGCATACCTGCGCTACTTACACAAAGAAAAAACAAAAATTGATGCTGCAAAAAAAGTTAAAGACGCAGCGACTGCCGCGAGCACAGGAACAATGAAAAGCGGCGGCGAGGATAATATATCCTCGACTGACAGAAACTTTTTATCGGGACTGTGGGGCAGATAAAAAGAAAGGATAAAAAAACACAATGGCAAATGTATTTGAATACGCAAATAAATATGCGGCTGAACTTGACAAAATGATAGTTCAGGAATCCAAAACAGGCTTTATGGCCGACAGTAAATTTAAGGCAAAATTCACCGGTTCGAGAACCGTCAATATGCCCCAGCTTGACTTTGACGGTCTTGGTAATTATAACAGAGAAACCGGTTATTCGAAAGGCGGTACAAACTTTAATTATACCGCATATACTCTTTCAAAAGAGCGAAGCAAGCAACTTGTAATTGATGCTCAGGACGCGGATGAAAGCGGTATGTCATCACTTGCAGGTAAGGTGGTAGGCGAATATACGCGTACAAAGGTTAACCCCGAAATTGATGCGTATGTATTGTCAAAACTTTACGGTGTAGCAAACGCTGAAAATAACGTGGATACTTTTGCAGCAGCTAAAGCGGTTGATTTAATGCTTGCTTCAATAAATAAAGCAGAAGCGGCAAGCGGATACACAAACGATCAGATGATAGCGTTTGTAGATCCGGTTATGTATGCTGCACTGATGACTTCAGGCGATCTGCAGCGCTCGATTACCACAAGCGATTTTGAGCAGGGCAACCTCAATATGAAGGTAAAAACACTTAACGGATGCGCTATTATTCCTGTTGCGTCAGACCGTATGAGAACCGCGTATACTTTCAGCGATACAGGTTTCAGTGCGAGCAAAGACGCGGGTTATATAAGGGCAATCGTTATGCCCAAATCCGCGGCATCGCTTGTTAAAAAGGTTGATAAGGTAGATATCTATACTCCGGACATTGTCCAGGATATGGACGCATACAAGATCAACTTCAGACTTTATTACGACTGCTTTGTTACAGATAATAAGAAAGGTCTTATATTTGCAATCAGCGGCGAATAATAAATTTTAATATTTCAAATAAGTAAAATCGAACGGCAACGGCGAATGTATACGCTGTTGCCGTTTGGTTTGGAAATGGAGTGATATGAGTAATATGAATGAAATAAACGAACTCAGTGCCAAATCGATCTGGACAGAGTACGAGGTGGGTCAGCAATATAAAAACGGAATAGGTGAAAAAGGCATTCACGACCAATCAAGAATTAACGAACGTTTTTTTGTAGGTGACCAATGGCATGGTGTTAATGCAGGAAATGAAAAACCGCTTACCAGACGGAATATAATAAAGCGGATAGGCGAATATAAAATGTCGGTTATAGGAAGCGCGCCGATTGCGGTAAATTACAGTGCGGAGGGTATGCCGAATACGCCAGAAGAGTGCTGTGTGCCAATAAAAGAACAACTCATAAACGGTGAAGTACCGCAGGGCAAAACCTCTAATGAAGAAATTTCGGTTATTATGGCGGCACTTACGGATTATTTTAAAATTACCGCCGAGCGGGTTAAGTATGACGATAAAAAAGATCAGTTGTTGAGAAACGCATATATTTCGGGCACCGGTATATTGTACACATATTGGGATAGCGACATAAACACCGGCCTTTATGCCGATGACGGCAGAACAATGCCGATAACAGGGGATATTGCATGTGAAGTTCTGGATATTGAAAATGTTGTATTCGGGGATCCAAACAATGAGGAAGTCGAAAATCAACCGTATATTATAATATCACAGCGAAAAGATGTTGCGGCCGTAAAAAGGCTGGCCGAAAAATACGGGCAAAGCACGGAAAATATTGTTCCGGACGGAGTGGACAGTTTTTATAAAAATTCGGGTGATCGCGGTATTGATGAACCGTCTAATTCAAGACGTGTTACCGTAATTACTAAACTTTACAAAAAATATGACAAAAACGGTGACTGCACGGTTTGGGGAAAATGCGTTACGGAAAACGCTGTAATAAGGCCTGAGTGGAATCTGCTTATACACAGGTATCCGATTGCTAAATTTGTATGGGAAAGACGCCGCAGCTGCGCTTACGGCGAAAGTGAAATAACATATCAAATTCCTAATCAGATAGCGCTTAACCAGGCGCATTCAATATCGGTATGGGCTATGCAGAATACCGGTATGCCCAAAACAATAATAAACGGCGACCTTATACCTGACGGCATATCTAACGATCCTGCAGAAGTAGTTAAGATATACGGAACTGCTGAGGATATGATGAGTGCCATAAGGTATGTAACACCGCCGAATTACGGTGCGGCATTTATAAACTTTACAGACGCATTTGCGTATAATATTCTCTCGGACAGCGGAGCAAACGACGCGGCACTCGGTAATATGCGGCCTGACAATGCTACGGCAATTGTTCAGGTACGCGAAGCGGCAATGGCACCGCTTCAAATGTACCAGAACCGTTTTTACAGTACAAATGAAGACGTTGCAAGAATATGGGCGGATTTTTGGCTTACCATGTACGGAAAGCGCTCGATAAAAACGATGAGCGGCGGCAATACGCAGTATATTACGTTTGATGCGGAACGGTACAAAGATTTGGTAATAACAACGCATATTGACGTCGGCGCATCTACGCTCTGGAGCGAGGCGGTATGTATAAGCAACCTTAACGGATTGTTGCAAAGCGGTCAAATCAGTTTTATTGAATATCTTGAACGGTTGCCGAAAGGACTTATACCAGATATTAACGGTCTGATAAACTCAAGAAAGGCTGAGGCTGAATCCGCAGCCGAACAGTCTGTTATGATGCAGCAGCAAAATTCGCATAATGCGGCACCTGAAAGTGTAAGTGATGAGGAATTGGCTGAATACTTAAAAGCGAAAAATCCGCAGGCATATCAACAGTTTGCGACAATGTCGCCGCAACAGCAAAAAGAGGTATTCGATAAAATGAGAAACAGCGTTAATAACGTAAATTACAGCAGTCAGCAAAACGGTAACGGTATGGCAGGTGAATTTTAATGAAGGCAATTGAATTATTAAACAATGTTTTAAAAATTTTGGGTTACACCGATTCTGACGGAAACGCAGAAATTACATCGCGTATAAGAAACTGTGCTGTTGTAACAGTAAATCTTGTATATGCCGATCTGTGGCGTATGTTTAACGACACTCCGTTTGAGCCTATAAAAAGTTTAAACAATAAAATTGAATTGCCGCAAAATGTGCTTAACGAATGTTTTTTATACGGTCTTGCGATGCATATTGCGCGAAGTGAAAACGACGGGGACCAGCAGCAACTGTATACTATGCTTTATAATGCAAAGCGCGCTGCATTTCCGCGTTTTGACAAGGTTAAAAATGTTATACCGAAAGTTGGTGACTGTTAGTGAAATATTTTGGCATAAGCCGGCAGCCCTCACGTGAAGTTGCGGTGCCGAGTTTGTCAGGTGGGCTTAACTTACGTGATTGTTTAAGCGGAATACGTGATAATCAACTTACCGACTGCGTCAATCTATGGTATAAAAACGGGGCGCTTAAAACACGACCGGGGTTTAAATATTTTGATCAAATACCTGATAACAGTGATTTATCATTGACAGTTACAAATGATTATGATTACGGAGCGCTTAAAACTCACGGTGAAATAGTAAACAATAAAGGAAGTGTGCTGGTAAGTTTTAAAGCGGTTTTATCGGGTGAAGAAACCACTGTAAAAAGCAAAATATTTTTTTGGTGGCAATCGGAAGATGAATGCAAGTATTTAAACTCTTTAAATACTTATGACTGTGATTATTTTGTAGTTCAAAAAAATAATTCAATTTTTTGTTTTATTGATAACGGCAGTATATATAAATGCGATTTTGAGTCTGATAAACCGGAATGGATTTTGACAGATAAGGAAGAAATGTATACGCCTACGGTTTTGGCGCACTGTCAGCGAACCGGTGTTTACGGATACAGCGGTGTTCATTTTGAAGGGTACAATTTGCTTACTCCGCGGTTTAAGATAATATATTCTGCTTATAACGAAAACGACAGCGACAGTTCACATCCTATGCGATATAACTTTGGCACGAAAATTGCAACCGAAGGTACGGTGAAGGCAACTTTTACATATACGGATACAAACGGTTGCGTTAAAACCTGTGTTCACAGTGTTGATGCAAGCGGACTGGCAAGTAACCGTTGGGTTTATGAAAAGACTCCGCAAGGGGACGGTCTTGCAATGTATGCATGCAGAGAATATATCGGTTTCAGTTCTGAAAACGGTTCGGATACGATGCCGGCAAAACGGTTGAACAACGACGCAGACGTTGAAAAATACGGCCCTGTAGAAGATAATTTGATAATAGAAGCAAATGTATATCAAAGTGCAGCGGATAAATATTCTTATTTAAAAAAAGTTTTCAAGATGACCCAAACAATTTGGTTTGGAGGAACGGCAAGCGGTATAAACGGCGGATCGCGCCTTTTTTTATGCGGTAATACCGACAAAAATGAAAAGGCACTTGTACTGTGGTCAGGATTGAATGAACCGTTATATTTTAACGAAAATAACTATGCCTATGTAGGCAATAAATCTCAGCCTGTTACAGCATTCGGAAAACAGGGACAAAATCTTGTTTTGTTTAAACCTAATGAAACTTATTATTCATATTATAAGCAAAACAGCGATATTACGGCTGAATCGTTAACAAGTCAAAGCATAGTTGATTATGAGGCAAACAGGGTTATTTTTCCGATTATTACGCTGCATTCATCTGTAGGATGCGATTGTCCGAAGACAGTACAGCTTTGCCGCAACCGTTTGGTTTGGCTTAACTCTGACGGAAAAATATATACTTTGATAACGGCAAACCAGTACAGCGAAATGACGATATATTGCGTATCAGAAATGATAGAGAATAAGATAAAAGGCAGCGGTTATAATCCGGAGCAGTTAAAGTCTGCTGTGTCGCATGATTTTGACGGACATTATATTCTTATAGTAGGAAACGACGCATATGTTATGGACTACAACAGTTACGGTTATACGCATATATACAGTTATTCAAAAAGTGATGACGCAAACTGTATGATACCCTGGTATTTTTGGAAACTGTTGCCGATTGACGGTATGAGCGAAAAAGAAGCACCTGTTTATTGCGGAATAGGAAATGCTATTGCGGCAGTTTATTTGTTAAGACCTGAAGGTTCGTATTATACGGCGCATTGCAGTATTTTAAAATATGTCAACGATACGGGTAAGGATGAGATAGCCTCATTCCCTGATTCTGACAATAAAAAACTGATTATAACAAGTCCCGTAACATCACTTTTAAAAACAAAACAGTTTGAATTTTCTGCGCCGAACTATTTAAAAAATATTGACAGGGTAGATATTTCTTTTGGTAATAACGGTGGAAGTGAAATATCTGTTGGATTTATAACAAATGCCGGTGGTATTGGTGAAACCGTGTTTTTGACAAATCCGAACACCAATGAAAACAGTGAGTCATATATAACCTGCAAAAAATTCAATATATCTGTAAAGTCGGTCAGAAACTTTGGGGTAAAGGTAAGATGTGAAGGAAAACTCATAATAAACAGTATTTCTGTTAAGTATCGATTATTAGGGAGTGTGAAATAATGGCAAGAAGTTATGAAGAAATTCTCGGATTAGTTAAAAAAAGCAGTGATCCAAACAGGCAAAAGGCAATTGACACGGTCAACAGCGCTGCTCAAAAACAAATTGAGGAGTTAGAAAATCAATATAACAGTGCAACAAAAAATGTTAGAGAAAGTTATGCGGACCAGTATGAGAAAAACGCTGTCCAGAAACTTATAAATGAAAAAACAATAGCCGAAAATATGAATAATATCGGTCTTACGGATTCCGGACTCAGTAAAACGCAGCAGAGTGCTGTTCAGAAATCATACTTAAGTCAAAAAGATAGTATTGATACTTCAAAACAAAAAGCGCTTGAAGAATTAAGTTCGAATTTTGATTCATCTGTAAATTCTGTTAAGAACGAGCTTGAAAGCAATAAATTGTCAATTGAGCAGTCTTATGATCAGAATAACAGTTCAACTGCCGCGTCAATATATAATTCAGAGCTTGAGGCAGAAACAGAACTGGAAAAGCAAAAAAATGAACTTGCATATAAAATATATGAAAGTCAGTTAAATGCAAGCCGGAACAGACCCGCCTACGGCAAAGGGGGCACTGTGAATAACGAGTATATTTTAAAAGCCGACGGCGGCCTGCTTTCGAGGGAATACTACGGTTCACTTAAGGATAACGGAATAAATACTATTTACAATTATATAAGGGAAGGCGTTATCGGAACAGTTACATATACCGACAATAATTCAGGTAAAAGCACAACACTTTCATACGGTGTAAACCCATATACCGGCGAAAATAACAGAAAAGGCAAAAGCGACGCTGCAATGGCGGCAAAAAAATACGGAACGTTTTATAACGGTTATCAGCCGAGAGGCGTATATAAGGACGGTACATATTACGGAAAACTGGTAAAATACGGAAATGAAAAAACTGTTGCCGAGGACACCTACGGTTTTTCATTCAATATATTTAAGACCGGAGAAGATGTTAATACCCGTTACTGGATCTGGGATGCGACAGCAAACAACTATGTTGAAGTTGTAAACGACGGACAAAAGCATTGGAGGGTAAAGTAAGGATAAATGGCTCAAAGTAGATTTTATAGCGGCATGTATTTAGGTGGGACAGACCGGCAGCAACACAGCGAACAAAAAAGCAGGTTTGAAAAAGGTTCAATAGTAGGAACTGTCTCAGATGAAGCACAAGCCGATCATTTGAAAAATTTAGACAGACAAAGATGGATTGATGTTGCTACTTTATCGATTGCAAAAGAAGGATATAATTATGACTTTGTAGATAAAGCTGCTCAAAGATTGGGATATTCATCTGCCTCACAGGCGTTTGATTACAGAAATAAAAATCCGGGACTGTTTGAGTTGTTCGGCGGTGTAAAATACAATGATTCAATAAATCTTACCGATGAACAAAGAAAAATAGTCGAGGAAGTTAAGAACGATGATGCAATAAATAGGGCTGCAAAAGGTAGACGTATTAATTTTGATCAGTTAACAAATAAAGTTGAAAGCAATAGCATTTCCAAAAAAATAGATAATCATGAAACACTTACTCTTGCTGAAAAAGTAAAATTTCTTGAGAGCGGAGGTGACGTTTACACAGGTGATGATGTTTATAAAAAATATGAGTTTCTTGCAGCAGGCAACCCACAAAATATTGAGATAAAAAGCAAGGCAGAAAAAGCTGAAGAAAAAAAAGAAAAAGGTGAAAAACTCACTCCAGAAGAGGAAAATGACATCAATGTATACAAAGATAGGAAATGGTTACAAGATGTTTTACAAAATGAAATGAGTAAAATAACAGGTGACATAGAGGAAAATGGCAGAAAACTTGCCGAGATTAAGGGCATGAATCTTTATATAAGAAGCACATATAACGAAGATCCTTACGATAAATTTATAACCAGAATGAAATTGTATACTGTAACCGGTATTCAGAGTTATATTAATGGCGTTTCTAATTCTCTTCAACTGTTATCCGGAGGTGTAAACAGCGAAACATCAGAAAAAATTGCAAATAAAGCTCCGAATTCATACGAATTGGCAAGTTATGCTGTAGGCCGTTATTTTAAGGCTAACAATTTAAATGGGCAAAAAATACTTCAGGACGTTGTAACAAGTATTGCTCAAAATGCAATACCCATGCTATTGGCTGCTGCGGGGGCCTATGTTGGCGGTGCATTGGGAATGACTGCAAGCGCAGCCAGCACATTTTCGCAAGCATTGATGCTTTCAAGTTCTGCTGTATCAACATTCGGTAATAGTTACAAAGAGGGGTTACAACTTTCGCACGAAAACACCGGAAATTATAATGAATGGCGAAGTTTGGCCTATGCACTTTCCAATACCGCAAGTGAAACCCTGATTGAAAAAGTAACATTCTATAACCCGCTTACCAAGTCTGTAGGTAAGGTTTCTGAGAGTGTTATAAATGAACTTGCAAAAAATGTTTCTTCTAAAGTACTGTTATGGGGCGGAACCACATTTGTCAACGGTACGAGTGAGTTTACTGAAGAATTCACACAGTCGTTAATATCGCCAATATTGAAAAGGGAAATTTTGGGATTGGATGTTCCTACAATTTTAAAAAGTTCATCCAGCGCAAAAACTGCCATGGATATAAAATTAGAAAAAGAAAATCTGTTAAAAGATGCGCTGTATGACGGCATGGTAGGGTTTGCAACCGGATTTGCGATGAGCAGTATACCTAATATAGCTCAGGTTAAAAATATTGAAACTCAAAAAACATACGGTGCGTATTATAAAAAGATTTTTGAGAGCAGAAATATTAAACTTGACGATGTAGCAAGTTACCTGAAGGAAATTTCAACCGATTCCAAATCTGATTTGTATAATACATCGAATACTGTTTTAAAGGGTGACAATTCAGACTATACCGTAGGGCGAATGATGTTGTACGGATTTCAGGAATTGGATGAATCAAGAAAATTCATACTTACGGAATTGGGTAAATATGCTCTAAATCAAGAGCCGGAGATTGAGAGTATTATTACTTATAAATATAAATATTTAACCGAAAAAGGTTATGTTTTTCCGGATAAAATGGATAAAGCATACAATGCCATTTTAAAGCGCAGGAGACAAAATTCAAAGAAAAATTATTATAACATAGGCGTGCTAATGATGATTGACGCATATATGCCGCGCGCCGAGATATTTCAGAGAATGACAGACAGTGTTGATGCAGATATTTATAAATATTACGTGGATTTTTATGATCCGATAAATGATGCAAGCGAATACAACGCGTCAAACACGCAGAATTACACAAGTACAAATTCAACACCGCAAGGAAGTCAATCAGTAAATTTGGATTTTGGCAATAATCAGTCGATTGTAACACCAGATTATACTTCGGAAAATAAAGCATTGATGCCGTATGTTTCAAGTAACATCGGTGAATCATTAAGCAATAATAATTCAATCTCAGCTGAAGGATCATTAGGTTATAGAATCGCGGCTTCACTCAAAAACAGTGATTTATACAATGAACTTGAAGATTCTGTTATCAAATACGCAAACTTGAAAGAACCGAATAACAACCGATTTGATAATGAGTATAATGAAAATAATCAAAGCATATTAAACAAATATAAAAGTTTTAATACGCAAGATAATATTTTGAATTCGGCTTACGTTAAAAGTGAGGTTGCTGCGGAACTGGCAGGGGATTATATTACAAATGATATTAGTTTTGTAAGAAAGTTATATACCGAAAACCGTAATTTGTTTGAAAAAATTTTTGACAAGGTTAAATACCTATATAACACGATAGATGCAGACAGCGCTGAAGCACGTCAACTTGAAAAGGTTATAAGCAACTTTGAAAATGTCAGCCGTGAAAATATTGAAACCGGCGCGAATGAAGATAATGCTATTCAAAATGATAGAATCAAAATAACTGATACAAAAACATCAGAGATTATAAAACGGTTAAATAACGGTGAAGATGTTTTAATAGATGAAATAAATGCAGCTCCTACTATATCACAGTTGCTTAGCGAATCATATTCACGACCTGAAACGTATATCATTAACACACATGAAAGAAATGCGACGAGAAAGGAGATTGCCGATAAGCTGCTCGCTTTAGGCAGTGCGACGATTGACGCTGAAGGAAGAGTGTGTTACAATGGACGGGTAAAACAGGAACGAAGGTCAGATATTGTAATAGGTTTGCCTGCCGCCGGTAAATCAAGTGTTCTGGTAGAGCCGCTTTCTGAATACTACTCATCACGTGTTATTGACAGTGATATGGCAAAAGAACAACTTGCCGAATTTGACAACGGATTGGGCGCGAATGCCGTACACCGTGAAAGTCAGAATATAATAAAGAAAGTTTTGGCAGAGAGCATTGATAATGGTGACAACATTATATATTCAATAGTTGGCGGCGATTTAAAATCATTGAATGATAAAATCAAAAAGCTTAAAAACAATGGATACTCCGTTTACCTGCATCTTAACGAGTTGTCTAACAGCAAAGCGATTGGGCGTGCGTTAAACAGATATATTGAAACAGGGCGATTTATACCGCCGCAAATAATAAAAAAATACGGTGACAAGCCGACGCAGAACTTTTATACCATAATAAATACGGAGGGATTAGTAGATGGATACTCGCACTACTCAAATGATGTCAGCAGAGGGGAAAAACCAAGACTCATCGAAATATCGGAAAATTTACGACAATTTGATGAACAGACACAGTCGGGACTTGCACGAGGAGGTACAAAAGGTGAGAGAGAAGAAAACGGAAGAACGAGACAAATATCAGGATATGTACGACAACCTGATGAACGAGGATATACCGTTTCAGAACTTGCACGAAAGGGTGCAGAAACTGAGGAAACAGGAAATGCAAGAGCAGGACAAATATCAGGATATGTACGACAACTTGATGAACGAGGATCTGGATTTTCAGGGCTTAGACGAGGAAATACAGAAGGTCAAAGAGCGGAAAGCGAAAGAGCGGGACAAATATCAGGATATGTACGACAATCTGATGAACGAGGACATACAATTTCAAGGGTTACACGAGGAGATACAGAAGATCAAAGAGCGGAAAGCGAAAGAACAGAGCAAACTTCAGAAAGAGGAGTAGTAAACAAAATATCATCTATTAAGACATCATCGGCGGATGATGTCTTTTTTAATGCCGAAAGACAGAGTATGTTCAGTAATGAAGTATCTCTTTTTTCGGACAATAAAAAGAATTCTGAAAATACTGAAATAAGTTCCGACGCTGAAAATGAAATTAAAGATATATGCGATGATCTTGGCATAAGCGTTGTTTTTGAGGATCTGAGGCAGTTAAAAAGTGCGAATAAAATTTTAT
The DNA here is from genome assembly GCA_934445015.1 of uncultured Eubacteriales bacterium. GTDB lineage: Bacteria > Bacillota > Clostridia > Oscillospirales > Acutalibacteraceae > UBA737. The sequence goes on along the minus strand of CAKSDJ010000013.1, from coordinate 9,188 downwards.
CGCCTGACGGTTATGTGGACAAGTACGGAAAAATACACCTTAATGTATACGCCGAAAATTCAATATCGTTTGTATTTAAACATGAGTTGACTCACTTTGCCGAAATATCGGAAAAAAATTATTTGTATTTCTCAGATGCGTTACAAAAAAGTAAAGTTTATTACAAATGGCTCAGTGAAAAAACGGGCGATAAAAACCGACAGAGTGCATTAGAAACATATAAGAATTTTGTAGTAAATTCCGATCAAAGTATCAACTCCGTTAACGATCCTAAAGTAACTCGCGAAATAGTAGCGGATTTTGCCGGCGATATGCTGTTTAAAGACAGCGGTAGCGGTATGGCAAAGATAGCGGGCAAGGTAAAGGTTAAAAAACGTTGTAAGTTCATACAGTTTATTCTTGATTTTATTTCATACATAAAGAAGAAACTTAAGGGTAAAAAATTTGTTTCATTTGAGCTTTCGGCTTTAGAGGACAGTTTTGAAAGAATGGCGGTAGACGCCGCTCGCAAAAGAGTAGAAAACGGTGCCTGGTCTGTAAAGGCAGTAACTACCGTAATTGATTTGGACTCGCAGGATACGTCATATTGTTTTGTAAGATGTACTGACGAAGAGCTGATTAAAAAAGCCAATCAGATGTATGACGATGATAAGGACATATTAACAATTTGGAGAGAACTCGGTGTAATAAGGGATCCTTATATGCATTGGCTTGTGGATATAGGTCTAAGCGGATACAGATTGTATATAAACGGAAATGCAAGAACGGTAAATCATGTTCCGAATCCGGAGGTTAAAGATATTGACGGCGTTATAACAGGTAAACTCAAAGACTTTGTCATGTGGAGAGAGTTATTTGAAAGACATCCTAAATTGATGAAAAGCGACGTTGAAATTGGATATCACGATCTGAAAATACAAAAAAAGATTTGGTATAATTCATATTTAAATAAATTTTATATTGACAGAAAGCTTTATGATAATTTTAAAAACAACGGCGACTTTGAAATTAAGTCTGTTTTAGCGGAACAAATACAAAGAGCTGTTCAATCTATAGAGCACAGAACTATCCCGAGAAACGAAGGTTTTGTGCAAAAACTTTATGACAGCGGAAAACTGCCGGAATCCAAATGGCTTGGGAGAGTTCCTACAGTAAGTGAAAAACTTGACATGACATATGACTTGGTTGAGGCTAGGTTAGTAGGCGACAGACAGTGGTGTATAGATACGTATGTCAGGTATTATGACTACAAACTAAGCAGGGTACGTAATTCAATTCAGTTTCAGCCGGATTTTGATTATGACGAAACAATAGTTTTTAACAAGTGGGGCGAAATGCTGACCCTCAGAGACTTGGATAAAGCCAGAAATTCAAATTATTATAACCATCCGAGAGCTACTGCAGAAGAATTCAGAAAATTCTGTGAGGAATCAATGACTGAGGAAGAAAGAGAAGAAGAAAGGCTGCGCAAAAAGTATGAAGAGGAAGACAACAAACCGGTTGTTGAAGAGCCGCCGATTACAGAAGCAGATAAGGGAATTGAAATAACAGAGTCGGCCGAGAATAGCAAATTTATGAAAAAATTTGTTTTGAATTGGGCAGATATAGGCAAAAGAAGAATTTTGGCAAACAATAACATAGTGGTGGGTAACGAAGGATTTTTATCAGACTGCGGTGAACCCGAAAAGTATAAAAGGACTGTTAGATACCGTTTTTCTCCTGAAATTTTGGAAAAACCGCTTGCCGATATAGACACAGTTAACAGAAAAATAAGTTCGCGTGCATTAAATAAACTTAAGGGTACCGGTTTAAAAAATCTTAACGGTGAACCGTTGTCAATGTTCTATATATCAAGACCGCTATATGCGGATAAATTCAGTGTTTCCGGTATAGGATTGATTTTACGAACCTTAAAAGGATGTATTAATGAGTATAAAAACCTTGATGCCGCAGGACAGATTAAACATTCGCAAAAGATAGAGGAAGTTTACGCCAATATTAAAAATCCGATTTATATGCCGTTTGATATAAAAGACGGAAGAATATATGATGTAGTGTTCAGACTATCGCACATAGGAGTCATTACAGATGAGGAAGCTATATCTTTTATTGATACCAAGCTTGCAAGAGAAGATTCATCGTATAACAACTATGTTCCTAAAAAAATCAGAAACAGATTAAAAGAGTTGGGTTATGATTCTATAATATTTGTTGACAACGCTTATGAAAAAAACAGTTTGGCTGTTATGGTATTTGATAATGAACAAATAGTAGATGTTTCAAGAAACGGAATTGTAATTGAGAATGTTGATATTGACAAAAAACAGAAAATTGATTTGGATAAATTGACCGACAATAATAACGATACAGAAAAAACAGTACAAAAACTAAAGTATTCTCTACAGGAACTTTTGGAAATTAAACAAAAGGAATATCGTAGAGCAGACAGGCGAATAAAGGCAGGAAACAGCGGTTGCCTTGATAAAAAGTTTACAAGTATTTCTGAAGCGTTAAAAGAGATAAACAAGGCATTTAAAACGGGTATGAATACGGAACCCAGCGGATATAATTCACATAATGATGCTCTAAGTGTTATTAAAAAAATCGATTATGAAAAAAGTGTATTCAAAGACAGCGAGGGCAATATACTTTCGCTTTTTAATTGGATAAGCAAAACATATCCTATTGAACCCGAAATTGAAATAAGCAAGAGAGGTATGTATTTAAAACCGTTAAGCGGATGCGTTGATGACTTTTTCATGAAAAGAGAGAACGGCAGAAGAAACAATTACGGATTTTTCAGTGAATTTGCATTTAATATGATTAACCCGTTAATAATTCAAAGCAAAACCGGTTATTGGAATACAACCGAAATCATAGAACAAATGTCGAAATCCGGAATAGTTATAAATTCTAAATATTATGAGATGTTGAAATCAAGACCGGATTTATATAATCAGTACGGAACCGGAGTGGCAAAAGCAGTCGTAGAAAAAATAAAAAGTCTCGGTCATGATGCGATACTGTTTTTAAGTATGAAAGACGGATATGTGGCGTTTACGGTGATGCCGTTCTATGAAAATGAATTGGAGTTAATTGCAGAAAACGGTATAGCCGAGAACGCAAAAAAGCCGGATAAAGGTGATGGTTATAAATTTAAAGAACTTGTGATAAGACCATCAAAAAATGATGCGGTAAATTCAGAAAGACTTAAAAAGTTGTTGTTGAATGTAAATGACAATACCGAGACGCTTAAAATTCTTACGGTAGGTTTAATGAGTCCTGTGGTTAAACAGGTAATAGGTTCGGATAAAATTGTTGCAGGTAACAGTGGTTGGTTTGAAAAATCTGTGGTAAACTATTATGAAGTATTAAAGAAATTTGAGCTGTATGCTCACGGTGATTTGCTTAAAGCACCATTAAACGGTTTTGATACCGCCGGCAGATCGGTAGGTAAAAATATTTTGGAAGAATTTAAAGACACTATATGCAAAAATGAAAAGGGTGAACTTTTATCTTTCTATTTGTTTAACGGATATACAAAACAAAACGGCTTTAAAACGGAGGGATACAAGCAGTTTGGTTACCATCTGTCAACAATAGACGCGGCGTACGATTCGTATGCAAATCCGTCAAAAACACTCTATTCTAATGCGAAAAAGGTTTATGAAGAATGTTATGTTAATGTAAAAAATCCATACTATATATCTGAGGATTTTGAAACTTGGACTCCTACCGGGTTCGGAAAAGAATTGTACAGTAAAGGAATAATAACCGAGACAGAATATAACTCGTTGCGTAAATTGAGAGGCGGAAATAAGACATTGCAGAATACCGCTGCGTCAAAACGTATAAGAGGATATTTGTACAAAAGAGGTTACGACAGTATTGTTTATATGAACAAATACAGGGATCCGCACAGTTTGACGGTGGTAGTTTTTGATACTTCAAGATTTTCTATTGTAGCGAGACACTCAATAACAAAGGACGGAGAATATCAAAATCTTATCGATTTGAAAAACGATAAGTCATTTTATGTTCCTGAGTCATTTGATGAGAAGCCGAAATACGAAAAGATGAAAAATCCGGCCATAAAGTTACCGTCAGGAGATGACGATTTAAAAGAGAAAGCAGATTTTAATCAGTATGAAGAAAATTCGGAAGATTATGACGATACAGAATTTTTCGAAGATAACATAGAGTTTGTCAAAAACGGTGTTGCGATACCTACCGGTACAGAGGGACACGAATGGTACAAAGAGCATTATAATACCAAATGGACTCATGACAGAAATTACAACGGTCCGGATGTTATAACCGACGGAAGCCATTATGACAAAAAGACCAAAAAATTATTGCCGAATGTAAAATATCGAACAGGTGAATATGAATATTACTATAAAACCGACGGTTTGGGAAGAATTACAAGAGTATATGCTCCGACATTGAAATTCAGTATTAAAGTCGAAAGAGAAAGCCATGATTCAAAAAGCTTAGAAAAGCAGTTGAACGATCAGGCGACACATTTAATAGCTTCTTTGTTCGGCGGTTCAAATACGCTGGACAACATTCTTTCGTTTGAAAGAATTATTAACAGCAGTCAATATAAAAAAATGGAAATAGAGTGGGCAAATGCCACTTATAAGTGCGAATTTGTATATGATATTCAGATGAAGATAAATTACACAGGCGATAAGTTAAGACCGAGCAGTATCGAAGTTACATATGTTATAAACGGGGTAAGAAAATATCAGATATTTGACAACGATCTGATATAGCATAGATAATTTTGATAAGAGATTAAGAAAATTGAATTTTATGATTTGCTGATTATCGGAATTTATTGCTGCTTTCAAAAAAGTTATATATTCGGCAGCTTTTTATTTAACTGATTTTACTTAATTTTAAACGGTTATTTAACAACGGTGGCGCTTAATATATAAAACAACTATTTTAAGCAGACACAGAATAAAAATGTTCTGTGTCTGCATTTTATTACGGAGGAAAAATAAAATGGCAATAAAAACAATAGAATATACTATTGATATAGCGGGCATAAATCCCGCAACTGAAATATTTTGCGGTACAAGCGGCGATCACAGGGTCACTTCACTTCGATTTACACTTTCAGATAATTTAAAAACCGCCATAGCAGAACAATCTTTATCTGCTAAAACAGTGTACAGATTTGAAATACATAACAGCGAGGGATGTAAATGGGTATCCGACACTGCGCAGTTAGATGATAACGACATAGAAATTGAACTTGAAGAAAAACATACTCGCTACGGCGGTAAAATTACGGTTTACCTGGTAATATCGGTATTGACGGCCGACAACAAAACTGAAATTGAACTCTATTCTTTTCCGGCTTTGTTAAGGTTAAAAAACAGACCTGATTCGGTTGAGAGTGATTCCGAAAATTATGAAAGCCTTTCAGGTATCGCAGAAGCGGCAAAAGAAAAGGCAAGTGATGCTGAATTATCTGCAGTTGCAGCTGCGGAACAGGCCGAAATAGCAAAAAGTGCGGCAGATGTAGCGGTAAAAAATGCAAATAACAGAATACCGAAATGCACCGACGGTTACAAAAATTGGCCCAGACTGACCTATCTTGCACCTTATGATGAAAATGGTTTGCCGGCAGATGACTGTTATCAAAACTATGCCATTGATAACGGTATGAATTATGATAAAACACAAGTTCAAGGTTGCGGAAATACAATACCGACACGTGATGTAAGAGGTAATCTTTGGACCGGAACGCCCATTGCGGAACAGGATTGCGTAACAAAAAAGTATGTAGACGAATATCATGACATAACAAAGCAGGATAAACTTACCGCGGGAAACGGAATAAAAATAGATAATGGTGTAATATCTGCAACCAATATTACCGACCAAACCTACAATGAGACAAGCGAAAACGCGCAAAGCGGCAAGGCAATAGCCTCGGCACTCAACGGTTATTATAATAAAGAAGAGTCAGATGAGCAGATAGGTGCATTGCAATACGATGTTTCACATATTGCCGATAATATCGGCGTAGTATCGTCAATGAAACAAGACAAACTGACCGCCGGAAATAACATAACAATTGATGAAAATAATGTAATTGATGCGATAGGTTATGTACCTGAAAAGGCAAATGATGACTATTCGCCGCGTGTTTACGCATCAAAACAGCAGAGCAGTGACTCAATAACTATTTTAACCGACAGAACCGATGGATATATGGAAGCTATATCAGATGAAGGCGCGTTAACTGACGGTGACTTGAGTTCGTTTGCAAACTGTATTCCGCGCAGACAAACAAGCGGCAACCTGTTATCAGGTACGCCTAAAACAAAGCATGAAGTCGCAAATAAAAAGTACGTTGACGATAAAATATCGGAAATATCAGGTGGCGGAAACGTTAATGACGTTAAGATAAACGGCACAACGGTAGTTGAAAACGGTGTAGCAAACATACCGGTATTGACGCAGCCCGAAAGCGGAATAAGCGACCCCGGTGTGGTAAGAATTTCAAGCCTTAATTACGGTGTTCAGATAAAGAATGTTTCAGGTACTCCTGTTCTGGCGGCACGCTCGGCTTCAGAATGGGCAATACAGAATAATAGAACTGATGAAACTGCACCTGTATTTCTTTCTCAATTCGATAGCACACTGAAGTATGCAATGTGCGACGGTAAAGGTGCTGCTTGGACAGAAGCCGAACAAAAGGCATCACGTAAAAGACAGGGTGTTATAAACAGATATGACGCTCAGTTGTTCGGAAGCGTTACAACCGAAGAAGAAGTACAGTACGTTGAATTTACTTTCCCAGAAACAAAGAAATTAACCTATTTTATTTTAAAGATTGAAACACCCGCTGTATCGGCGGCAAAGCCGCAGAATATAGTCATAAACGGTAACACGGTTATGTTTACAATACCGTCGGGATTTTTGAATACTTCAGGCAAACGGTGTTCTGTTTTAGAAGGATATTTATTTGACGGATATGCCTATGCGGATATTTCGGGAAACAGCACTAACTTTACCTCAGGTGCTTTGTCAAGGCTTTGCAGTGATGAAAACGCCAAGATAACTGCCGATGTAACCGGTTTGCGTATCGCTTTACCTTCGGAAACAAACTACCCCATAGGTACAAAAATAGAATTGTATATTTAAGGAGATTTCGGTATATGAAAATAGCAGAATACAAACAAATTGACACAAGAACCGAGGAATATATTATAACTGTTCCGGCAGAGTATGACGAAGACGACAATATTATTACCGAAGAACGCAGTGAGACCCGTATAAGGCAAGTTCCGGTAATGGGTGTTGTTTACCGCGAGTCTGAAGACAGCACAGACTATGAAAATACAACAGCCGAAGAACCGACACAGGCAGACAGAATAGAAGCGCAGATAATGTATACCGCACTTATGACGGATACACTTTTGGGGGAGTAAAATATGTTTGAAAAGATAAAAAGATTTTATGAATTGGGACTTTACACGGCCGAGCAGGTACACAGATTTGCAGAAAAAGGCGTACTGACCGAAGAAGAGTATAAAAAGATACGGGACGGTGAATAAAAATGAGCCTTGCAAACATTGTTGCCGTAATCGGAGAATGCAGTGTGCTTATTGCAACGGTCATACCTGTTGTGATAACAGTAAAAAAAGTGTCAAGCGGCACAAAGTGTCAATTGCGCAGCGAGATGTTGCGTATATATTACCGTAACTGCGAAATCGGAAAGATACGGCAGTACGAATATGAAAACTTTGTATATTTATACGAAGCCTACAAAGCACTCAAGGGTAATTCTTTTATAGATAAAATATATAAAGAAGTACAGACCTTTGAAATAATTACATAACGGAGGAACAACTAATGGAAAAAATTAAAAAAGCAGCAAAGTATGTTTTGAACGTATTGACTATTATTAACGCTCTGCTTATAGGTCTTGACCCTATATGGAACATACCGTATGCCGGTAAAGCAACTGCTACAATATCTGTTGTTATGGCAGTAATCTCTACATACCTGTTAGGCAACAAAGCAGTAAATAAGATGAAAGGTGAATAATTATATGGTTGACATAAGAAAAATAGAATGTCCTGAAGATAAGATAGGCATTAAATGCCCGAACCCGATGACACCCACCCGTATTGTAGTACATAACACTGCAAATGACGCAGCTGCGGAGAACGAGATAAAATATATGCACTCAAACAATGAGGAAAGGTCATTTCACTTTGCGGTAGATGATAAGGAGATAGTTCAGGGTATAGACTTAAACCGTAACGCATGGCACGCCGGCGACGGCAACGGCAAGGGCAACCGAGAGGGTATAGCGGTTGAAATATGCTATTCAAAATCCGGCGGTGAAAAATGGCTTAAAGCCGTAGAAAACGCAGCGGAACTTATTGCAAAACTGCTTAAAGACTACGGTTTTGATATTACAAAAGTAACAAAACATCAGGATTACAGCGGCAAGCACTGTCCGCACAGATTGCTTGATGAATACGGTTGGGATAACTTTTTAAAACTTGTTGAGTCAAAGACCGGTAAAACGTCGGAACCTGTGTCTCAACCCAAGCCGCAGCAGCCGGCGCCTCAGCCTGCACCGCAAAAGCCCGAAAAAACAGACGTTATATACCAGATTTGGGATGACGTAAAAAATGCGTGGCTGCCAAACGTAAAAAACACTGAAGACTATGCAGGTATATTCGGTCACGACGTATGCGCAGTTTTTGCAAACCTAAGCAAAGGCAATATTTTTTACAGGGTTCACACCAAGGGCGGCAAATGGCTGCCCGAAGTGAGAAACCGCGAAGATTATGCAGGTCTTTTTAATAAACCGATTGACGCAATAGCAATTCGCACCGATACAGGCAAAACCGTTCACTATGCCGTGCATCTGCGCCGCGGCAACCGCTGGCTTCCGTTTGTCACCGGTTACAGCGAAACCGATTCACAAAACGGTTATGCCGGTATATTCGGTCAGGAAATTGACGCTGTTAAAATTTATGTTGAATGATTTAAGCGCTAACTGAACCGCTGACATATCGGCGGAGAAAATTTATTGCACAATAATTAAGGCGGATTATAAAACCCGATATTTCGGCATACAATGCTCATGTACGGTAAGGAAGCAAGCAACCGAAAACAAGAGATAGACCGCCAGCACTACACTATTC
>CAKSDJ010000012.1 GCA_934445015.1 uncultured Eubacteriales bacterium | reverse complement strand
CGCCTGCAGCGGCAATATAACCGCTTGCTGTTTTGTGTAATCCTTTATTGATATCAGTAACGTCAATTATTTCACTTGCGTTTTTACGCAGAATTCTGCCGTTCCAAAACTCACCTAAATTAACAATTTCTTCACACGCACCCGGGTATACGGGTTCAACCACGTGCGGCGCCGTGCCGTCCATTAAGGCAACTTTTTTGTCCTTAATAATAACGGCGTCAAGCGATTTCGGGTCTGACGAGCAGGGACACAACTGCACATCGTAACCGTGTTCCGAAATTTTTGCGGCGATTTTTTTCATAAAAGACGATTTGCCCGTTCCGGGTCCGCCTTTTATGATTATGCCGCGCCAACCGTCACGAAAATCAAAACATTCGCCGAAGTGTGATACAAACCCTTCGCACGAATTTGCCCCCAAAAAATATTTAGGATACTCATTTTTCATACAAAAAAGCCCCCGTTTTAAATGTTTTTTTATCTTTAACATATTATTCGCGTTTTGGGGCTTTGACACAAATTAAAATTTGTGGTAAAATGTTTTTGCGAGTCGGTTTCACGGTTGCGCACATAGTGTGAGGAAAGTCCGAGCCCCGCAGGGCGGAATAGCAGCTAACGGCTGCCGAGGGTGACCTTAGGGATAGTGCAACAGAGATATACCGCCGATTTTATCGGTAAGGGTGGAAAGGCGAGGTAAGAGCTCACCTGCCGAACAGAGATGTATCGGTACTGTAAACCCTATTCGGAGCAACGCTGATCGTGGCTATACATTTGCCCGATGTGCCACAAAAAGCGGCTTGAGCATACAGGCGACTGTATGTCGAGATAGATAACCGTGCAAGACAGAACTCGGCTTACAGACCGACTCGCATTAAAAAAGTCCGCACGCAGCGGACTTTTTTTAATATAACCGTTTTTAAGGTAAAAAAATAAATACCTTGTATAAATTCAGATTATGTGGTATAATAACCCTGTCACATAATTTCATCCGAATAAATATTCCCCCATTGAGAAACATACTTTGGTAAAAAGTGTTTCTCTTTTTAATCAATTCTCTTTGGGGATGATGAAATTGTGTGACAACAATAATAAGAGACTTCACTTTTTCGGTGTGTCTCTTATGAGGCACACTTTTTTATTTTAAGGAGTTTTAAAAATGAAAAAAATTTCAGCAATTATTTTATCAGCAATTATAATGTTTTCTGTTTGCGGTTGCCGCAAGGCAAACCCTAACATAAGCGATGCCGTGTCTGCGCCTACGGTTGCAGACGCATCCTCATCCGAAGATGTTTGTCCGGTATTCGGTGGAGAACACAACTACACTTTTGAGTACGGATACGCTTGCAGCAAATGCGGAAAAATCGATAGATCACACGCAGGCGAAAGGCTGCTGCGCATTGTAAGAGCAAACGGCGAACGGGTGGAATATGACTACGGATACAAAGTTGACCTACGCGTACGCATCAGAAAGGACCTGAATGACACCTCATATTATCAGTTGATAACTTCACAGGAAGAAAGTGATTTCATTGTATTAAAATTTGTGGATCTCGGCGATAAAAGCACAACCGATGATGACAATATTTTGTTTTTGCAGTTTACAGTCGGCGCCAAGAGTGATCCGTATGTTGATTATGCTTGTTATATAGGCGGCAGCAAAGACGTTGAAGATTACGCATTCACCGAAACCGATTTAATAGAACCCGTAGTGTTCAAAGCAAAAGGAATGTTTGAAAAGAAAACTTACAAATCAGATACAGAAATCGATTGTGAAAGTTATGAGGGCGATATAGCCAAGAGCAAACAATATAATGAATACACAAAAGATATGATAAACAAACTGTTGGGACTTTTAGACGGATTTATAAAAGAAGAAATGCCCGGCATCACTATTAAGGACGTAGGCTTCACTAAATTTGACGCATAATATAACACCCTATCTGCGACAAATAGCAGCAAATTTTAAACTTCAATAAGATAACGCTTTATTACTTTTAATATAAATATGCCGCAGTGGCAACACTATATTACAAGCGGCAAGGGGTAATAAAGTGTTATCTTGAATTTTACATAAATACACCACTGTAAAGAATAACAGATGTACTAAAGTACAATATTACAATACCACAGTATTTTTGATTTGTCAATATAAAAGTTACAATAGTATTGTAATATTTGTTGCGTTGGGGTAAGAATATGTTGAATGAAAATATTAAAAATTTGCGTCTGGCAAAAAATATGTCACAGGTAGAACTTGCAAAAAGTCTCGGTGTAAGTAAGCAAAGTGTTTCAAATTGGGAGAATGATAATATTCAACCCTCGATTGAAATGCTTGTAAAAATAGCAAAATGCTTAAATGTCAGCACTGATTATCTTTTGGGAATTTGCAGTGAAAAAGTAATTGATGCAACGGGGCTTACAGATGAACAAATTGCTCATATAAATCAAATAATCAAAGATATAAGAAGCACTTCGGATTTTTAGTTTATATCAGACCGAGCCGCCCGATTTATTCGGGCGGCTTTAATATTATAAAAATTTTTTAAAAAAAGTATCGACAAATTAAAACCGATTATTTTTGCCGACGGTGCCTTGTATGTGGGGTATAACCGTTTGCTTATTTATATTTTGTTAGACGCCGTTTGTGTAAAGCGGTTTTTGCCTCAAAATGTATGGGGAGTTGCGGTTGTTGCGGCATTTGTTTTGCTTACAATACGCGGCTTTTTCGGCAAAAACAAAAAACGGTATCTTATATTCTGTAAAAAGTCTTAAACGCAAAAAGCATTGTTCAAAATTTTGAACAATGCTTTTTTTAGTTTGCGGCGGTCAGTCTTTGTCTGTGATTTTACGGTTTTTTTCTTTTGGCAGACCCTGAGCGATTTTAGGAAAATCATTCGACGTATCCGCGGTGGGCTGTATTTCATAAGTGCCGTATTTGTTAACAAGGTCATACACGGTTTCGGGGTGTGCGTCGGTGTAATTTACGGCAATTTCAATCTGAACCTTGTCATCTTTTTTGTTTTTGCTGTCCATTATATCACCCTTATTATTTTACCCTCAAAATTAGCGTTATTCCCTTTGACAGATATAAATATATGTGCTATAATTATTCTTATAATTTATTCCTTGGAGGATTATTATGCTCGACATAAAATTTATTTGTGAAAATTCTGAGGCAGTCAAAGAAAATATAAAAAAAAAGTTTGAAGATTCAAAATTGCCGTTGGTTGATGAGGTTATTGCCCTTTATAATGAAAAAAAGGACGTTAACAACCGCGCCAACGAGTTGCGCGCAAACCGTAATAAAATAAGCAAGCAAATAGGCGTGCTTATGGCAAGCGGCAAGCGTGACGAGGCTGAGGAAACAAAAAAACTTGTTACAAAACAGGCTGAAGAACTTAAAAATTTAGAAGAAAAAGAAGCGGAACTTGAAGTAAAGGTTCGCGAAATTCAGATGAAAATACCGAATATGGTTGACAGCAGTGTGCCTGTCGGTAAAGATGACAGCGAAAATGTTGAGGTAGAACAATTCGGTGAAAAAACACAGGTCGATTTTGAAATTCCGTATCATACCGATATTATGGCGCTGTTTAACGGCATCGATAAAGAGGCAGCAGGCCGTGTTGCAGGCGAGGGCTTTTATTATCTTATGGGCGATATTGCGCGTCTGCATTCGGCGGTTACCGCTTATGCCCGCGATTTTATGATAGACAAGGGCTTTACATACTGCATACCGCCCTTTATGATAAGAAGCAATGTTGTATCAGGCGTTATGAGTTTTGAAGAGATGGACGCCATGATGTATAAAATTGAGGGTGAGGACCTTTACCTTATAGGCACTTCCGAACACTCTATGATAGGTAAGTTTATCGACACCATTACGCCCGAAAGCAAATTGCCGCTCACCCTTACAAGTTATTCGCCCTGCTTCAGAAAAGAAAAGGGCGCCCACGGCATAGAAGAGCGCGGAATTTACAGAATACATCAGTTTGAAAAGCAGGAAATGATAGTTGTCTGCAAACCTGAAGACAGTATGAAATGGTTCAACAAAATGTGGAGTTACTCGGTTGAACTGTTCCTCAGTATGGATATACCGGTTCGCACGCTTGAGTGTTGCACCGGAGACCTTGCCGACCTTAAAGTAAAATCTTATGACGTTGAGGCGTGGAGCCCGAAACAGCAAAAGTATTTTGAGGTTTGCTCGTGTTCAAATCTGGGCGACGCGCAGGCGCGCCGACTCGGAATTCGCGTCAAGGGTGAAGACGGCAAAAAGTATCTTGCTCACACCCTTAATAACACGGTTGTTGCTCCGCCTCGTATGCTGATAGCATTTCTTGAAAATAATCTGCAGTTTGACGGTGAATATTACAGTGTTAAAATTCCTGCGGCACTGCAGCCTTATATGGGCGGCAAAACCGAACTTAAAGCAATAAACAAATATAACGGATAAGGTGATTTTAATGGAAGAGTACAATCCTAAACACTCTGAACCGTCTGAGAATACGGTTAAAAACAAGAAACTTGTGTGGTACATCGCCATTGGCTTATGCGCAGCGTTGCTGCTTGCCGCAATAGTTGTATTTTGCGTTCGCTTTTTCGGCGGCAGAGAAAATTTTGACGGCTACAAAAAAGACGTAACGTCTCAGGCCTCTGCCGCATTGCCGGAAAATCCCATAGATTTTAAGACCCTGCAATCCGAAAATGCCGACGTTTGCGCCTGGATAAAGGTTGACGGCACGGTTATTGATTATCCCATTCTGCAAAGCGCCATAGACGCCGATGATAACTTTTACCTCGATCACGATATGAGCGGCGAAAAAAAGCGTGCGGGTTCAATCTATATTCAAAAACTAAACAGTAAAGAATTTGACGACCCCAATACCCTTATTTACGGTCATAATATGCTTAACGGCACTATGTTCGGTCAGCTTAAAAAGTTCAGAAACAAAAACTTCTTTGATGAAAACCGCAACATTTATATTTATACTCCGAATCATATTTTGAAGTACGAGATAATTTCGGCGTTTGTTTATGATGACCGCCACATTTTAAATTCTTTTAACTTTGATATTGAAAATGAGTGTAAAGAATTTTTTGATGAGTGCATAAATCCCAAATCAGCTGTAAAACAGGTGCTTGACGGCGCTGCACTTGATACAAACGATAATATAATAACGCTCAGCACCTGCACTTCTAATGACAGCGAACGTTATTTGGTTATCGGCAAACTTGTCGATGACACAATTACTGCAAACTGATAAGGGAGAAACAAGAATGTTAAAACAATTTCCGAATAATTCGCGCGTGTGCTTTATAGGCGACAGTCTTACCGCGCAAAATGCCGTACAGTGGATGACAATTGACTGTTACAAGCGCAATTTTCCCGATAATAATATAAAATTTTTCAACTGCGGCGTTGCAGGCGGCACTGCCCACAATGCGCTTGAATATCTTGAAGACGATGTTTTTATTCATAACCCGACCCATGCGGTAATAGGTTTCGGCGTTAATGATTCGGCAAGGTGGGAGTTATCAAGACCGCGCGGTTTTATGCGGTATGACATTATGGCGAAAGCTTTTAAGCTTTTTAAACAGAGCATTTGCGAATTGTGCGACATACTTGTTTCGCGCGGAGTAGAAATCACGCTTTGCACTCCGCCTCCGTATGATGAATACCACGAGGGTACAGAGCCTGCTTTTGTGGGCGGTTATCCGCTTTTGCTTGCGTATGCCGATGCCGTGCGCGAAATTGCGGCTGAAAAAAACATTCCGCTTTGCGATTATTTTGAATTTTTTGCCCGTGAAATGCAGGAGGATAACCTTTATTGCGGTGACCACGTTCATCCTAATGAACACGGCTATTACGTTATGGCAAAATATTTTTTGTCAAAACAGGGTTTGGATTTAGGCGATGAAAAACCTATGCCCGACTACCTTAAAGAGTGGAACAAAAAAGTAGGTGAACGGGTTGAAATTTTCAGCGGTGAACTTATGGTCGTGCAGAATTATAATGCGCCGCTTGAGCAAAAGTATCAGATCGTCCGCGACTTTTTGAAAAATCCGGGAGACAGGGTACAGCGTATTATAGATATTGCAAATAATTATTTGGAATTAAAACCGCATCAGGCAGAAATTTTCAAAGCAATTGATGATTTGTACGCCGAAAACGTGCTCAAAAAATAAATTGCTCAGTATTATAAAGATTTGAGGACCGGTCGGTATGTTGAATAAAAATGCAAAATGGATCTGGATAAACGACAACCCTAAAAAAAATGAATACGCCGTCTTTGAAGAGCGGTTTAACTTTTCAGGGCAAAAAGTTATGTTTACGGTGTGTGCCGAAACCGACTATATACTGTATGCAAACGGCGTTTTGGCAGGTTTTGGTCAGTTTGCCGGATACCCGTTTGAAAAATATTACGATGAGTTGGATATAACCGGTTTTTGCAAACAGGGCGAGAATATTTTTACCCTTACCGTGCGTTATGAGGGATTAAATTCAAGCACCCATATTGATGACGGCGCAGGCGTAATATACTCGCTTGATGTTGACGGCTCCACAGTGATTTACAGCAACAAAAACACATTGGGCGGATACGATAACCGTTACATTCAGAATACCGAGCGTTTCATAACAAGTCAGTTGGGCTACGGTTCGGATATGCGTGTTGGTGACTTTAAATGCGATATAAGCTGCATTGAAATTCAAAAAACATATAATATAAAACCGCGCCCCGTGCTTAAAACAAGACCTCAAAAATATATTGAGGGCAGACTTATCGACCGCAAAAAAATGATTTATGATATAGGCCGTGAAACCGCAGGCTATTTGTATGTAAAATTCAAGGCTGAAAAGCCGTGCGTTGCAAAAATAGGCTACGGTCAGCACATTGCAGACGGCGACGTCCGCTATTTCATAGGCGGCAGAGAATTTGCGGTAAATTTTGAATTAAAAGAGGGCGTGCACGAATTTACACAGTATTTTGTGCGGCTTTCAGGCAGATATTTAAAGGCAATTTTGCCTGATGGTGTCCAAATTCTGTCAATCGGCATTTTGCCGTATCTTTATCCTCAGACTGAGGTTGAATTCGATTTAGAAAATCCGCTTGACAAAAAAATATATGATGTTTGCGTCCGCACGCTGCGCCTGTGTATGAATACACATTATGAGGATACCCCATGGCGCGAGCAGGCACTTTATGTACTTGATTCGCGCAATCAGATGCTATGCGGTTATTATGCGTTTCGCGATGCCGAATTTCAACGGGCTAACCTTGAATTTATTGCAAAGGGAACACGACCCGACGGATTTTTGGAACTTACATATCCTACTGTAGGCAGTCCGGCAATACCGTTTTTTTCGGTTATGTACCCTGTAGCGGTCTATGAATATATTGAGCATACCGGCGACAAATCAATACTTAAAACTACAATGCCGACAATGCTTAAAATAATGCAGAACTTTAAAGAGCGCATAGACAAAAACGGTCTTATAAAATCGTTTCCGGCACCGTATTGGAATTTTTATGAGTGGACCGACGGCAGTGCCGACGCCATACCTACCGAAAAACGCTATGTTTATACCGAGTATTATCACATTATAATCGACTGTGCATTTGTGTATTCGGGTGAACGTTTTAAAAAAATGTGTGATATGGCAGGCATTGAGTTTGATTGTGATTTTGAAAGGATAAGAAATGCCGTTGTCAGAGAATTTTATGATGAAAAAACGGGTCTGTTTTCTTTGCGGAGTGATGACAAGAGTATAAAGTCGCAGCTTGGCAATGCGTTTGCCCTGCTTATAGGTCTCGGCGATAAGCGAACTGCCGAGGCAATTAAAAATGACGCTACCCTTACAGAAACATCGCTTTCAATGCTTACATATAAGTATGACGCGCTGCTCGCGTTTGACCCACAAAACAAAAAATTTGTATTGGATGATATCCGCCGCCTGTACGGCTATATGCTAAACCACGGCGCAACCTCTTTTTGGGAGACAATTAAGGGCGAATCCGACTTTTATAATGCTGGAAGTCTTTGCCACGGTTGGAGCGCAATGCCCGTGTATTATTATCATTTATTTAATAACGGTTGAATTTTAATTAAATTAAAAACCTCTGCTTTAATAAAAAGCAGAGGTTTTGTTTGATAATAAATTATTTTAGATGCAGTGTTTCACCGGATTTTATTTTATAAACTTTTTTGTCTATGTCGATCCAAACATCAGTCAGCGTGGGGTTGTAAATAATATTTCCGTCGGCCGAATAAATAAGCGAGTTAAATGCTTTTACATAATCGTAGATTTCAATATTCGTGGCGTACCAGATTTCGGGTCGACCGCCGATTTTTTTGCATATTTCCTCACCGCGCTCCCAATTATTGTTGCTGTCAAATTCAAAACTGTGACCCCATAGGTAAAAGAGGCGTGAACTCCGATTGGCAATGTAAACATTTTCAGATATATCGATATTCAAAAACTCGTCTATCCAATCAAAAACCTTTTCATTGTTATGGTGAGCCGTGGGTCGCCAATCATACCAGTCAACAGGCATTTTAAAATCGTTGTTGTCGCGGCATATTGTGCGCGCATAGGCAATGTCAAGCTCGTTAAGATATTTCTTTACTTTTTCGTATGAATAATCTGGATTTGGAAAATAGTGAATACCGCTGTCGGGGTATGCCATACCGCGTATTATCATACCAAACTCTTTTTCCAGTTCGGTGCGGTTATCAAACACGTCGCGTATGCCTTCAATAGGTCGCAAACCGCCGGTGCCGCGGTGACAATAACCGTGAACGGCTATCTCGTGGCCGCGGTCAATTATATATTTTTCAATTTCGCTGTGAGTCAGGTGCGTATCATCGCTGCGAAAGCCTTTTCCGGTTATGTTAAAGGTGCATTTGATGCCGTATTTTTGCAGCATATCGCTCAAACGTATATCACTTTTGCGTGCGTCATCATAGCTGAATGTTACGCACTTGGCTTTTCCTTCGGGAAAACGCATATTAACATACATCATAAATTTTCACCCTTTGACTGTAAAATAAAATTATTTTGTGTTTATCCAAACTGCCATTTTGCTTTCATTATTCCACAGTTTGCCGGCCGATGCGTAGTCGGTAACCGTAAAATATCCACCATCTGTTGTGGGTATTTGTGCCTCAACTGTGCAGTTGTAGGGTGCGGTTTTGTTTTCCGGTATTTTTATGTCGATCGTTCCGTCATCATTAAATTTTACGTCAACTGCGTCATCAACGCTGTAACCCAAACGGTTTTCTGCCGCAAGCATAAGCGGTCCGCGGCGGATCGCAATGTGCTTTTGCGTGTCCGGGTGCTCGCGGTCAAATGTAGGCACGGTATAGTTAGCGCCTCCCCATATAACCTTGTTCATAAGTACCTGTGAACCGTACGGTATCGGGAACACGGCTTTAGCGCGCATATCAAAACAAAGTTCTATTGTGTCGCCGTTTGACCATTTGCGATAAAGCGAAATGTAACCCTTGCCGGCGCTTAACGAATTGCCGTTTAAGGCAAGCGCCGTGTTTTCGCTCCACTCGGGATTTCTTACAAGAATTTCAAATTCATCGGTTTCATCGGTGTTTACCGTGATTTTTACCTCACCGTCAGACGGATAATCGGTGTCAAAATCAAGGGTTACGCTTTTGCCGTTTGCCAATTTTTGCGTAACGGTACCTTTTTCGAACAGGTTGACAACCACGCCGCTGTCACTTGTAAATACTGCGGATTTCATTGCAATGCCTATACCTGCCGAACCTATACAGATACAACAACCGTAGTATCTGCCGTTTTCAAAACCCTTGAAACCGCCTATGCCGTTGCCGCGTGTGCCGGGTGTAAGCGGGCTGTAACTGTCAAATGGCATCGGCACCATAGTAAATTCGGGATAAAGTTCTTTAGCGCGCAGGTCAATAGCGCCGTCGGTATTGACCGCACCGAGATAGGCATTATAAAGCGATCTTTCAAACGCGTCCATATAACGTGGGTCGCCGGTAATAAGGTTTAACTGATAAAAGAACTGCATAAGCGTAACGGTTACACAGGTCTCTTGCGCACGCGGGTCGCCGCGATCGGGGTTTGCCTGCCTTACGGTTGAGTGGTCAAAAAGTTCATGTGTGCAGCCTGCCGAGCCGATTACCGTAAAATCGTCCTCTAAAATGCAGTCCGCATAATTTATCAGTGCCTGTAAGTGTTTATGGTCTTTATTTATCCGGTAGTATTCAAGCAAGCCCATAAAGCAGGATGTCATTTCATACGCTTTTGTAACAGGATACTGATAGGGCCTCAGTTCTTTTTTGTAGGCAAGTTCAAAAATATTTTCAACATCGGTGCCGCCGCAAAAAACTATGTATGAGGCAAAATCCAAATACTGGCTCTCGCCTGTAAGCGAATAAAGCCGAACGATCGGTTCAAGTATTGACGACGAGTTAAGACCCCGCCAGTGCTGTGTGAGTTTTGTGATTTTCTTTTTGCCGTAACCTATTTTTGACATAAGATAATTTACCTGTTTTTTCATACAGTCGATTATGTCTGCCTTGAATTTTTCATCATCACAGATTTCAATAAAATATTGCATACCGAGCAGAACGTATTTGCGGCCCCATATATCCCAGCCGTCAAGTTCTGCTTCAAGCGAATACGTGCTGATTCTTCCCAAATCGTCCTGAGAATCCATCATATCTTTAACAGTGGTTTTTAATACGTTGTATAACTTTTCATCTTTAAGATAAGAGTATACAAAGCAGGCGCCTCGCATCATTTTGCCCCAAAATTCACAACGCCAGCCCAAGTCTTCAACGTCGGGCGTGTTGCGGAATTGTTCAACAAAAAGCCGCCACATATCGGCGTCGCGCAACTGCATATCGGTAATCAGGTTAATGCTGCTGTCAAGCCAACCGTTAAACTTTTTTTCGTCTTGAATTTCAAAAAATTTATCGGTGTCGTTTCTCGGAAAATTTGCTGTCAGTTTTTTATAGGCGTTCATATTGATACCACCGTTTCCATCATAATTTTGTAGGTTCAATATAATACAAAAAAAAGTAAAAGTCAATCAAATTCAAAGCGAATAATAACTATTGTTAAAAATGATAGTAAAAATTAAGAATATATGTTATAATTAACTGATGACGTATGAAAGGAGCGGCGTTTTTTGAAATTTAAAAGGCTGGTTTTAACCCCGTATTTTTTAATTGCGGTAAGCGCCGTGCTTTCGGCGTTGCCGCTTACGTTTTCATATCTTTTTGCACTTTCGTGGATCTCGTTTATACCGTATTTTTATACTGTGGTCAAATGCCGTGAAACAAAAATTTTAAATGCGTTATGGCGCGGTTTTTTGTTCGGTTTTATATATCACACCTTTATATATTATTGGTTTTTGTGGTTTTATCCGCTTGACTATGCCGAACTTACAAACGGTTCATCAATTGCGGTTATTATGCTCGCCTGGTTCGGCATAAGCGCGGTTCACGGTCTGCTTTGGTGCATACCTGCGGTTTGCTGTAACCTCGTATCAAAAATAAATAAAAATCCGGTACTGTTGTGTTTTACCGCAATTATCGGCATTTTGGCTGCCGAAAAAATCACGCAACTCGGCGAACTGTCATTTCCCTGGGTAAGGGTATCGCTCGGTCAATACCGCGCAACTGCCTTAATACAAAGTTTGTCACTTTTCGGCACTGACGGGTTGGATATGATAATTCTTGCGTTTAATGCGCTGATAACTTTAGCCGTTTTGTGCAAATCAAAAAAGCGCATTGCGGCGATTTGCTGTGCCATCGTGCTTTTCTGTTCTAACCTGTGTTTTGGGGTTATCAGGCTCGGTTTACAGGTTGAAAACAATAACGAACTTACCGTTATGACCGTTCAGGGCAGTGTGGACAGGTCAGACAAATGGGCAGAAGACGGAATAGAATTCTGCTATGACACTTACTCGGCATTGACAAAAGAAAATATAACCGGCAATGTCGACATTGTGATCTGGCCCGAAAGCGCCGTGCCTAAGGTTTATAAATCAAAAAAATCACTAAAGCCGTATAAAGATATTTCAAAATCAATTGATACGCCGCTGCTTGCAGGCATACTTTATAACAAAGACGGCGCGCATACAAACAATGCTATGCTTATAGAGCGCGGTAAAATAACCGCAACTTACGCAAAACGGCAGCTTGTACCGTTCGGCGAATATATGCCTTATGAAAAAACCGTTTCAAAAATTTTTCCGTTTTTAAAAAATTTAAACATTATGGAAGAGGATTACGTTTCGGGTAAAAATTCCGCAATTATGGAATTCGGCGGCGGAAAAATAGGAAACGTTATATGTTTTGAAAGCATATATCCGAAACTTACGCGCAGCAGCGTACTTGACGGCGCCGAGCTTATGATAGAAACTACAAACGATTCATGGCTTAAAAACTCGCCTGCAATAAATCAGCACTTGGCGCACGGCGTTTTTCGCAGTGTTGAAAATTCACGTCCGCTCATACGTTCGGCAAATTCGGGCATTTCTGCCTTTATTGATTCGCGCGGCAGAATAAAGTCCAAACTCGGCGTTTCTGAGCAGGGCGTTTTAACCGACACGGTGCGGTTTTCGGATGAAATGACCTTATATACTAAGGTCGGCGATATACTTTTCCCGATAAGTGTGGGTGTTTTGCTGATATGGTGCCTGGTTTGCGCGTATAAATTTTTCAAAGAAAAAAGGCGCAACAAACCGGTTGCGGTTTTTAATGTTACAGGTCATAACGAATGATATAGCGAAAAAAGGTCCTTGTACAATGTATCTGCCGATTACATGTCTGTTTGCCCGAACTGCCGTATCCGAAAAGATAAAAAACGATACACCGTATTTTTCGGTGTATCGTTTTTATTTTTGCAGATTCTTGTAAAAATTTACTGCGAGAGTATCGCAGCGCTCATTTTCGGGGTGGCCTGCGTGACCTTTTACCCAAACTATTTTAACGGTATGAATTTCTAAGAGTTCAAGCAGCCGCTGCCACAGGTCGGTATTAAGGGCAGGCTTTTTATCACTTTTGCGCCAGCCGTTTTTTTGCCACGACTTTGCCCAGCCCTTATCGATGCCGTCGGCAACATATTTTGAGTCTGTGGTAAGTGTTACGCAGCACGGCTCTTTAAGTGCTTCAAGTGCCTTTATTACCGCAGTGAGTTCCATACGGTTGTTTGTGGTGCTTAACTCGCCGCCGAAAAGTTCTTTTTCGACACCGTTATAGCGAAGAACCGCACCCCAGCCGCCCGGACCGGGATTGCCGGAGCAGGCGCCGTCGGTAAAAATTTCTATACTTTTCATAAGCTGTATCAATACTTTCTGAAACTGCCTACAACTTTTCCGAGTACCATAGGCTTTTCGGGATAAATGGGTGAAAAATCCGGATTTTCAGGCATAAATATTACTTGCGAACCATTTATTATAAGCCTTTTAACGGTGGCGTCTTCGCCGTCCATACCTATAATAATGTCGCCGCTTTTACAGGGTGCATTTTTATCGGCAATCACTATGTCGCCGTCAAGTATACCGGCGTCACGCATACTGAGTCCCACTACTTTAAGCGCAAAAAGCCCGTCGGCGTCCTTTGTGGGGTAGGGTATATAATCCTCAATCTGTTCTACCGCCAAAATCGGCTGACCTGCAGTAACACGGCCTACAAGTGGCACCATAGAGGCGTCAAAATCATTTTCGAGTCTGATTGCGCGTGAATATTTGGCGTCACGCAGAATATAACCCTCTTCTTCAAGCACGTTCAGTATGGCGTGCACCGTAGAGGTCGATTTGATGCCGGTTGCCGTGCATATTTCACGAACTGTAGGGGGTATGCCGTTTTTCATTTTTTTAACAAGAAAATTATACACTGCTTCCTGCTTTGGAGTTAGCGGATTTTTCTGCATAAAAACACCTGCCGAACATTTATTCGGTCTTATTATATCACAGGGCGTTTTTACTTTCAAGACTTGTTTTACGATTTGCAGAAAATTTCCTTAATGCCCAAAACAACAAGAAAACCGCCGAATAATTTTGCGGTAAGGTCTCCGCCTATAATGTCGGTCAGGCAAAAACCAAGCGCTGCGCCTATAATTCCGCCTGCTGCAACGGGCAGGGTTATGCGCCAGGTTATCTGTTTTTTAACGGTGTATATAATTACCGCGGTCAAAGCGATAGGTATAAAAAACAGCAGATTTATGCCCTGTGCTTTAAGCTGCGGCACATCTTTGAATACCGTGAGATAAATAATTAAAACCGCTCCGCCGCCGAGTCCCATACCGCCTATTATTCCGGATAAAAGCCCTGCTAAAAGGGCGCCGATATTCACTTTATAAGCAGGCGTATGCCTGCGTAGATCATAAATCCGCCGAATATTTTTCTGAGCAGATTGTTTGATATTTTTTTAATCGCAAATGTTGCTATTACCGAACCTATAAGACCCGTTGGTATATAAATATAACTGTCGGATAAAGCAACGCTGCCCTTAATAAGATAAAGTACGGCACTTATAACCGTTATGGGCAAAATAACCGCAACGGCGTTTGCGTGCGCGCTTTTTTGGTCAAGTCCCGCCTTTTTTAAAAGCGGCACCGCAAGCATACCTCCGCCTGCACCGAAAATTCCGTTTACAACGCCTACTGCTATGCCTGCCGTACCGTTTTTTAGACCGTTTTTTAATTTATTCATTGAATCACCGTGTATATTTTACCCTTTATGTGTGTAAAAATGCTATTGTAAAGTATAAAATATAATGATATAATGTGTGTGTAATTTTTTTGCGGAGTGGTTTTATGTTTACCGAAATTTGCGGACTTAAAACTGAATATCAGATTTGGGGCAGCGGCGATATAAAGGTTTTATTGCTCCACGGATGGGGTTCATCGTTTGAGGTTTACAACGGTATAGCGGCGGCGCTTTCGGACCGCTGCACGCTTTACGGCGTTAATTTTCCGGGGTGCGGCAATACCGAAGTTATGAAAACACCGTGGAATTTAGATAATTACTGCGACTTTGTTTTTGAGTTTATTGAAAAAATGCAGCTTGAAAACCCGATAATAATGGGTCACTCACACGGCGGCAGAGTCACCATGAAACTTGTTGCCGAAGGCAGGGTATCTCCGCCTAAAATAGTGTTGCTTGACGCCGCGGGTCTGATACCCAAAAAAAGTTTAAAGCAAAAATTAAAAGCACGCAATTTTAAAATAATAAAATCGGTTTTAACGATGCCCGTTTTAAAGGGTCATACCGAAAATCTTTTAAATAGAGCGCGTGCACATTACGGCTCGGCAGACTATAATGCGGCTCCCGAAGTGCTCAGAAAAACACTGGTTTCGCTTGTCAATACCGATATTCGCGATATGTTGCCTGACATCAAATGCCCGTCTTTGCTTATATGGGGCGATAAAGACACGGCAACGCCTTTGCGGGATGCCGAAATTATTGAAAGTTTAATCCCCGACGCGGGGCTTTGCGTTATAAAAGATACGGGGCATTTTTCATTCTGTGAAAAGCCGTATGAGGCGTATGCCATTTTGCGCAGTTTTATTAAGTAAGGAGTATAAGCGGTATGCCGTACATTCTTTTTTTAACGATCCTGTTTATTGCCGCTTCGGGCGTATTTTCACTTTACAGGCAGCTGCAAATGCTGCAGCAAAATTCATACTTTTTATCAAGGTATTTCGGTTGGATAAAACAGTCGTACACAACCGAATTTTCGCTGAGTGCTGTTTTTTATTGTGTAATAACCTTTTTGTCGGTAAAAAATCATCTGATTTTGTCTTTGATACTTTCGGCGCTTCTTTTGGCGGCAAGAATTTTTCTGTGTGTCAGAACAAACCGTAAATCAATTAAAAAATTGGTGTTTACCGCAAGAATAAAAAGGCTTTTTATAACCGCAATACTTATTTTGGGGTTACTTTTAATAGTTTGGATTTTTTCGCCGCTTAGTTTTGCCGGCAGAATTTGCAGAATGCTTTGCGTTATGATTTCGGTAATATCTCCCATTCTTACGGTCATTATCTGGGCGATAACCTATCCTATAGAAAAAGCCGTAGGTGCGTGGTATATAAATAACGCAAAACATATTTTGGGAGAACACAAAAATCTTACCGTTATAGGCATTACGGGCAGCTACGG
Source organism: uncultured Eubacteriales bacterium (assembly GCA_934445015.1). Taxonomy (GTDB): domain Bacteria; phylum Bacillota; class Clostridia; order Oscillospirales; family Acutalibacteraceae; genus UBA737. The sequence goes on along the minus strand of CAKSDJ010000012.1, from coordinate 17,009 downwards.
TAAAACCACAACAAAATTTATTTTAAACCGTATTTTAAGTGAAAAATACAACACCGTTTGTACACCGCAGAGTTTTAACACGCCTATGGGCGTTGTGCGGACTATTCGCTCCGGTTTAAAACCTCAAACCCAGATGTTTATATGTGAAATGGGTGCAAAAAAAATCGGCGATATAAAAGAGATATGCGATATTGTAAATCCGGATTGCGCGATTATTACATCTGTGGGCGAGCAGCATCTTGACACTTTTAAATCGGTTGACAATGTTTTTAAAACAAAGTTTGAACTTGCCGACGCGGTTTCGAAAAAAGGCGGAATTACGCTTGCAAACATTGACAGCACAGGTATAAACGCGCGTGCCGATATGCGTACCGATGTTGTGTACTTTGGAAAAGGCACAAAGTATTCTGCAAAAAATATTGTTTGCGATGAAAGCGGAACAACTTTTGATTTGTCGCTTGACGGCAGCGAATTTAACGTAAGCACAAGACTTTTGGGCGCACATTCGGTGAGCGATATTCTGGCGGCGGCGACAATGGCGCATATTTTGGGAGTCAGCGACAGTGACATTAAGTTTGCGGTGGGTTCGCTTAAACCTACCGAACACAGACTTGAACTTAAATCTTATGTGAACGGTTCGTTGCTTATAGATGACGCGTATAACTCAAATCCCGAAGGCTGCATCGAAGCGGTCAGGGTGTTAGGCTCATTTGACGGCAGAAAAAAGGTTATAATCACGCCGGGGCTTATTGAACTCGGTATCCGTGAATACGACTGCAATTATGCTTTGGGTCTTGAAGCGGCAAAATATTGTGATATAATAATCCTTGTCGGTCAAAACCGTTCAAAGCCGATGATTGACGCAATTAACACAACCGATTTCGATAAAGAAAATGTTTATGTTGTTTCAAGTTTTAAAGAGGCAATGTCAATATACACTCCATTGGCGGATAAAAACAGCGTGGTGCTGTTGGAAAACGATTTACCGGATAACTACTTAAACTGATAAGAGGTCTTTGATTATGAAAACAAATATAGCGGTATTTTTCGGATGCAGAAGCGTTGAGCACGAGGTGTCGATTATATCGGCAGTGCAGGCAATGCGCGCGATAAATCGCGACAAGTATGATGTTACACCTGTATATGTAGCAAAGGACGGAACTATGTACACGGGCGAAAATCTTTTCGATATTGAAAATTACCGTGATTTGCCCAAACTTGAAAACGACGCAGAAAAGGTTACTTTTATAAAAGATGACGGAGCGGTAAAAATGCACTGTCTTAATCGCAAAATGTTCAAAAAAACGCCCGACACGGTTATTGACGTTGCGTTTCCAATAGTTCACGGCACCAATTGCGAGGACGGCACTGTTGCGGGTTATCTTGAGTTTTTGGGATTACCGTATGTAGGCTGCGACATTATATCCGCGGCAATCGGTATGGATAAAAAGGTGTTTAAAGACGTGCTTAAATCCGCAGGACTTCCAGTGCTTGACTGCGTTCGTTTTACTTCTCGTGAGTATGCGCTCGGTAAAGATGAGATAGTTAAAAAACTCGGCACAGAGATAGGCTATCCGCTTATAATAAAACCCGTAAATCTGGGTTCAAGCGTAGGTATAAGCAAAGTAAACAGTGAAAACGAACTTGATGAGGCAATAAAATTAGGTTTCAGTTTTGCCGACATAGTGCTTGCCGAAAAAGCCATTACCTCACTGCGCGAAATAAACTGTTCTGTTTTGGGCGACGTTGACGAGTGCTTTGCCTCGGTTTGCGAAGAACCGTTTATGCACGATGAAATTCTTTCATACAACGATAAATATATGGGTGGCGGCAAATCGGGCGGCGCGTCAAAGGGTATGGCATCGCTCGGCAGAAAAATACCTGCCGATCTGCCGCCTGAAAAATCCGATGAGATACGTGAAATATCTTGCAGAATATTTAAGGCGCTCGGTGCGTCGGGTGTGGTGCGCATAGACTACTTGCTCGATACCGAAACCGATAAGGTTTATGCTAATGAGATAAACACAATACCGGGCTCGCTGGCATTTTATTTGTGGGAGGCAACCAACCTTAAATACAGCGATATGATAGATAAACTTATCGAAATTGCTTTCCGCCGCCAGCGTAAGCGCGAAAATCTTACGTTTACAATTGACACAAACATACTTTCGGGTGTTTCTTTCGGGTCAAAGGGCGCTAAAGGGGCAAAATTTTAATGACAGCGCTTTTGATAAAACTGTTTGTCAAAAACGGTGATAATGTGACCTCCGAAAAAGTGCGTGCAAGATACGGAAGCCTCGGCAGCTTTGTCGGCATTTTTTTAAATATGCTTTTAAGCGTTTTAAAAATCGCAACCGGCTTTATAACCGCAAGCCTTTCAATAGTTGCCGACGGATTTAACAACCTGTCGGATATGGGTTCATCGGTTATAACTATGATTGGTTTTAAGTTGGCAAATAAACCTGCCGATCGCGACCACCCGTTCGGGCACGGCAGAATGGAGTATATATCGACATTTATAATCTCGTTTTTAATACTTTTGGTTGGCTTTGAACTGCTTAAAAATTCGGTAACCGAGTTAATAAACGGCACAGCCGCACCGGAGTATTCTTACATATCTGTAATAATACTTGCCGTTTCAATTCTGGTTAAACTTTGGATGTTTTTGTTTAACCGTAAAATCGGTAAAATTATCGATTCATCCGCTCTTGTTGCCACTGCGCAGGACAGTCTTAACGACTGCATCGCAACAGGTGCTGTTTTGGCAGGCGCAGTACTTACAAAGTTTGTCGAAATTTCTTTCAATATAGACGCCGTAATGTCAATAGGTGTGGCGGTATTTATACTGTGGTCGGGCTTTTGTTCCGTAAAAGAGACGGTTGATGAAATATTGGGCGGTCCGCCGAGTCCTAAACTTATAAAAGCCATCAGTGATACTGTTATGGGATTTGAGCAGTTCGACGGCATACATGACCTCATTGTTCACGATTACGGTCCCGGCAGGCAGTTCGCCTCGGTTCATGTTGAGGTTCCGCAAAATACCGACGTTGTTGCCTGCCATGAAAAAATAGATTTATGCGAAAAACTTGTCTTTGAAAAATTGGGTGTAAATCTGGTTATACACATGGACCCTATTGATACCGACGATAAAACCGTGGCACTTGTCAAGCAAAAGCTTTCAGATGTTTTGCTGTCTGTTGATGACCGCCTTACCCTGCACGATTTTCGTATGACGCCTGCGGCAAGCACCCGTACAAATCTTATATTTGACGTGGTTGTTCCGTCGGATCTTAAATACACAAATGAGCAACTTAACGGTATAATTTGCGAAAAAGCGCGTGAAATCGATGAAACGTATGTGTGCGTAATAACATTCGACAGTGATTTTACCGGTAAATAAAGGAGAAAAAATGAAAAGAATTAAATATACTGCGTTTGCACTGATAATTGCAACGCTTGTTTTACTCGCAGGCTGCAAAAAAAATAATCCCGATGATAAAACATCTGCCTCAAGCGATTTTTCATCGGGTTCGGTAACCACCGTTCCCGACAGATTGCACGGCGGCGGTTCACAGACTGAAAACGGCACACAGGGCAGTGCCGGCGATAATTCAGACGGCACCTCTTCGGGCGACAGTTCAATAAAACCCGAACCCAATTATGAACCGATTCCTGAAATAGTAATTCCGCCGCAGCCCGACGAACCGCAGGCAGACCCTCAACCCGAACCGCAGGCAAAGGTTCAAACGCCTGCCGAAAAAATGGCAGGTACATACAGCTGCACATATTTACCCGGCACTCTGCCTGTTGGCGGACGTTTTGGCAGAAACAATGTATATGTTTTTGATATAACAATAGGCAGCGATGAAAATGTTATCATATCCGAAAAAGAGTATTATCCGTCAGATACCGCCGATTACGGCGCCGAAGCGTATTTTGACGGCAAAAGATACATTTTGGTAAACGACTCTGCGAATATGGGTGAGCAAAGCGCGTTTAAAGGTCACTTTGCCACAGAGGCAGGCAAAGAAAATGTTGCCGAAATAAATATACGTGATTACGAGCCGTTTACGGGTCAGTTTTTTGTAAACGAAACACATTTTCTGACGCTTACAGACGCCTCACATCTGCAGTGGACAAGTTGTGAATCTGAAAGCGGCGGATTGTATTTTCCGTTTAACACATCAACCGTATTCACAAAAAAATAAAAATTAAGGCACACTTTAATCTTGCATTAGGTGTGCTTTTAATATATAATAAACTGTGGTTGTTTTTAAATAAAGTTTTGAAACGGGGAGTATATATGGTTAAAGCTGTTGTAGGTGCAAACTGGGGCGATGAAGGTAAGGGCAAAATTACCGATATGCTTGCAGGCAACGCCGATATAGTTGTAAGATTTCAGGGCGGCGCAAATGCCGGTCATACAATAAAAAACAAGTACGGCAAATTTGCTTTGCATACTCTGCCGTCGGGCGTTTTTAACGAGGGCGTTATAAACTGCATAGGCAACGGTGTTGCGCTTGACATTGAAAAACTGCTCTCCGAGTATAATGAGGTCGTGTCGCGTGGGGTTCCCGCACCGCGTCTTATGGTAAGCGAGCGTTGTCAAATGGTAATGCCTTACCATGTTTTGTTTGATGTTTATGAGGAGGAGCGTCTTGGCAAAGCAAGTTTCGGTTCGACAAAATCGGGCATAGCACCGTTTTACTCAGATAAATATGCAAAAATCGGTTTTCAGGTTTGTGAACTGTTTGATGAAGAATCGTTAAAAGCAAAAATCAGCCGTGTGCTTGAAGTTAAAAACATTACAATTCAAAATCTTTATCATAAACCGCCAATTGATGCTGATGAACTTTTCAATAAGATGATGGAGTGGAAAAAAGGCATAGCGCCTTTTGTGGGCGATGTGCGCAAACTCTGCTATGAGGCTGATAAAGCAGGCAAAACAATTTTGCTTGAGGGTCAGCTCGGCACACTTAAAGACGCCGACCACGGCATCTACCCAATGGTTACATCATCTAACACAATAGCAGGTTACGGCGCGGCAGGCGCAGGTGTTCCGCCATATTCAATAAAAGAAATTTACACAGTTATAAAAGCATATTCTTCTGCGGTTGGTGCAGGTGCATTTGTAAGCGAAATATTCGGCGATGAGGCTGAGCAGATGCGTAATCACGGCGGCGACGGCGGCGAATACGGCGCTACTACCGGCAGACCGCGCAGAATGGGTTGGTTTGACTGTGTGGCAACTCGTTACGGCTGTGAGGTTCAGGGTACGACTCACGCGGTACTTACCGTTGTTGACGCTCTCGGTTATCTTGATGATATAAAGGTTTGCGTCGGCTATGAAATAGACGGCGAGGTTACAAAAGATTTCCCCGTAACATACAAACTTGAAAAGGCAAAACCGGTGCTTGTCACACTCCCCGGATGGAAGTGCGATGTTTCGGGTATTACAAAATATTCCGATCTGCCCGAAAACTGCCGTAATTATATTGAGTTTATAGAAAAAGAGATAGGCTTTGAGTTTAAAATGATAAGCAACGGCCCCGCCCGTGAAAATATTATTATGAAGGAAAACTGAGTATGAATTTCACCATTGACAACACCGGCCGTGTAACCGGATTTTGCCTTGTGAAAAGCGTTGAAACAAAAACGTCTTCAAAAGGTGATACTTATCTTGATTTTACGTTGGGTGATAAAAGCGGTGAAATAAACGGCAAACTTTGGCGTTACACACCGTCTGAACACGGCGAGTATAAGGCTAACGATATAGTTAAAGTGAGGGGTACCGTTACTCAGTATAACGGTTCTGATCAACTCCGTATTGAGCGCATCAGAACGGCAACCGAAGCCGACAACATTAAATTTGACGATTTGGTGCGCACTGCCGCCTATTCGGCAGAGCAAATGTTTGACGCGCTTGTAAAAATCGCTTCCGAATTTAAAGACGGCGATTTAAAGCTGATAGTAACCGCCATTTTGACCGACAACCGAAACGCCCTGCTTTATTGGCCTGCAGCATACAAATTGCATCATGCCGTGCGCGGCGGACTTTTAATGCACACGCTGTCTATTGTAAGACTTTGCGAAGGTGTGTGTAAAATTTATCCTTTTATAGACAGTGAACTGTTGATTTCGGGCGCAATTTTGCACGACATCGCAAAGTTGCAGGAGTTTGACGTAAACCAGGCAGGCGTTGCAGAAGGTTATACAATAAAAGGCAATCTTTTGGGCCATCTTGCAATGGGCGCTACGGTAATTGACCGTTACGCACAGAATTTAAAAATTGATGAAAAAATATCTGTTCTGCTTCAGCATATGATATTATCTCATCACGGCGAACCTGAGTTCGGTGCGGCTGTGCGACCTATGTTTATTGAGGCTGAAATTTTATCCGAACTCGACCTTATGGATTCACGCATATATGAAATGCGCGAGGCGGTATCAGGCACGCAGCCTAACGATTTTTCATCACGGCTATGGGCGCTTGACAACCGCAAACTTTTTAATCATACCCGAACAAATTTGAATATCGATCCGAATTTGTTTTAAACTAAATCTGAAAGGAAGTTTTAAAAATGGAAATTAAAAAAGATATGTTGATCGGCGAAGTTCTTGATATGGACGCAGATGCGGCTAAATACTTTTTTGAAATAGGTATGCACTGCCTCGGTTGTCCGGCTTCACGCGGTGAAAGCATTGAGCAGGCGTGTGAGGTTCACGGTACCGACGCAGACGCTCTTATTGAAAAACTTAACGCTCATTTTGCAAATAAATAATGCGTGATTTAAGTTCAAGATTGTCGGTAGCGGCAGATTTTGTAGAGCAGGGCAGTAGCGTTTGTGATGTGGGAACAGATCACGGTTATCTGCCCGCTTTTTTGTATCTGTCGGGTAAGTGCAAGCGTGTTACCGCAACCGACATCAGAGAAAAACCGTTAAAAAACGCCCAAAAAAATCTTGAAAAACTCGGCGTACAAGACGTTAAACTTATTTTGTGCGACGGGCTTGACGGCGTTGACAGGCAAATTGCCGATACCGTTATTATAACGGGTATGGGCGGCAATGTAATAAGCGGAATAATCGACCGTGCAGAATTTTTGCGCGATGATACGGTCAGCCTTATTTTACAGCCTATGACAGCAGCCGTTACGCTTCGAAAATATCTGGCGCAAAACGGCTTTTTAACAGACAGCGAAAAAGCAGTTAAAGAAAACAGCAAAATTTACTCGGTTATTAAGGCGCATTATTGCGGCAAACCGTATAAACTCTCGGATGTGCAAACGCTTATAGGCAAGTTGGATACTTCTGACGCTGTCTCACGAGAGTACGTTGAAAAACAGTATAAAATAATAAGCAAGTGCGCCGCCGACATTGAAAATGTTGAACAAATGCGCGCTGAATTTGAAAAGTATAACTTAATATCAAGTCAATTAAAAAATATTTTGGAGGGCAAAAATGGCATTTGACGGTGGATTTTTACATACCGTAACAGATGAATTGCAAGGCGCCGTCGGCTGTCATATTGATAAAATATATCAGCCCTCGCGCGATATTCTGATTTTACAGTTAAGAAAAAAAGGATTTGTAAAGCGGCTGATTTTAAGCGCCGCGTCGGGTGTTGCGAGAGTGCATTTTACCGAGCAAAAGTATGAAAATCCCGAAACACCGCCTATGTTTTGTATGCTTGCAAGAAAAGTTTTTTCATCCGCAAAAATAGTATCGGTAAAACAAGTTGAGCTTGAGCGTATAATAGAGTTCACTTTTGACGCTTCAAATGAAATGGGTGACCGCGTGTCGCCTAAAATAATCTGCGAGCTTATAGGCAACAGCAGCAACATCATACTTGTCGACAGCACCGGCAGAATTTATGACGCGGTCCACCGCAGCGATATTGAAAAATCAGTCCGCATAATACAGTCGGGCGCGGTGTATAAATATCCCGATTCACAAAACAAAATAAACATATTAACCGCCGATACTTCTGACGTTGTCGATAAAATTTTATCCTGCAAAACAAAAACGCTGTCAGCGGCTTTGCTTGATGTGCTGCAGGGTATGTCTCCGCTTGTGTGCCGCGAGATTGCAATATCGGCATACAAATCGGATATACCTGTAAGCGATATAAAGGATACAAATTTGCTGGCAGATACTTTGAAAAACATTAAAAACTATCTTTTGTCGGGCGATTTTAATATACTTTATAAGCAAAACGGCGCGCCTGCGGATTTTGCCTATATGCCCATACTGCAATACGGCAGTTTATATACAAAAAAACAGTTTAAAACACCGTCGGAATTGCTTGACGCCTTTTATTTTGAGCGCGAACTGCTGTCGCGTATTCATAAGCAGTCGCAAGACACGGTTAAACTTGTGGGCAATTTGCTTACACGGGCAAAAAAACGCAAGGCGATCCGTGAAAAGGAACTTGCGTCCAGCCGCAACCGCGACGACCTTCGCATAAATGGCGAACTTATAAAAGCAAACATTTACGCAATACCGTCGGGCAGTGCAAAGGCAACGGTTCAGAACTATTATGACGAAAACCTTGCCGAAATTGAAATACCCCTTGACCCCGCGCTGTCGGCGGCGGCTAATGCGGCAAAATACTTTAAAGAGTATAAAAAAAGTTGCGGCGCGGTGCAGTCGCTGGGCATCCTTATTGAAAAAGACTCTGCAGAGATTGATTATTTGGAATCCGTTTCCGAAAGTCTTTCAAGATGTCGGAGTTTGTCGGATATTGCCGAGATCCGGGAGGAACTCTCGCAGAGCGGCTATATAAAGCAAACACCGGGTAAGCGCGTTCGCAAAGCGCAGGCACTTCATTTTGACGAATACACTTCAAAAGAGGGTTACCGCATACTTGTCGGCAGAAATAATATCCAAAACGATTATATAACTACCCGTATCGCTTCAAAAAACGATATGTGGTTTCACACAAAAAATATTCACGGCTCACACGTTATAGTGCTTTGCGGCGGCGAACCTTTAAGTGACGCTACAATTATGTTTGCGGCAGGTCTTGCTGCAAAAAATTCAAAAGCTGCCGCGTCATCAAATGTGCCGGTCGATTATACACCCGTAAAATATGTAAAAAAACCTGCCGGCGCCCGTGCGGGAATGGTAATCTACACCACAAATAAAACAGTCTTTGTCACACCGGAGGAAGTTTTATGAAAATAGGTATATCAACTTCGTGCCTGTATCCTATGTATACCGAAAACGCTTTATATGAAATAGCCTCGCGAGGGGTAAAAATTACCGAGGTGTTTTTTAATGCCAATTGCGAACTTGAAGAACCGTTTGTTCAAAAATTAAAGAGTATTAAAGACAGTTTTAACACACAAATATGTTCGGTTCACCCAACAATGTCGCTTGCAGAGTCTTTTATGCTTTTTTCAAATTATGACCGTCGCTATGCCGAGGGCATTGAAAATTACAAACGCTATGCCCAAATCGCTGCAACACTCGGCGCAAAATATATTATTATGCACGGCGGAAAACCAAACAATGCAATAGACAACCGCGAATATTTTGAGCGCTTTCAAAAGGTGGCAGAGTGCGTCAGGCAAAACGGTGCAACACTTTTGCAGGAAAACGTTGTGCATTTCAGGGCAGGGAATATAGACACACTTTGCGATATGGCTGATTACTTAGGAGACGGTGCGGCGTTCTGCCTTGACGTAAAGCAAAGCATACGCGGCGGCTATTCGCCTTATGACGTGCTTGAAAAACTCGGTGATAAGATAAAGCATCTGCATTTAAGCGACAGTGCGCCCGATAAAGATTGTATGCTGCCGTTAAACGGCAACTTTGATTTCAGGCGTTTTTTATCCGCCGCAAAAGAGCGCGGATTTAACGGCGACGCGGTAATAGAGGTATATCGAAACGCATATTCCGATATTTCGGAACTTTTTGACTCACACAAAAAACTTTTAAATGAAGTCAAATAAAAAATCAAAAAAGTTTAAAAAAACACTTGACAAATTAAATTCTTTTTGATATAATTGTTTTTGCCGCTTGAGAAGTGCGGCAAAATACAGTCGGTGTTGATTGCGGTGAGGGTCCACCTGTTCCCATTCCGAACACAGAAGTTAAGCTCACTTGCGCTGAAAATACTCGGCGGGCAGCTGCCCGGGAAGATAAGTAGATGCCGACACAAACAGCCTGATGTTTTTTGCATCAGGCTGTTTTTTACCCTTTTTTACTGCGTTAAAGGTTTTAAAAATTTTAATCGCTCAATTATCTGCTTTACAAACACACACGTTATATATATAATGTACATAAAGATTATGGCTCAAAACTTAAACGGTTTATACGGTCGGTCTGAATTTCAAACAAAAGGGGGGCAAGTTAAATCGAATGTCATACAAAGTAAATCCTGCGGTGTTCGGCAATGCATTTGCCGTTCCTGTTGACGTTGCCGACAAATATTTAAAACTTGCCACACCCACACAGCTTAAAGTGTTGCTTTATTTTATGCGCAACGTTTCAGACAGCATAGACGCATCAAATATCGCGGCGGCGTTGACACTGCCCGAAAGCGAGGTGCTTGACGCGCTTACGTTTTGGGCGCAATGCAATATATTAAATTCTGAAACAAAGCCTGAACCTGCTCCGAAAAATATTGTTATTACATCGGAACTGCCTACACGTTCAGACGTTATACGCCGCGGACTTGAAGATGAGCGTCTGGCGTTTTTACTGCGCGAGGCTCAAATTAAATTCGGCAGAAACTTAAAACAAAATGAAAGCCAACTGTTAGTATCGCTTTATGACGATTGCGGTATGGATGTTTCGGTTATTCTGTTGTTGCTGCAATACGCTTCGCATGAGGGCAGGTGCAATGTCTCTTTTATAAAAAAAGTTGCAGCCGCCTGGCTGAAATCAGGTGTTGAAACGGTTGCCGAGGCAGAGGCGCTCATAACCGAAAATGCCAAACAAAAACTCGCCTGGCAGGTTGTTGAACGCGTTTTCGGAATCGAAAAGCGTAATCCCAGCGAGCGTGAACTTGAGTTATGCAACCTGTGGGTAAATGAATGGCAAATGAGCTCTGAAATGTTAAAAGCGGCTTATGACGCCTGTGTAGACTCAAAAACAAAACTGAGTATGCCCTATGTGTCAAAAATTTTAGAGTCGTGGTATAAGGCAGGTTACAAAAAGACTGATGACGTTGCAAACGGCAAAAAATCCGAAAATTCTAAAAAGCAAAACACAAAAAATGATTTTGCCGGTTATAATCTTGACTTGTATGAAAAAATGTTAAATGAAAAAATCAACAGAAAGGATTAGTGCGGTTCTATGACGCGTGAACAAAGTTATGCAAAAGCCTTTGAAAAGCAAAAAGAGTCGCTTGCGCAAAAAAAGGCGAATTTTGAAAATTCATTGAAAACATTGTCGCAAAATAACGCAGAATTTGCAAAATTAAATCAGGATTTGTCAAAACTCGGCGCAACCCTTGCTACGGTTGCTCTGTCGGGTGACGCGGCAACGCTCAACAAACTAAAAACAGAAATGACCGCTCTTTCAAGCCGCCGCAGCGAAATACTTAAAACCGCAAACGTATCGGATATAACGTACTGTTGTCCGAAGTGCAAAGACACGGGCTATGTAAACGGTAAAATCTGCGACTGCATACATACCGCCGCAAAAAATATTTTGATTCAAAATCTGTCGGCGTCGCTTCCGCTTGAAAATTGCCGTTTTGAAAACTTTGACCTTAATTATTATCCGCAGAGATCGGACGACGGCTCAAATCCTCGCAAATATATGACCGGCGTATTTAAAATGTGCCGCGAGTACGTTATAAATTTTGATCCGCAAAAAAGCGAAAGTCTTTTGTTTATGGGCAACACGGGCCTCGGCAAAACTCACCTTACGCTCGCAATGGTATATGAACTTTTAAACCGCGGATTTAACGTTATATACGGCGCCGCATATAACCTTTTCAGCGAGATGGAAACCGAGCACTTTGAACGCCGCACAAACAACGCTTACAACGCCGCAATAGATTGCGACCTGCTTGTAATTGACGACTTAGGCGGCGAGTTTGTGTCGCCCTACATACAAAGCCTGTTTTACAATATAATAAACACCCGTGACCTGAGCGGCAAACCCGTAATAATAAATACAAACCTTAATATGGGTGAAATCGCAGCAAAATATACACCGCGCGTGGCGTCAAGGCTTTTTAAATATAACAGCGAAAAGTTTATAGGCGATGACATACGCCTGCAAAAAGCATTGCAAAAAAAATAATAAAAAATCAAGCACCTTTTTACAATCAAAGCTTTGTAAAAGGTGCTTTTTAAATACTTTATTTTTTATTTGACTTTGCTTACATTTAATAACTATTGTTAAAAAAATTAAAAAAATTTAATAAATTCTGTTGACAATCCGTATGTTTTTATGATACTATATAGTAGTAAATTTGTCGGGTTATACCCATACTGCATATACCCGTTGCCTGCTGCTGCATAAGCGGGCTTGAAAATTTTCGGGCATTTTCCGGCATAAGATATAATAAAATTGTATCTGAAAAAGGAGATTGAGAGACTATGAAAAACAAAACGTTGAACAAACTTGTTTCAGTGCTTATGGTATTGGCAATTTGTTCCGCCACGGTTTTCGGTTGCTTGGTTACGGCTAATGCAGCGTCCGATGCGTCGTATGAAACTGTAATCGACATTTCAAGCGACCATACAACCCTAACCGCTGACGCAACATTCACTTTACCTGAAGCTGTAAAAGCCGGTAAATTTACCATCAGCAAAACAGGTAACCCCAACAACGCCGAAGACTGCTTCAGCAGCGTAACGGTCACCGCAATAGGCGGTACACCGGCGTCAGGTTCTTTCAGTGCAGACGATTTTCAAATCAGTCAATCTGCTGATGAACTCAATGCTGATAATCTTGCAGCGGTTGTTGTTGAAAATCCTGATGTGGGTTATTCAACCTTGACACTAAGGCTTGAATTTAAATTTGCTGCCGGTACGGCGACAGCGGGCGAAAGTTACGCCGTATATTTAAAGGATCTTGAGTTTTCAAATTCAGACGGTTCAACGGTTTATACCGACTTTACCCGTAACGGCACCTCATCGGTTACTGTAGCTAAATCGGCGTGCAGTCACAGCAGTGTTACAATTGACTCAGAAAGCGTGCTTGTAAAAACAGACGCGGTTGAGGGTTATTCGGTTTATAAAAATGCAGTTTGCTCAAGTTGCGGCGAGCGTTTTTATTATCAGGTTGTTCCTACTTCGGCTCCTGTGTCAGAAGGCAACGTGATTTATTGGGACGGCACTGAGGATGCAACTGTTGCCGACAACGGCGAAGCAGGCACCGAGGCTGATCCTATTATAATCGACTCAGCGGCAGAACTTGCGTACATAGCAAATGCAACCGACGCAAAAGGCTCCACCGCAGACAAGTATTACAAAATAGCCGACGGCATAAGCGCAATAGTTTTGCAGAATGAAACTATCGGCAACTTTATTATGGACCTTGCCGACAGCACCGAGGTTAAAAATTATTTTGAAAAAGACTCAACAATTGCAAATGCAAAAACCTGGGTTACTTCTGCTTACAACACAACAAAACCGTTCCAGGGTCATTTTGACGGCAACGGCGCAACAATTTACGGTATGTATGCCGATTACGCAAAATACACCGACTGGCGCAAAGACCAGTACTCGGGCCTTTTCCCGGTAACGGGCGGCGGCGCTGTAATCAGCAATGTAGCGGTTAAAAATTCTTATTTGGCAACGGGCAACAACATCGGTGCGTTAACATCACACGCAAGAAACGGCGATGGCACAATTTCATTTGAAAAAGTTATTGTTGCAAACAATTACATATCCACAACAGCGAACAGTGGTGAAAAAGTTTCCTGTGGCGGTGTTATGGCGGGTAATCTGTGGCGCACGGTAAACGTTGACAATTGCCTGGTTTATGGAAATATTGCCGTTAATACAGGAATTGAAATGCCAGATGGTAGCACAGGTTACAATTTATCGCTCTTTGGTAACTTCTCTTCGCCAAGCGGTGCAAATACAAACGCAATTAAAAATTCAATTATATTGGGCGCTGCACCGTTTACACAATATAATTTCGGGTATGGTGCATATCATAATAATCATCCGTTTGAAAATGTATACACCGACACATATCCGGCAGATAACTATTATTACAGCAATGGGTGGAAAGAAGTTAAAAACTTTACGCATCAAGGTGTGACCGAAGTTGCCGATTCTGACTTGCTTGGCGACAAGGCGGCAGGTATTGTATCTGCACTTAACACCGCAAACGGCAGCGAAGTTTGGAGCACCGGTAAGAGCGGTTCTTACCCCGTATTTGCAAAATCCACTGGAACAATAAGCAGCAAGTCAAGCAAATCGCTTAAACTTGCGGCTGTTAACCTTACTTATAACGCAGGCGGCGACTTTGACGTCAACTTCCATTATGAGCCGGCATCTGCAGACATTGCTCCTGTACTTTATGTTACAGATCCGGATTTAAGCCTTATCAAAAAAATCACACCTGTTGCATCTTCAAAAGCAGGTGAAGGTTTATCGGAAAGCGCAGTTATGTACACAGTATCGGGTCTTTCGGCACGCGATATTGACAAAGTGCTTTTGGCTACTGCTGTTTACTCAGACGGCAATTCGGTATTATGGGGTAAAACAGAAAATATTTCTGTAAAAGATTATGCAACAGCGGTTTTAAGCGGTGAAGGTTATTACACCGCCGATGCAACCGAGGCACAAAAAACAGCCGATAAAAACATAGCCGCAGCCGTAATCAACTACGGCGCAGCCGCAAAGGCAGCCCTTGCACAGGGTTATGACGGCTCGGGCGTTTCAGGCAAAACAGTTTATTGGGACGGTTCAACACTTACCGCTCCTACCGCAGGCAGCGACGGCGTATATGTTATAGACAGCGCCGAAAAACTTGCATACATTGCCAAAAACGCTAACAGCGATACGGCAGGCAAAACATATAAAGTTGCAGACGGCATCAGCGCAATTGTTCTTCAGCCTGAAGGCGACGTTGCAAAAGCAATTATAGCTCTTTCGGATAAAGACACCGTTAAAACTTATTATGAAGCCAATAAGTCGTCTCTTAAAAATTGGGTTCAACCCTCGGGCAACAATACCGGTTTTGCCGGCACGTTTGACGGCAACGGTGCAACAATTTACGGCTTGTACAGCAATTCATACACTTTGTTAAACAGTTTGTTCTCAGGTGCAGGCGGCGACATAGCAGTTAAAAACACCGCTGTAAAGAACAGTTATACTTGGGGTGACGCTGCTGCAGTTATTTGCAGCTTTACAAGCACAACAGCAACTCTTACGATTGAAAATTGTGAGATTGCAAACAACGTTGTAATTGCAAACCGCCTTAATGATTCCATAACCTACGGCGGCGTACTGTTCGGCTCATGCGGCGACTGCAAAGCAATTATTGACGGCTGCCTTATTTACGGCAACAGCGCTACACATACCGAGTATGCACTCACTTGGAGAGGTGAAAAAGCGCACGAAAAAGCTTACAGCATAAATTACGGCCTTTGGGGCGCTATGAACCGCAACGATTCTGCGGTAAACACCACGGTTAAAAATTCTATCGTTTTGGATACCGCTCCTTATGCTATGAACCACTCATGGGCAGGTTGGAACCAGTGTAAATATGAAAACGTATATACAAATATGGTTGATATGACCATTGAAAATCAGGACTGGACCAACACAGGTGCCACTTCAAAACTTTTTAAAACCGTTACAACCGTTAACGGCGACGGCACAACAAAGTTAGAGTTCTACGGTGCAAATGCAACATCTGTAACATATTCAATGAACAATCTGGCAATTTATAAAATCTCTGCTGCCGACGCTATGGGTTCTGATGCTAAGACAAATTGCCCCAACTTTGATTGGGATTCATGGGCATACGGCTCAAGCGGCAGTTACCCAACAATGGCAACAGGCACTTTGAATTCAACAGCCGGCAAAGTAATTTACTGGGACGGCACAGCAGACAGCACACTTGCTGATAACGGCGAAACCGGTACAGAGGCTGATCCTATAATCATTGACTCTGCAGAAGAACTGTTCTATCTGGCAAGAAAAGCAAAAGTGGATGAAACCACCGGTAAGTATTACAAGGTTGCCGACGGCATTACAAAGATTATTCTTCAAAAAGAAAGCGTTGTCAGAGCGGATGAATTGCTGTTATTGTCTGACAGCACTGCGGTTAAAGATTATCTTACCGGTCTTTCGGGTGTCTTGAACTGGATGGACGGCGACAACGGTACATTTAACGGTAACTTTGACGGCAACGGTGTAACAATTTACGGCTTGTACGCAAAGGGCCTTTATTGCGGTTTGTTTGACAACGTTGACGGCGGCACACCCGACTCAGCCGGCAAAGACAACACAGGCATATACTTTAAAAACTTTGCAATCAAAAACTCTTATTATGAAAGCGAATGGCGCTTGGGCGCAATCTTTGCATTCTCACTTGCATCCGCAAACGGTAATAAGGTTGACGGTACAATCAATGTTGATACGTTTGAACTTGCAAATTGCTATATAACAAACACTGCCGGCGGAAACCTCGGTAATAAGGGTGTTGTTACCGGCGGTAACCAAAGTGAAGTTTGCCACATAACAAATCTGATAGCCTACAGCAACTACACAACACCGGCAAGCGGCGGCGTATTTGAGTTTGCAACCGGCGACAGCGGTCGTTGGGTGAATAATATTTCAGGCGGAACGCGTATATACAACACCATAGAAAATTCAATTGTATTGGATACCCCGATTAACGACCGTACAGCGTCTTACGCTAAGAACACGGTTAACAGCTTGGAAAATGTATTTACAAATATGCCCTTCTCAATCACAAATAATGACGGTGCAGAGTTTAAATACAAGGATACCGATATTAAAATGCTCACAGCAACTACGGGCGCTGAAATTAAAAATGAAATAGGCGAAGGCCTTGACTGGA